>NZ_JAWIIV010000022.1:0-94935 GCF_035916955.1 Noviherbaspirillum album | reverse complement strand
TAGAAGCTGGCATGCGCGAAGTTGAGCACGCCCATCATGCTGAAGATCAGCGTCAGGCCGGAAGACAGCATGAACAGCAAGAGCCCGTAGCTCAGGCCGTTAAGCAGGGTGATTAATGTGAACTCCACGAGGCAACCTCTCTCAAATTCTTGTACGACCGTACTTTTTTTGTGCAGCAAAAAAGCAGCGCGCCGCACGCGGCACGCTGCCATGACTCAACAATCAGGAAGGACGCTTCATCTGGCAGGAAGTCGGCTGGTTCGCCACATAGCTGTCAAGCTTGACGTCGGTCCTCCAGCCGTAGCCGGTATTCTCCTGGTCAAAGCGGACATCCTTGCCGTCGACCTTGGTCCAGGTTGCGATATAGAGCGGCTGCTGCAGCTGGTGATCGCTCTTGCGCATTTCGACCTCGCCGTTCAGGCTCTGCACTTTCATGCCTTCCAGAGCCAGCGCGACCTTGGTCGGTTCAGTGGACTTCGCATCCTTGACCGCCTTGCCCAGCATGGCCAACGCAGTGTAGGTCGCCATTACATAGTAGTCGTCGTTATGCTTTTTCTTGAAGCCCTCGACGATCTCCTTGCCGACGAATTTTTCATTGTTGGCGTTCCAGTAGCCGACATACTTCACCCGCTCCGCCCCGGCGGGGCCCATCGCGGTCGGCACGCCCGTCGTCGCACCGTAATAGGTGTAGAAGTTCGCGGTCAGGCCGGCATCCTTGGCGGCCTTGATCAGGAGCGCAAGGTCGGCGCCCCAGTTGCCGGTGATGACCGTATCGGCGCCGGAGGCCTTGATCTTGGCGACATACGGCGAAAAGTCCTTCACCTGCCCGATAGGATGCAGGTCGTCGCCGACGATCTGCACGTCCGGGCGCTTGCGCTTGAGGTAATCCTTGGCAGCGCGCGTGACCTGGTGGCCGAATGCATAGTTCTGGCCGATGATGTAGACCTTCTTGATGTTCTGGTCCTTGGCCATGTAGGAGGTCAACGCCTCCATTTTCTGGTCGGAATTGGCGTCGACGCGGAAATGCCAGAAGCTGCACTTGCTGTTGGTCAGGTCCGGATCGACCGCCGCGTAGTTCACGAACAGGACTTCCTTGCCGGGATTGCGCTCGTTGTGCTTGTTGACCGCGTCCACCAGCGCAAGCGCCACGCCGGAACCGTTGCCCTGGACGATATATCGGTAGCCCTGGTCGATCACGGTCTTGAGTTGCGACAATGATTCCTGGGGACTCGCCTTGTTGTCGAAGCCGACCACCTCAAAGGTATGCTCGCCTCCCCATTTCTGGGCATTTGCCATTTCGGCGATGTATTGCCAGCTCTTCAGGCCATTCTGCCCGACCGGCGCGAACGGACCGGACAAGGGATCGATGAAGGCAATCTTCACGTTCTCCGCGAGGACGGCACCGGGCGCTGCGAACGCGGCGGCAAGGGAAAGCGGGATGATAAAGGATTTGAATTGGATAGCCATTTGTCTCTTCCTTATAAATGTTTTGTGTTTACAGCATATCGGCGCCGACATCGGGTGTAAAGCGCGTATGGCAAAGGAATCTATGAGGTATTCGGCATCGCATTAAACTATCCGCGCGAGTCCATTCTGGTGCAGGAGTCCATGTGAACGGGCTCGGCACGCAGCACGGCGCAGGCTCCGGGGTTTCGGAACAGGGCAATCAGGCGATTTCTCGGGAATTATCCGCCGCCACGCGGCAGAATTGCGGCATGGACCGCTTCGGTGCCATGCCGCAGAACTGAGTCGAACGTCAGGACGGGCGGGCCGGACGCTTCATCTGGCAGGAGTGCGGCTGGGTCGCCACGTAGGAGTCGATCTTCTGATCCATGCTCCAGCCGTAGCCGGTGTTCTCCTGGTCATACTTGACCTTCTTGCCGTCTACTTTTTCCCATGTCGAGATGTAGAGCGGCTGCTGCAGCTGGTGGTCGGCGGCGCGCATTTCCACGTCGCCGTTGATTGCCTTGGTCTTCATGCCTTCCAGGGCGAAGGCCACCTTGACCGGGTCGACCGAGTTGGTGTCCTTGGCCGCCTTGGAAACCATCTGCACCACGGTGTAGATATCGCTGACATAGAAGTCGTCGTTGTACTTCTTCTTGAACGCCTCGACGATTTCCTTGCCGGCAAAAGTCTCGTTGTTCGGAATCCAGTACGCGACCTGCTTGACCATGCCGGCCACTGCGCCGCCCATTGCCGTCGGCACGCCCGAGGTGCCGCCGTAGTAGGTGTAGAACTTGGCGGTGAGGCCTGCATCCTTGGCGGCCTTCACCAGCAGCGCGAGGTCGGCGCCCCAGTTGCCGGTGATGACCGAATCCGCGCCCGAGGCCTTGATCTTGGCGACGTAGGGAGCGAAATCCTTGACGGTGGCGATCGGGTGCAGGTCGTCGCCGACGATCTGCACGTCCGGGCGCTTGCGCTTGAGGTAATCCTTGGCAGCGCGGGTCACCTGGTGGCCGTGCGCATAGTTCTGGCCGATGATGTAGACCTTCTTGATGCTCTGGTCCTTGGCCATGTAGGTTGTCAGCGCTTCCATCTTCATGTCGGAGTTGGCATCGAAGCGGAAGTGCCAGAAGCTGCACTTGCTGTTGGTCAGATCGGGGTCGATCGCCGAATAGTTCAGGAAGACGATTTCCTTGCCGGGGTTGCGCTCGTTATGCTTGTTGACAGCATCCACCAGCGCCAGCGCCACACCGGAGCCGTTGCCCTGGGCAATGAAACGGTAACCCTGGTCGATCACGGTCTTGAGCTGGTTCAGCGATTCCTGCGGGCTGCCCTTGCCGTCGAAGGCTTGCACTTCAACGGTATGGTTGCCGGCCCACTTCTGCTGATTCGCCATTTCCGCGAACATGCGGAAGGTATTGAGCTGGTTCTGTCCGATGGGCGCGAAGGCGCCGGACATCGTCTCGATCATCGCGATCTTGATGGTGTCCGCATGCGACGCCGGTGCGGCGAAGGCTGCTGCGACGGAGGCTGCCAAAACGAGGGGGCGAATCTTCTTCATCATGTGTCTCATCCTTGTGTAGGTACGCTTGTTATAACGTCGGTCTTGCGTCGGCCTTGTTCTGCGAAGGCTCTCTTGATGCTGATTCCAGGGCGATAAAGTTTATGCGGTGGGCAGTTTGTACTCCTTGAACTGTTCTCGAATGCGGTTCTTCAATACCTTGCCGGTGGCGCCTATCGGCAACGCATCGACGAAGGTCACGTCGTCCGGTGTCCACCACTTGGCAATTTTTCCGTCATAGAACTGGATGAGTTCTTCCTTGGCGACTTCGGCTCCTGGCTTCTTCACCACGACGAGCAGCGGACGCTCGTCCCATTTCGGATGGAATACGCCGATGCACGCCGCCTGCTGAACGGCCGGGTGCGCCATGGCAATATTCTCGAGATCGATGGTGCCGATCCACTCGCCGCCGGACTTGATGACGTCCTTGCTGCGGTCGGTGATCTGCATGTAGCCATCCGCGTCGATGGTGGCTACGTCGCCGGTCGGGAACCAGCCGTCCTGCAGCACGTCGCCGCCTTCGCTCTTGAAATAGCTGCTGATGATCCACGGCCCCTTGACCAGCAGGTTGCCGTAGGTCTTGCCGTCCCAGGGCAATTCCTTGCCGTCGTCGCCGACGATCTTCATGTCTACGCCGTAGATCGCATGGCCCTGCTTTTCGAGGATGGCCTGCTGCTGCTCGGGCGGCAGGCTCATGTGATGGCTTTGCAGCGTGCCGGCGGTGCCCAGCGGCGACATCTCGGTCATGCCCCAGGCATGCACCACGTCGACCTTGTACTTCTCGCGGAAGGTTTTCATCATCGCGGGCGGACAGGCCGAGCCGCCGATCACGGTGCGCTTGAAGCTGGAGAACTGCAGGTTGTTCTGGCCGACATGGGTCAGCAGTCCGAGCCAGACGGTAGGCACGCCGGCGGAGAACGTCACCTGCTCCTGCTCGAACAGTTCGAACAGCGACTTGCCATCCAGCGCCGGGCCGGGGAATACCATCTTGGCGCCGGTCAGCGGCACCGAATACGGCAGGCCCCATGCATTGACGTGGAACATCGGCACCACCGGCAGCACGGAGTCGCGGGCCGAGACGTTCAATGCATCGGGCATCGCCGATGCGTAGGAATGCAGGACCGTGGAACGATGGGAATAAAGCGCGCCCTTCGGATTGCCGGTGGTGCCCGAGGTGTAGCACAGGCTGGAGGCGGAATTTTCGTCGAACTGCGGCCATTCATACTGATCGGAATTGGCGGCGACAAGCTCCTCGTAGCACTGCAGATTCGGTATCTTGGTCTCGGCCGGCATGCGGTCGCGGTCGCACATCATGATGTAGCCCTTGACCGTCTTGCAATGCGCTGCGAAGGCTTCGACCAGCGGCAGGAAAGTCATGTCGAAGAACAGGTATTGATCCTCGGCATGGTTGGCAATGTAGGCGATCTGCTCGGGATGCAGGCGCGGGTTGATGGTATGCATCACCGCGCCGGAACCGGAAATTGCGTAATACAGTTCCAAGTGGCGGTAGCCGTTCCAGGCCAGCGTCGCGACCCGCTCGCCCATTTTGACGCCCAGTCCGGCGAGCGCATTGGCCATCTGGCGCGAGCGCCTGTGGCAGTCGCGATAGGTATAGCGGTGAATGTCGCCTTCGACCCGGCGCGAGACGATCTCATTCTTGCCGTAGTAACGGTCGGCGTGCTTGATGATGCTGGAAATCAGCAAAGGCTGATTCATCATCTGGCCCATCAATGGGCTCTTCGGAAATTCAGTCATCATGCCTCCTGCCTCGTAGTTGGAATTCTTCTACTTATTGAAGCATGATTTTTGAACGACCGTACTAAAACCGTCAACGACTTTCGATGACGCACTGCACCATCCCTCGCCCGGGCAGGTTTCAGTCGATGGCGGATTTGTAGATCGTATTTTTCGGCTTCGCCATTACGCGCCGCAGCATGGGCTCGAAAAAGTCCAGCGGCAAGGTATCGTAATCCGGGTCGAATGCCGGCGCATCGTACTTTTCGCAGAACTCCAGCGTCGCGTCATAGAACGAGGCGTTGGCGAATTGGTCGCGCAGGTTGCGGTCCGTGCCGAGATGGTGAAAAAAGTAATAGCCCTGGAAGATGCCGTGCTTTTCCACGATGGCGTGGTACTCGGGGCTGACGAATGGTTTTACGATGGCGGCAGCAATATCGGGATGATTGAAGCTGCCGAGCGTATCGCCGATGTCATGCAGCAAGGCGCACACGACGTATTCGTCGTCGCGGCCGTCGCGGTAAGCCCGGGTTGCCGTCTGCAGGCTGTGCGTCAGGCGGTCCACGGGAAACCCGCCGCAGTCGCCGTCGAGCAGGCGAAGATGGGCCAGAACGCGATCGGGCAATGCCGCTGCAAAAGGCTTGAACTCGCGGCCGATGATCTTCCAGTCCTCGGCAGTGCTTTCCTGCATGTCGCGAAAACTTGCGCGGGATTGATCAAGTGTCTCCATGTCTTTCTTCTCGGGAATTAGAAAATCCGGGTTGATGCTGCAAAATGCGCCGGCCGTTCAATCCGGCCGGCGCAGTCTTTCGTTCGGCTGCTCAGGTGCTATAGGAAGGATCGATCCGGTCCAGCCGGCGCAGCAGGCCGGGCCAGGCCAGCATGCCGCCCTTGGACTTGGTCACCGTGCGCGCCTGGTCCTTGGCGCCGCTGATGATTGCCTGTGGAATTTCGATGAGCTCGCCGCCGCCGGCCTGCGCGCGGATCTGGATCATGCAGGCGGCTTCGAAGATGTACATGTTGACGAAGGCGTCGGCGATGGTCTTGCCGACAGTGAGCAGGCCGTGGTTGCGCAGCATCAGGTAGTTCTTGTTGCCGAGGTCAGCGACCAGGCGCGGCTTCTCCTCGTCATTGAGCGCGACGCCCTCGTAGCCGTGGTAGGCCAGGCTGGACAGCACGAAGATCGACTGCTGTGATAGCGGCAGCAGGCCGTTCTTCTGCGCGGAGACCGCGACGCCGTTGATGCTGTGGACATGCAGCACGCACTGCGCGTCGTGACGCACCGAGTGGATCGCGGAATGGATGGTAAATCCGGCCGGATTGATCGGGAACGGCGAGTCCTCGATCTTGTTACCCTGGAGGTCGATCTTGACCAGCGACGAGGCGGTGATCTCGTCGAACATCATGCCGTAGGGATTGATCAGGAATTGGTCTTCGGTGCCCGGCACGCGCGCGGTGATATGGGTGAAGATCAGATCGCTCCAGCCAAAGTCGGCGACCAACCGGTAACACGCGGCCAGATCGACGCGGGTCTGCCATTCCTCTTCCGAGACGCGGTCTCGCAACGAAGGGATGGTCAGCTTTTCAGGGGCGTTCATGATGGGTTCTCCTCTTCTCTGTCAGAATAGAGCGCCGTACCGGGGCTTTGCTGCAGCACGGGCGGCCGGCGCATCACGCAGGGCATGCGTGTTTCCCTTGCAGTATCGTTATAACGCACAGCACAAGACTGTCAACTACTTAACAATCCTTATGCAAAATCACGGTCCCGAGGACATCGACAAAAGCGCCCTGCTGCGCAGTTCGTGGCTTTCGGACTTGCCTGAAGAAATTCTGCAGTCCGCCTTCGCCTGCGCGTCGGTTCGCACCTACAACGATGGCGCATTGATCCATGCGCGCGGCGCCGAGGCCGACGGCTTCTACACCATTGCCTCCGGCGCGGTGCGCTTCACGCGAGCCACTGCCGACGGACATGCATCGATCATCGCCGTGCTGGATGCGCCGAATTGTTTCGGTGAAATCTCCCTGTTCGACGGATTGCCGCGTTCCCATGATGCGCATGCCGCCGGCCAGACCGTCTTGCTGTTTCATTCAAGAACCGATTTCAGGAAGCTGCTTGCAAGTCATCCGCAGATCGGCGAGCGCTTTCTCAGGGTGCTGAGCATGCGCCTGCGCGCCACGTTCGACATGGTGGAAGAAGCCGCCGTGGCGCCGCTGTCGCAGCGGCTTGCGCGCCGCCTGCTCGAGCTGGCACATATCAAGCCTTCCGCGCTGAATGCGGATGTCGATGCGCGCGGCCGCGACGTCCCGCTGACCCAGGAAGACCTCGGCCATCTGCTCGGAAAGTCGCGCCAGAGCATCTCGAAAATCCTGCATGGATGGGAACAAAAGGGGTTGATTCAGACCAAATATGGCCGCATATCGATCAAACAGCCCCAGGCGCTGTCTGCCCTGGCCTATCCGGACCAGACACAGCGCTCCGCCAGATCTTCCCTGTCATCCGTCAGGGAGCAGTCGGACCCGGCGGGCAATTCATCATTCAAGGAAGCATCATGAACGCACCCGCCGATGGCAGGCTCCGCCAACAGGCCGACCAGCTGCCTTTTTCCAATTCCTTTGCCGCGCTGCCGCCGGTGTTTCACACGCGCCTGCAACCGACGCCGGTCCCCGCTCCTTACCTGGTCGGCGCCAGCGCGAATGCGGCCGCGCTGATCGGCCTCGACGCCGATGCATTGGCGCGCCAGGAAGCGGTCGATGCCTTCTCCGGCAATGCGATATTGCCCGGATCCGAGCCTCTGGCCGCGGTTTACTCGGGGCACCAGTTCGGCGTCTGGGCCGGGCAGCTTGGCGATGGGCGGGCGATCCTGCTCGGCGACGTTCCCGCGCGCGACCCCTGGCCGCCCGCGCGGCTCGAGCTGCAGCTCAAGGGTGCCGGCATGACTCCGTATTCGCGCATGGGCGACGGGAGGGCCGTGCTGCGCTCATCGATCCGCGAATACCTCTGCTCGGAAGCCATGGCAGCGCTCGGCATCCCCACTTCCCGCGCGCTCTGCGTCACCGGGTCCGACATGCCGGTCATGCGCGAGACTGTGGAAACCGCCGCAATCGTGACCCGCATGGCCCCCAGTTTCATCCGCTTCGGTTCCTTCGAGCACTGGTTCTACAATGAGCGCAACGAGGAATTGAAGCTGCTGGCGGACCACGTGATCGACCGCTTTTATCCGGCGCTGCGCGATGAAGCGCAACCCTACCGGGCCTTGCTGTCCGAAGTCACGCGACGCACGGCGGATCTGATGGCCCAATGGCAGGCGGTCGGTTTCATGCACGGCGTGATGAACACCGACAACATGTCGATCCTCGGCCTGACGATAGATTACGGCCCGTTCGGTTTCATGGAAGCGTTCGACGCGCGACACATCTGCAATCACAGCGACCACCAGGGCCGCTATTCCTACCAGATGCAACCGCGTATCGGGCAATGGAACTGTTTTGCGCTCGCGCAGGCGCTGCTGCCCCTGGTGGGTGAAGTCGAGGATGCACAGGCTGCGGTCGAGTCCTACAAGCCGACCTATGACGCAAAGTTCAACCAGCTGCTGCATGCGAAACTCGGTCTCCTAGATACGCAGCCGGACGACGACAAGCTGTTCGAAGCGATGTTCGGCCTGATGCAGAACAATCACGTAGATTTCACCCTGTTTTTCCGGCAGCTCGGCAATCTGAAGCTGGAAAACCCGCAGGCCGACGAGCCGCTGCGCGATCTTTTCATCGATCGGCCGGCCTTCGATGCGTGGGCGCTTCAGTACCGCAGCCGACTGCGCCAGGAAAACAGCCGGGATGAAGACCGCAAGGCGCGCATGCATTCGGTCAACCCGAAGTATGTGCTGCGTAACTATCTTGCCCAGGTCGCGATTGAAAAGGCGCAAAATAAGGACTTTTCCGAGCTTGCACGCCTGCTTTCCATCCTGGAGAAGCCTTTCGACGAACAACCGGAAAACGAACAATACGCCGATCTACCGCCCGACTGGGCAAGCACACTGGAGGTAAGCTGCTCATCATGACCACGAAAGTCACCAAGACCGATGCCGAATGGCGCGACATGCTCGATCCCCTCGAGTACCAGGTTACCCGGAAGGCGGCGACCGAACGGGCCTTTACCGGCCAGTACTGGGATCATCATGAACACGGCATCTATACCTGCGTCTGCTGCGGCACGCCGCTGTTCGAATCGGATGCGAAATTCGACTCCGGCTGCGGCTGGCCCAGCTATTTCCGTCCTCTTAACCCGGAAAATGTTTCCGAGCGCATCGATCGGAGTCATGGCATGATACGCACGGAAATTCTTTGCAACGTCTGCGATGCCCATCTCGGTCACGTATTCCCGGACGGACCTCCCCCCACCGGCTTGCGTTACTGCATCAATTCGGCATCGCTGCGTTTCGACCCCAGGTAAGACACCAAGTCAACTTAATCAGTCAGCACGAAAGAGCCCGCGCCCCATGAAGTTTCTGTTCGATCTTTTCCCCGTCATCCTGTTCTTTGCCATGTTCAAGTGGGGGGAGAACAATCCCGAGGCGGCGCAGGGCCTGGTCGACCAGTATCTGTCTGGCTTCGTGTCGGGCACCGCAACGGCGGCGCAGGCTCCGATCATGCTGGCAACGGCGCTGGCCATACTCGCGACGGTCGGTCAGATCGCCTATCTGCTGCTGCGCCGGCGCAAGGTCGATGGCATGCTGTGGGTGTCGCTCGCCATCATTACGCTGTTCGGCGGCGCCACGATCTATTTCCATAACGAGACCTTCATCAAGTGGAAGCCGACCGTGCTGTACTGGGCCTTCGGCGCTGCCCTGGTCATCAGCCAGGTGCTGTTCGGCAAGAACCTCATTCGCCTGATGATGCAAAAACAGCTGGTCTTGCCGGACCCGGTTTGGCAAAAGCTGAATCTTTCCTGGGCTGGATTCTTCGTGGCCATGGGCCTCGTTAATCTGTATGTCGCCTACTCTTTCTCCACGGCATTCTGGGTCAATTTCAAGCTGTTTGGCTTTACCGGACTGATGCTGGGGTTCGTCGTTGCGCAAAGCCTTTTACTTTCCAAGTACATGAAAGACTCGCATTAACTCGCATTAAACAGCGAGTAGACGGAGGCCAAGATGAACGAACGCATGGAACGAATGCACAGCAAGCTGGTCGCAACTTTTGCGCCGCTTGAATGTCAACTCGAAGACGAATCCCATTTGCATGCCGGCCATGCAGGCGCCGCCACGGGCGCGGGCCATTATAAATTGAGGCTGGTGTCAGACCGCTTCACGGGGCTGAACCGGGTTGCCCGCCACCGGCTAGTGTATGATTGCCTCCGCGACATGATGTCCGGCGATATCCACGCCCTGAACATCGTCGCCATCGCACCGTCAGAAACGACTCGCTGAGTCCTGATTCTGAGTCCTGATTACTGGTGCACCCGAATTTGTATCAACCAATTTGTATAAATTATTATTTTCCAATCTAGGAACACTTCAATGACCTTGAAACCTGCTCGCCTGCTGATGCTGCTCGTCGCTGCCCTCGCCCTTCCGGCCACGGCGCAAAACCTCGCCGTTGTGAACGGCAAGCCCGTTCCCTCGTCGCGCGCAGACGCGATGGTCAAGCAGCTGTCCGCGCAGGGCCAGCCTGACTCCCCGCAGCTGCGCGCGATGGTCAAGGAAGAGCTGATCAACCGCGAAATCCTGATCCAGGAAGCCGACAAGCTCGGCCTGTCGAATTCGCCGGACGTCAAGAACCAGGTCGAAATTGCCCGCCAGTCCATCGCCATCCGTGCGCTGGTGCAGGATTACCTGAAGAAGAATCCGGTCAAGGATGCCGACATCCAGGCTGAATACGACAAGTTCAAGTCCCAGGCCGGCGACAAGGAATATCACGCGCGCCATATCCTGGTCGAAAAAGAAGAGGACGCCAAGAGCATCATCAGCAAGCTCAAGGGCGGCGCCAAGTTCGAGGAACTGGCGAAGCAATCCAAAGACCCGGGCTCCGCGGCCAACGGCGGCGATCTCGACTGGGCATCGCCTGCTTCCTTCGTCAAGCCGTTCTCCGATGCGATGGTGGCACTGCAAAAGGGCCAGATCACCGAAACTCCGGTGAAGACCCAATACGGCTTCCACGTGATCAAGCTGGAAGACGTGCGCGCGGCGAAGATCCCGTCGCTCGAAGAAGTCAAACCGCAGATCGCCGAGTCGCTGCAGCAGAAGAAGCTGCAGGCTTTCCAGGAAGACCTGCGCAAGAAAGCCAAGATTCAGTAACGTCTTGCCAGAAAAACTTAAGAAAGCGCTCCTTCGGGAGCGCTTTTTTTATGGCGTTGCGCATAAGGGCTCGCCTCACTTATCGCGGCAGCTCCGGCTGAACTTGAATGAATGCATGCCACGAACGATAGCGTCAATTGTGCGGCCAGCATTCATTTAATACCAGTCGAAACATGGTGGATATGGGATGCCTTTCCTCGTCGCCGCAAGACAGACAGTCAGAACTCGCCGCGCAATTACCTGGGACTCAAGGGATACGGAACGACTTTGCGCTTCCCGAAGTGCGGCTGACGGCATGCGCTCGCCGTCCCGCTTCCAACACCGGCACCCGGCGACGGAGCCATGACCATGATGGCAGAACCGATAGAGCGTGCGATTTCACCTCCTTGAGCATGGAACCGTTTCTCAAGTCGCGCCACTTATCGCTTCGTTACACATTGCCATCGTCATTTTTCGGGAACGAGTGCCAGCACTCCGCCCGTTTTTCCTTGAGGCCTGCCATGCGTTTTTCCATCCCCAACTGTTTTCCCAACTCATTAACGCGCGCATTGAGTTGTTGCGCAGATCCAGACGGGGAATCGCAAGCACCAGTAGCAGTGCAGATGACAACCGTCTCCCCGGCTGTGCCTGGTCAGCCGGTCAGTACGCAACCCGGCCCGACGCATGCGCCAGTCATCCATGCCAGCGACACACCCAGGCCGCACGCGTCCACGGTATCGCTGCTCTCGGCAAGAGCTCGGACTCCCTCCCCGACTCGTGCTTCACAAACGCACCCATCCGATGCGGCTCCACATGCACCGCGGTCCCGCAGCAGGACGCCCAGTCCTGTGCAGCACGCCGAAAATTTCGGTGAAGGCTTCCCAGGCGGCGGCCCGGTGTCAGTAGAACCGCAAACGCGAACCCCATCTCCACGTCATTCACAGCATTCGCCGCATTCACAGCTTCCAGGACTGCCGCAAAACACGCCCTCAGTGCGTTCAATAGTCGAAGACGTGCGGCGCGCCGGTACGCCAGGTCCCGAAGCCTTGACTGACGTCGATACGCAATCTCATACGCCGTCTGATCAGAATCGATCGCGTACACCGCTCCCTTCGAACAACGGTGCGCTTGCTGCGCGTCCGCCCTTGCCACACCTTGATAATGAATTCGCATTGCTTCCGGCACTGCCTGCGAGCCGGCCGTCGACTCCCATTGCGCAGCAACACGAGCTCCCGGTATTTCGCGCGTCCGAAGACATATGGCGTGAGGTCGCGGACGCCGTCGCCAACCCGCAGGAAGCCCGGAATATGGTCCTGGCCTTGCGAATGGCGCACAAGTCATTGCGTGACAATACCAGCGGCATGGCCGACAGTGTGCTGCTGGCCAAGAAACTGGATACCTATGTCCAGGCAATGAAAGACGAACCCTATTCCGACGCCAGCTCGGCAAGGTTTGATATCCTCGTCGACGCACTTATAAAAAAAGCGCTGAAGAAGACCAGATTTCCTGATTCCGACAACTTACCCATTCCTAAAGTCGGCCTTGTCAGTCGGGAAAAGTCCCATTCCGCCATCGCTGCTCCCCGCCTGATCAGGCTCCTTCCTCTTGCCAAACGAAGCGCGGGTTTCCATAGACTGGTCGAGCTGGTTCGGATTGTCGATACAAAGCAGCGCGATCCAGCGTTGAATACAAGATTCCGTGGCCTGAAAAACCCTGCGGTAAAACCGATACTGGCTGCCCGCCTCGCAAGCCAGATCGACTACCTTCCCAACGGCCCGGAGCGCGCCCGTGCCTTCGACAGCATAGCCGGATTAGTCGATGAACTGGGTACCACGGCTGCAGAGCAGGAAATCACTCCTGCTCTGGCGAAACAGATCGCGGTCGTCCTTACCGACGCGGCACGGGCAGATCGATTCAATGCGCTGGCCGATACTATCGACGCCATGGAAAACCCCGCGGCGAAACTTATGCTCGCTACCGGCCTGGCGCGGTCGATGACCCTCCTTAATGAACAGGAGGCGGCCGACGGCTTCCAGCGCATCGCAGCGATGATGGATGACCTCGGGGATGCAAATGCAAAAGCACGGCTTGCCGTTGCGCTGGCCAGTCGGATCATGTTCCTTTCTGTTGAAGATGAACCTGATGTATTCAACGCTCAAGACGGATTCGACCGAATCTGCGACGTCGCTGAGAGCCTCACGGAAACGCAGGCCAAATCCACAGTCGTCACCGCACTCGCCCAGCGAATTTCCGCTCTAGCGCCAGGTCCTCGGCAAAACCTGAGTTTCGAACGCACACTTTCATTGATTCGCGATTTGGACTTGTCGCCTGAAGAAAAAGCATCCCTTACTGCAATTCTGGTTGACCAGATTGCCATGTTCGAGAATGCCGCCGATCGGGAGGCCCGGTATGCACAGATAGTCCAAATAATGAACAGCCTGACGAACTTCGCAGCCGCCTCCATTATTGCAGCCGCACTGGCAAAGCAGATTGGCCGGCATGCCCCTCTCGATCCTGAAGTTGAGGCTGCGCAAGTTCCTCAGCTTGTCGAGGAATGGCGCCGACTGTTGCAGCATGCCACCAATACCATGGCAACCTTGCCGGACGTCCCGGCAAAGGCCAGGATCGCCGTCGCCGTGGCAAGAGCAATCCATCACTTCCCGCTAGCCGCAGAGCGTATCGGCCTGTTTAACAACATGGCCGCAGTAATGGACCGCCTCACCGACCCATCGGCAAAGAGCGACATTGCGGCGGCACTGGCAGAACAGAGCGGTCAATTCCCAGAGCAACACGCCGACATCGTCAACAGGCTGAGTGAGGTGATGAACTCCGCTTCGGACGACGGCAAGGCCAGCATTGCTGCTGCGCTTGCAACGCAAATCGAAAATATCCCCAGCGGCGAGGCCGATCTATTCGGCAGAGTCAAAGCTGTGATGGAGACCATCGCAGATCCTGCCGCGAAGGTCAAGGTAGCCGCAGCGCTTGCGGACCAGCTCGAATTTCTTCCCATCGATCTTTGTGCAGAACAATTCAATGGTATTGCCCTGATCATGAGCGGCCTGAGCGACGCATCATTGAAAGCCAAACTCGTCGTTGCGCTGGCGAGCAATATCTCAAGTCTTAAAGACGATCCAAGCGAGGTGGAAAGCTTCAATCAAGTACTCCGTGAGATTAATAACCTGACCGATCCAGAGGGCGACGCCGCGATTGCTCTCGCCGGGCATATCGGTTCGCTTCCGCCAGACGCGCAACTTGACGCTTTCAGCAACCTGACCGCAACCATTAACGACGCGATCCCATCCGACGGGATCGTCGGTGAGAAGCTGGCGCAACAAATTGCTAACCTGCCTGAAGGCAGGGACCGCGTAGATGCGTTCACATCGTTAGCCAAAAGACTTAATAGTGTGACAGATCCTCAAGGGTTTGCCACTCTTGAACTGGCACGGCGATGGATAGACCTGCCTCCGGATGACAGCCTGCCGGATTCTTTCGGGCACGTGGCCAGAATTCTAGAGGATCTGGCGGACAGTGAGGGAAAGGTCCGATCCATTCAGGAGCTGACTGCGATGATCGATTCCCTCCCGGGAAATGAACGCCGTCTCGAATGCTTTTTACGCTTGGCCGGAGTTATCGGAAATATGTCAGGCGTCGATGCAAGGGCGGTACTGCTCCCGGACCTGATAGACCGCATTGGCGCGCTCACCGGCAGGGAGGGAAGTATCATCGCTTTCAACAGCATCGCCGACATTATCGAGGGTCTTCCACCTTCCGAGTTAACATCGTACGCCATCACGGTGTTAATGGTTCAGTTCGGCCAGCTTGCCGGAGACGGCCATGTCGACGACTTCACCCGCGCTGTCCGGATGAGCGAACGACTTACCGCGCCCGAGGCGAGACGCAATGCGGTCGCGATTTTGATAAATCAGATTGAGAATCTTCCGGCACAAGATGCGCTCGATGCATTCAATCAGGTGGCTGCCATGATTGACAGTCTTGGAGACGTTCCGTCGAAGATGGACACTGCTCTTGCACTCATTGGCCAGATCGCCCTTCTCCCGCCAGCAGACCAGATTGCCGGGTTCAGGCGCAGCGCCGAGGTGGTCAGCCATCTCGCAGATCAGCGGGAGATTGGCGAAGCCGTCGCCAGGTTGTCACGAGAGATCCATCATCTTCCTTTGGGTGCCCGTGACTCTGGATTCAATCTTGCAAGAGAGGTGATCACCCGTCTGACAGGAGTTGTCGGAGCGCAAGGAGGAGCAGCCGCCGTACTGGTGCAACAGGTCAGGCATTTGCCGGAAGAAGCCCGTTTCACCGCATTCAACAGCGTGTTGGAAATCGTCGTTCCATTGAGAAGCGCATTAGCGAAGGGCTATGCCGCGACCGCCCTAGCCGGGCAGATCATGCATCTTCCCGCAGACCTCCGTCATGCCGCATTCCAGCGGGTCGTCGACATCATTACGCCCCTGACCGCTCACGGTAGTCAAGTCAACCCCCACCGGGCTCTGGCTCGGCAGATCTCGCATCTTCCTGAACAGGTCCAACCCGGTGCATTCCATCGGGCCGCGGATATCATCGCAGACCTGGCGGATCCCACGACGCAGGCGGACGCGGCGGTCGCTCTGGCGGATGAGATCCACCGGATGGCAAGAGAAACGCATTCCGGCGGAATTCAATGCATGACTGGATTGATAGGAACCATGACTTCCGTGGAAGGAAGGCAGCGAGTGCAAGACATACTGGATCGACTGGCCCACGCGGCGTAACACAGAACCACCTTGCGTCACGCCGCATCGGGGTTTATTCAACGCAAAGAAAAACGGGCAGCCCCTAGAGCGGATTGTGAATGGGTGTACGTTCGCCTCGGCCTGCCTTGGGCGCATGGCAGCGTTGTTCGTCGCTTGTGTGGCCCGCCACACGGCGCTTCTCTCGCCTTGCCCTGCATCCCAAGACAAACCGATTCTTCTCTACACCCACCCGCAATCCGCTCTAAGGAACCGCCCGTTTTATTCAAGGATCGACGGTGCCGGGCATGATGATACTTACCCCCGCCACGCCGGCGAAAGCGGAATTACCCCACCCACTTGCGCGCATTGCGAAACATACGCATCCACGGGCCGTGCTCGCCCCATCCATCCGGATGCCAGGAATGCTGGACGGTGCGGAAGGCCCGCTCCGCATGCGGCATCAGGACGGTAAAGCGTCCATCGGGCGTGGTGACCGAAGTGATGCCGTTGGGCGAGCCGTTCGGGTTGTAGGGATAAGTCTCGGTCGGCCGGCCATGGTTGTCGATCCAGCGCATGGCGACGATCGCTTCGTCGATATTGCCGGTCTGTGAAAAGTCGGCATAGCCTTCGCCGTGGGCAACCGCGATCGGGCTTTGCGTGCCGGCCATGTCGTTGAAGAAGATTGACGGCGAATTGGTCACTTCCACCATGGCGAAGCGCGCCTCGAACTTCTCCGACTTGTTGCGGGTGAACTTCGGCCAGGCATGGGCGCCGGGAATGATGGACTTGAGGTTGCTCATCATCTGGCAGCCGTTGCAGATGCCGAGCGCGAAGGTGTTGCCACGGTTGAAGAAGACTGAGAACTGTTCGGCCAGTTTCGCATTGAACAGGATGGTCTTGGCCCAGCCCTCGCCCGCACCCAGCACGTCGCCGTAGGAGAAGCCGCCGACGGCGATGAAGCCGCTGAAGTCGGCGAGGCGCGCGCGGCCGGCGATCAGGTCGCTCATGTGCACGTCGATCGCCGTGAAGCCCGACTTGTGCATCACGTAGGCGGTCTCGACATGCGAATTGACGCCCTGCTCGCGCAGGATCGCCACCTTCGGCTTGACGCCCGTGGCAATGAACGGCGCTGCGATGTCGACCTGCTGGTCGAAGGTGATGACCGGATTCATGCCGGGGTCGGAGCTATCGAGGATGCGGTCGTATTCCGCATCGGCGCAGGCCGGATTGTCGCGCAGGCGCGCGATGCGCCAGCTGGTTTCGCTCCACAGGCGCTGGAGTTCGATGCGCGGCTGTTCGTAGACCAGCTTGGCGTCGCGCATCATTTCGATCACGTCGCGCTCGTTCGGCTTGCCGATGATGTGGCTGCAGGCGCCGAGGTTGTAGGAGCGCAGCACCGTCATCACGTCGCTCTTGTGCTCCGCCTTGACCTGGATGACGGCGCCCAGCTCTTCGCTGAACAGCGCGCGCAGCGTCATTTCATTGCGGCGTTCGCCCACCTGCGAAGCCCAGTTCTTGGAATCGCCCCAGTCGGAGGCGTGCTCGCCTTCCATGGTCAGGATATCGAGGTTGATCGACAGGCCGGTGCGTCCGGCGAACGCCATTTCGCACAGGGTGGCGAACAGGCCGCCGTCGGAGCGGTCATGGTAGGCCAGCAGCTTGCGTTCGGTATTGAGCTGGCGCACCGCGTTGAAGAAGGCCTTCAGGTCTTCAGCGCTGTCGACGTCAGGCACCTCGTTGCCGAGCTGCTGCATGACCTGCGTCAGCGCCGAGGCGCCCATGCGGTTCTTGCCGCGGCCGAGGTCGATCAGGATGAGCACGGTCTCGCCGAGGTCGGTGCGCAGCTGCGGCGTCAGCGACAGCCGCACGTCCGTCACAGGCGCGAAGGCCGACACGATCAGCGACACCGGCGAGGTGACTTCCTTGGCACCATCCTGGTCCTTCCAGGTGGTGCGCATCGACAGCGAATCCTTGCCGACCGGGATGCTGATGCCGAGCGCCGGGCACAGTTCCATGCCGACCGCCTTGACGGTATCGAACAGCGCCGCGTCCTGCCCCGGCTGTCCGCAGGCCGCCATCCAGTTGGCTGACAGCTTGATGTCGGACAGGTCGCCGATCGGCGCGGCGGCGATATTGGTGATCGCCTCGCCGACCGCCATGCGGCCGGATGCGGCGGCATCGATCACGGCCAGCGGGGTGCGCTCGCCCATGGCCATCGCTTCGCCGCGATAGCCTTCGAAACTCATGGTCGTGACCGCGCAGTCTGCCACCGGCACCTGCCAGGGGCCGACCATCTGGTCGCGCACCGAGGTGGCGCCGACGGTACGGTCGCCGATGGTGATCAGGAAGGACTTGTCGGCCACCGTCGGCAGCAGCAGCACACGCCTTCCGGCTTCCACCAGGTCGATGCCGGTCAGGTCGACCGGCGGGAATTCGTTCTTCACATGAGTGACGTCACGATGCATCTTAGGCGGCTTGCCGAGCAGGACTTCCATCGGCATGTCGACCGGATTGTTGCCGTGCTCCGGATCGATCACCTTCAGCTGACGCTCCTCGGTCGCGGTGCCGACGACGGCGAACAGGCAGCGCTCCCGCTCGCACAGGTACTGGAACAGCGGCAGGCTGTCAGGTGCGATTGCCAGCACGTAGCGCTCCTGCGATTCATTGCTCCAGATTTCCTTGGGCGCCATGCCGCTCTCTTCCAGCGGTACCTTGCGCAGATCGAAGATCGCCCCGCGCTTGGCATCATTGGTGATCTCGGGGAAGGCGTTCGACAGGCCGCCGGCTCCGACGTCGTGGATGGACAGGATAGGATTGCTGTCGCCCATTGCCCAGCAGGCATTGATCACTTCCTGGGCGCGGCGCTCCATTTCCGGATTTCCGCGCTGCACCGAGTCGAAATCGAGGTCGGCGGTATTGGTGCCGGTGGCCATCGACGATGCGGCGCTGCCGCCCATGCCGATGCGCATGCCGGGGCCGCCGAGCTGGATCAGCAGGCTGCCGACCGGCAGATCGTGCTTGCTCGTATGCTTGGCGGAGATGTTGCCCATACCGCCGGCGATCATGATCGGTTTGTGATAGCCGGCCACCTTGCCGCCGATGTTCTGTTCGTAGGTGCGGAAATAACCGCCGAGATTCGGACGGCCGAATTCATTGTTGAATGCCGCACCGCCGATCGGTCCCTCGATCATGATCTGCAGCGGCGAAGCGATGCGTTCCGGCTTGCCATAGATGCCGCCTTGGCCGTGCGGCTGGCGCGAGGCGACCGGCTCGGTGGCGTCGCGCGCATTCTCCCAAGGCTGCACCGCGTGCGTGATCATGAGGTTGGAAACCGTGAACCCTGTCAGGCCGGCCTTGGGCTTGGCGCCGCGGCCGGTAGCGCCCTCGTCCCGGATCTCGCCGCCGGCGCCGGTGGATGCGCCGGGGAATGGCGAAATCGCGGTCGGATGATTATGGGTCTCCACCTTCATCAGGATGTGGGTCAGCTCCTCCGAGCCTTCGTACACGTTGCCGCTGGCCGCGCCGCGCGGATAAAAGCGCATTACTGGCGCGCCCTCTATGATCGAGGAATTGTCGCTGTAGGCGACCACCGTGCCCTTGGGGTTGAGCTGGTGCGTGTTCTTGATCATTGCGAACAGCGACTTGTCCTGCGCGACGCCGTCGATGGTCCAGTCGGCATTGAAGATCTTGTGGCGGCAGTGTTCGCTGTTGGCCTGCGCAAACATCATCAGTTCGACGTCGGTCGGGTTGCGCCTGGCCTGGGTGAAAGCATTGAGCAGGTAGTCGATCTCGTCTTCCGACAAGGCCAGGCCGAGTTCGCCGTTGGCCTTCACCAGCGCATCCTTGCCGCCGGCGAGCACGTCGATGAATTCCAGCGGCTTGGCTTCCAGCTCGCGGAACAGGCCGGCAGCGTCATTGGCGTCGCGCAGCACGGTTTCGATCATCCTGTCGTGCAGCAGCGCTGCAACTTGTTCGATGGCGCCATCCGCCAGTTTCTTCGCACCGCCGAACAGGCCGGACTTCACCTGCACGCGGTAGGCAATGCCGCGCTCGACTCGCTTGATGTAAGCCATGCCGCAGTTGTGCACGATATCGGTGGCCTTGCTCGCCCAGGGGGAAATCGTGCCGAAACGCGGGATAACCACGAAGTCGTCGCCCTCCGCGCTCCCGCCGAAGGGTTCGCCGTAGGTCAGCAGCGCATCGAGGCGGCCGACATCATCCTGGCTCGGTGCGCTTGCCGCATCGATGAAATGCAGGTAGCGGCCGGTGACGCCGACAATGGCGGGCTCGACTGCTTGCAATTGTGACAAAAGGCGTTGGGTACGGAAGGCAGACAGGGCATTGGAGCCTGGCAGAATCAACATGGCGGCGAGAAAAGTGTGGCAGCGGCAACGCTTCTGGCGTCGAACTGCGGGTTATAACGGGAAACCGCGATTATAACCCGTGCCGCAGCATGGCATCCTGCCAAGAAGCATCGCCCGCGACCTATCTGGGCCGAATGCAGATCCGCCGCTTTATAAAAGTATAGGATCAGGTTCCAACATTTTTATTGGCCTGGAATTCAACGCGTCGAGGTTGATTCCCAGTATATTTTCCAGTTCCCCACGCCCTTCAGAACTGAGCTTCTTGTCGAAATAGTCTTGCAACAGGGGAGTAAGATTCGTCTTGGTTTCGTCCTTGTTAGGCTCGTTACGCAGGCGCTCCAAGGTGTCTAACAGAAACTCTCGTTTTTCAACTGGGGTGTACTCACGCTGAAGCGTTTTTCTTATCACGTCCAAATCTGTTTCACGACCTGGAGGCAACATGATTCTGGACAGCTCATGGTTTTCCCCCGGCCGTGGACTTGGGGGAGCCGTCGGGCTTGTAGATCTAGATACGGAAGTTGACATAGGGTTCTTTCTTAAAGGGAGGTTGACAGTTCTACATCGGATGCTACAAAAGTGAGTGGAATTGGCATGAAGTCGGTTCCCGAGATCGTCGCCATGCGAAATGCATGTCCGGAATCAGGTCGCTAATGAGGCAAGGCCTGCTTGAATCCGGCTCGTCCCTATAGAAAAAACGGCGCATTTCGGCATGCCTGCGGTGCGGCATGCCGTGCAGGCTTATCTCCGGCGTGCCGATATGCTATTGTTGCCACGCCAATTCGTCGTTTCAGCGAGTACGATCCTGCATGAACCCCCTCACCTCTAAATCGATTCCCGCGCTTGCGCGCTATTCCCGCCGCTCCCTGGTCGACGTCTGCCTCGAGGAGGCGCAGAAGTCGCAGTCGGTCTTTACGCGTCTCTATGCCGGCGCCGCGCTCGCGGCAGGCGATCACGCCGACGCAATGCGCGCCGCTGGCGTGGAAGTCTCTCCGCTGGCAGGCTTGCCGGTTTCGATCAAGGACCTGATCGACGTCGCCGGCGAAACCACGCTGGCGGGATCGACTGTGCTGCGCGGTGCGCCCATTGCGAAATCCGATGCGCCGGTGGTCAAGCGGCTTCGCATCGCGGGAGCGGCAATCGTCGGCAAGACCAACATGACGGAATTCGCCTTTTCCGGCGTAGGGCTCAATCCGCATTACGGGACGCCGGCCAACCCGGCGGCGAGCGATGTGGCACGCATTCCCGGAGGTTCCTCTTCAGGTGCCGCGGTCTCGGTCGCGACAGGCCTGTGCGTGGCGGCCATCGGTTCCGATACCGGCGGATCGATTCGCATCCCCGCAGCTCTGTGCGGCATCGTCGGCTTCAAGCCGACCGCGCGCCGGGTGCCGACTGCGGGCACGATTCCGCTCTCGACGACGCTCGACACGATCTGCGCGATGGCGCGCTCGGTCGACGATTGCATACTGGTCGACGGCATCATTGCCGACAACGAACTGGCGATTCCGGAACTGCCGCTGGCCGGCGTGCGGCTTGCCGTGCCCTCGACCGTGGCGCTCGATGCGCTCGAACCGCATGTCGCGGCATCGTTCTCGGCGGCGCTGACACGGCTGTCGGCTGCGGGCGCGAAGATCGTCGACGCTCCATTCGCCCTGCTTGCCGAGGCGGCGGCCCTGAACAAGTTTTCCGGCGCCGAATCCTTTGCCTGGCACCGCGATCTGCTGGCCAGCAGCGAAGCCGAATACGACGCCCGCGTTGCCAAGCGCATCAGGACCGGAGAGTCGATGAGTGCGGCCGACTACATCGACCTGCATCGCAAGCGCCGCAACTGGATCAACCGGATGGAGGAAGCGCTCGGCCCCTTCGATTCACTGATCATGCCGACGGTGCCGATTGTTGCGCCCCCGATTGCCGAACTGGAAGCATCGGAAGATGCATTTTTCAAGGCCAACGGACTCTTGCTGCGCAACCCGTCCACCATCAACCTGCTCGACGGATGTGCGGTTTCTCTGCCGTGCCACGAGGAAGGAACGCTGCCGGTCGGCCTGTCGGTGGCCGGCCCCGCGATGGCGGACCGCAAGGTGCTCGCCGTGGCGCGAGCCATCGAAGGCGCGCTGCATCCCCTTCGGGCTCAATAGTCCGAATAGTCCGCTATCTCGATACTCGAAGGCAATCACCGGCCAACGCATGGCCGGTGCATCCGCGTGGCAGGATCAGAAATCCTTCAGCACCAGCTTGCCGATCACGTGGCCGGCTTCAAGCCGGGCATGCGCTTCCCGCAGGTTGGCGGCGTTAATTGGACTGATCACCTCGGTACCGGTTGCCTTCAGTTGACCCGACTCGAGCAGGCGGGCAACTTCCTCCAGCAGCCTGCCCTGCTCGATCATGTCGTCGGTCTTGTACATCGATCGCGTGAACATGAATTCCCACACGAAAGCGGCGCTCTTCGACTTCAGGGGGCTCACATCCAGCGCATGCTTGTTTTCCACGATTGTGCAAATGCTTCCCTGCGGAGCAACGACGCTGGTCGCCGCGGGAAGATGACGGTCTGTGTCGTTCAGGATCAGCACATAGTCGACTGCGGGAAAACCGATCGCCGCCAGCTGCGCCGGCATGTCGCCAAAATGATCGATCACGTGATGCGCACCCAGCTCCCTCACCCAGGCGATCGATTCCGGGCGCGATGCGGTGGCGACCACTTCCAGCCCCGCGATCCGGGCGGCCAGCTGCACCGCGATTGAACCGACGCCGCCGGCACCGCCGATGATGAGAATGGACTTGCGCGGCATGGCATGCGGCGGCGTCGGCACCCGCAGGCGGTCGAACAGCGCTTCCCATGCGGTGATGGCGGTCAGCGGCAATGCCGCTGCGGTTTCGAAGGAGATGCTGTCGGGCAGCCGGCCGACGATTCGTTCGTCGACCAGATGGAATTCAGCGTTGGTGCCCGGCCGGGTGATATCTCCCGCGTAGAACACGCGATCGCCCGGTTTGAAGCGTGTGACGTCGGGACCGACCGCTTCCACGATGCCTGCCGCATCCCAGCCCAGCACGCGCGGCGTCTCCTCGACCGTGTCCTTCGGCGCCCGCACCTTGGTATCGACGGGATTGACGGCGATGGCCTTGATCGCCACCAGCAGGTCGCTGCCGGCGGCGGCCGGCTTGTCAATCGTGGTATCGAAAAGGGATTCCGGATGGCTGATCGGCAGATACCGGGTCAGTGCAATGGCTTTCATTTGTGCTCCTATTTTCGCTTTGATGGAAATGGGTGCCGGCCTTGTCCGCATGTCAATCGAGGCGGCCGGCCCGGATTGCGAAAATTATCGTCCTGTTGAGATTTTTGATAAACAGCACAATAATGAATTGAATTTCAAAAAGTTTTTGACAATGTATTCGACCGCCGATCTGCAACTCTTTGTCCGCACCGCAGACTGCGGCAACCTGACGCGCGCAGCCCGCATGCTGCATCAGACGCCGGCCGCGGCGAGCGCTGCGCTTCGCCGGCTGGAACAAAGACTGGGCGTGCTGCTCTTTGCCCGCTCCACCCGGAGCCTGCGGCTGACACCGGACGGCGAGATTTTCCTGGAATATTGCCGCAATGCGCTGGCCCTCCTGTCCGAGGGCGAAGCCATGCTGATGGCCGGCCGGGACAAGGTGCGCGGCCAGCTCAGGCTGTCCGCGCCGTCGGACCTGGGGCGCCAGGTCCTGCTGCCATGGCTCAACCAGTTTCAGGAACTGCATCCTGAAGTCATGCTTTCCCTACAATTCGCCGACAGGGTCATCGACCTTCGCCGCGATCCGGTGGACATCGCCCTTCGATATGGGCGGCTGGACGACTCGTCGCTGGTATCCCAGCATATCGCCGATAACCGGCGGGTGGTTGTCGCATCTCCCGGCTACCTGGAACGGCATGGGCGGCCAAGAACGCTGCGCGAACTGAGCGAGCATAATTGCCTGCTGTACTACCTCACGCCGGGCCTGTTCAACACCTGGCGGTTCAGTACCGGCAAGGAAACACTCGAAATCAAGGTGCGCGGCGACCGCATGGCCGATGACGGCGGCATCGTCCGCGAATGGGCGGTAGCCGGTCTCGGTATTGCCTACAAGTCATGGCTGGACGTGTGGCCGGATCTGCAGCGAGGCACGCTGGTCACCCTGTTAGACGATCATGCCGGCGAGGATACTCCGCTCAATGCGGTCTACCCCCATCGCAGCGTCATCTCGCCAGCGGTACGGGCCCTGGTGACGTTTCTCAGAGACAAATTCGGGCGGCAGCGCAACGAAGCCGACACGCCTCATACAGGCAACGATTAGAATGTGGCCTTCGAACTCGATATGTGCCTCGGGGTCTACGACTGGTCGCAAGCCTTGCCGAATGGCGCCTTCCGAAACGATGTGACGCGCAAAGCGAAGCGGCGATTCGATGGCGTCAATGTCTTTCCGGCGGGCTTGTCTTACGATGATGTCGGTCGCTCTTGCACATTCATCAGCATTCAACAGGTTCCCGGGTTAATTCGTGACACAAAAACAAGTAGCCGTCATCGGAGGCGGCATTGCCGGCGTCTGCACCGCCTATTTCCTGGCCGAGGCCGGTCATGACGTCGTGGTCATAGAACGCCACCATAACGTGGCCGAGGAAGCGAGCCACACCAACCCCGGCCTCGTGGCTCCTGCCTATTCCGGCCCGTCCGCCGCGCCGGGCATGCCGCGCAAGATACTGTCCTCGCTTTTCAAGTCGGAATCCGCCGTCAGCTTCAAGCCGTCCGCGGACCGCGCGCTGTGGCGCTGGATCAGCCGCTGGCTGGATGAGTGCGATCTGGAGCGATTCAGGATCAACAAGCTGCGCATGCAGCGACTGGCGACCTACAGCCGCGATATCCTGCAACTGATGAGCAGGCATTACGAGATCGACTATGAACAGACGCGCGGGGTACTGCAGCTGTTTCGCAGTGCGAAGGACCTTAAGCTGGCCGAACCGGCGCTCAGCCTGCTGGCCGAATACGACGTGCCCTTCCTGATGCTGGACGCGAAAGGCGCTCAGGCGGTCGAACCCATGCTGTCGACGCATACGCCGCTGGACTCTGCCGTCTACTTTCCCGAAGACGAGGCCGGCAACTGTCCGCTGTTCGCCAAGCGGCTCAAGACCGTTTGCACATCGATGGGCGTGCAGTTTCACTTCACCAGCGCGGTCGAGGCGCTCGAACCTGAAGCCGGAGGCGTCGGGTTGCGCATCGGCGGCAACCGCTTCAATGCCGATGCGGTCGTGATTGCGGCAGGCGCCGACAGCATGCGTCTGCTCAAACCGTTCGGCGTCCAGCTGCCGGTCTACCCTGTCAAGAGCTACGTGGCGACGGCCAACATCAAGAACTTCGATCATGCGCCGGTGGCTACCATCATCGATGAAGCCTACAGTGTCACGCTGGCACGCATGGGCGGGCGCATTCGCATCGCCGGCATACCGGAGTTCGGCACGCGCACCGAGGAATTGCAGGACCGCGCGCTGCGGACCCTGGCACGGGTGGGCAGCGACTGGTTCCCGCATGCCGCCATCTACGGCAAGGCGAGTTTCTGGAGCGGCGCCCTTCCGACACTGCCGGACGGCCCGCCGCTGCTGGGAACGACACCCGCGCGCAATGTCTATATCAACATCGGCCACGGTTCCGGCGGCTGGACCATGGCCGCGGGCGCAGGCAAGGTGCTGGCCGACCTGGTCTCCGGCAGCGCTCCCGACATCGACCTGGACGGACTGACTTTGGCACGCTATGGATAAAGTGGATTGCATCGTCATCGGCGCGGGCGTGGTCGGACTGGCCACGGCGCGCGCGCTTGCACTCGGCGGACGCGAAGTGCTGGTCGTAGAGCAGCATGCCGCCATTGGCATGGAAACGAGTTCACGCAACAGCGAAGTCATCCATGCCGGGCTGTATTACCCTACCGGCAGCCTGAAGGCCCGCCTGTGCGTCCGGGGACGCGATGCGCTTTACGCATACTGCCGCGAGCGCGGCATTCCGCACCGGCGCTGCGGCAAGCTGATCGTAGCCACCTCCGACGCGCAGTTGCCAAAGCTCGGCCAGATCCATGATCAAGCCATCGCCAACGGCTGCCATGAAGTCGTTCCCCTGAGCCCGCAGCAGGTGCGCGATCTCGAACCCGAGCTTTCCTGCGTCGGCGCCTTGTGGTCTCCCAGCACCGGCATCATCGACAGCCATGCCTACATGCTGGCCTTGCAAGGCGATGCGGAAAATGCGGGCGCGGTATTCGCCTTCGACAGCCGCGTACACGCCGCGCGCCTTGAGACGGACACGGTCATCCTGTCGGTCCGGACCTCCGATGGCACGGAGATGGAGATCTCAACCGGCTTGCTCGTCAATTGCGCAGGACTGTGGGCGCCTCGGATCGCCGGCCTCATCGGAGGACTGGACCAGCGTCCAACCCCGCGCGCCTGGTTCGCGAAGGGAAATTATTATTCGCTAGCCGGAAAATCCCCGTTCTCACGCCTGGTGTATCCGGTGCCGGAACCGGGCGGCCTCGGCGTGCATCTGACGCTGGACTTGGGCGGCCAGGCGCGCTTCGGTCCTGATGTCGAGTGGCTGGACACGCCCGGCGACGAGCTCGACTACCGGGTCGCCCCGGAGCGAGCGGACCGGTTTTATCGGGAGATCAGGGCCTACTGGCCGAAACTGGCCGATGGCGCCCTGCAGCCTGCGTATTCGGGTGTACGGCCCAAGATCAGCGGCCCGGGCGATCCGGCCGCCGATTTTCTGTTCTGCAGCCACGGCAGTCCGCATTATCTTGGACTGTACGGGATTGAATCACCGGGGCTGACTGCTGCGCTGGCCGTTGCTGAGCATGCCGCAGCGATGGCGGGAAGGGCCTGACCCGGCGCCTGACGGCAACCCGCAGGCGGCAACACAAGTTACAACAACAAGATTGCGAGACCAGTCATGAACAGATCACCAGTGAGCTACCGGATGCCATCGCCCCCCGCCAACACCTTCCGCCACGATCCGACCGCGCTCTACAGTGTTGCAGAGATCCGCGCGATCGAGGGAAAAGCCATGGCCGATATTCCGCCGGGCACGCTCATGCAACGTGCCGCAAGGGCCGCGGCCTCGGTGGCGCTGGCGCTGCTCAGCCGCGTCGCCGACTCCCCCAAGGTGCTTCTCGTGGCCGGTCCCGGTAACAACGGCGGCGATGCGCTGGTCATGGCGGTGCTGCTTGCCGATGCCGGCCTGCATCCCACCGTCATGGTATCCGCGGACCCCGATCGCCAGCCGGAAGATGCGCAGCGCGCTCTCGAACGCGCGCAAGCCGTCGGCGTGCGCCTCATCGCGCCGAATCCCGATGCGGTGCGTCATCCGGTCGTCTGGGACCTGGTGGTGGATGGCTTGTTCGGCATCGGCCTGGGGCGGCCGATCTCGGGAGACTTGCGCAGCCTGGTGGAGGCGATCAACAGCCTCGACTGCCCAGTGCTTGCTTTGGATGTACCGAGCGGACTCGACGCCGACACCGGCCGCGTGATCGGCGAGGACGGCATCGCGGTGCGGGCCACGCATACACTGACCTTCATCGGCAACAAACCGGGACTGCATACCTTCGATGGACGCGACCACGCGGGTGAAGTCCAGGTCGCGGCGCTGGACGTGGCCCCTGAACTGTTCGTTCCCGCGCGCGCATGGCTAGGCAGCGTCTTGCACTTCGCGTCCAGCCTGCGCAAGCGCCTTCATAGCTCGCACAAGGGAAGCTACGGTGATGTGACCGTCATCGGCGGCGCGCACGGCATGGTCGGGGCGCCGGTGCTGTCCGCAAGGGCGGCGGCGAAATCGGGAGCCGGACGAGTGTTCATCGGTTTCCTGGACGAGGTGCTGCCCTACGATCCATCGCAGCCGGAGCTGATGTGCAGGCGCGCCGGCGACCTGGAACTCGACGCGGGTACGATCGTCATCGGCCCGGGTCTCGGTACATCCGACCAGGCGCTTGCCGTACTGCGCAAGGCGCTGCAGTCGGACCGGCCGCTGGTGCTCGATGCCGATGCATTGAACCTGCTTGCCGTGCACGCAGACCTGAAAGATGCGCTGGCGGCCAGGTCGGTGCCGTCTCTGATGACCCCGCATCCGCTGGAAGCCGCGCGCCTGCTGCGGCTTAATACGGGCGAGGTCCAGTCCTCGCGCCTGGAGGCGGCGCGCCGCATCGCGCTGGAGTGCAACAGTGTCGTCATCCTCAAGGGATCGGGCAGCGTCATCGCACGCCCGGACGGGAAGCTCATCATCAACGCCACCGGCAATCCGGCGCTCGCCACCGCCGGCAGCGGCGACGTCCTCGCCGGCATGTGCGGCGCGCTGCTGGCGCAATCGCTTCCGGTCTGGGATGCGGCGCTTGCCGCCGCATGGATGCACGGACGCGCTGCCGACCGCCTGATCGAGGACGGTGTAGGGCCTATCGGCGTCACCGCCAGCGAGCTGATTCCGGCTGCTCGGGCTATCTACAATGAATTGACCGAACAGCATGCAAGCCGGGCCTAGAGCGGTGACTTGGAATTTGTTGAAGGCAAATGTGGCGAAATCGCGTCGAGACAAGGAAACAAGCAGAGCAAGGCCGCTCCCTTGTAAGCATTTTGCGCGCATTATCGACGCCGTATCGGCGCGCTTCTCGTCTATCAGTTGACCAACAAATTGATAACTCGCCCCACTAGTCTCTGGATCGGCATCGCCTGCCTGATCCTCGGACAATGGACACTCTCGCTGCTTGATACCGCCGGCAAGCTGCTGGCCCAGGCCGGTTATCACGTCGTGATGATTGCCTGGATGCGCTATACCATCAACACCGCAGTCATGGCGCTCACGCTTGCGCCACTGTACCGGCGGCGCACCGGGACGAGTATTCTGCGGTCGCGCCATCCCGGGCTGCAGGTTTTTCGCGCGCTGCTCCTGCTGCTCTCCACCCTTGTCTTCTTTTCCGTCCTGAAGATAGTGCCTTTGGCCGAAGGCACGGCAATGAATTTCTGCGCACCGCTCATCGTGCTGGCGGTATCGCCCTGGATGCTGAAGGAAAAGTCTTATCCTTCCAGATGGATTGCGGTGGGGTTGGGCTTCGTCGGCATGCTGGTGGTAATGCGTCCCGGCGGCGCGATTTCCTCGACCGGCGTCATGCTCGGCGCGGCCTCCGCATGCGTCTTTGCCATCGTCTCGATGCTGAACCGAAAGATGAATCAGTTCGACCCGCCGGTAGTGACGCTGTTCTACGGCGGACTCATCGGCATGCTCGCCAGCACGTGCATCGTTCCCTTCTTCTGGTCGACGCAATCGATGACTCTTCGCGAAGGACTGATCCTTGCATCGACCGGCGTCACCAGCACCCTTGGACACTTTCTCGTAAACACCGCCTACCGCCATGCGGAAGCGTCGCTGCTCACGCCCTTCTTTTACCTGCAGGTGATTTCCGCAACGACCATGGGTTGGCTGGTGTTCGGGCAACTGCCCGACATGCTTACCACCGCAGGCATCGCCATCATTTGCGCAAGCGGCATGGGCGCCGCGTACGTCGAACACCGGCGTTCGCATCGGTGACTTTGTTAGACCGTACTGATGATGTCGACAGTGGCGCTACGGTACTACCTCGCCGCCGCAAAGCTCCGCATTCAGCCATCCTAGACAAGCTGTCCCGCGGAAATGGTGATGGTTCTGCGGCAGCGGGCCGCAATCGATGGATCGTGCGTTACGAGGACCAGCGTCGAACCGCGTTCCGCATTGAGTTCGAACATCAGCTTGATGACTGCATCGCCGGTCGCGGCATCGAGGCTGCCGGTCGGTTCGTCGGCGAATAGTAACGGCGGTTCCGTGACGAACGCACGCGCCAGCGCGACACGCTGCTGCTCGCCGCCTGACATGAACTTAGGATAGTGCCGCAGGCGGCTGGACAAGCCTACCCTGCCCAGCATCGCCTCCGCCTTTTCACGAGCCTGTTCATCTCGCCGTAACTCCAGCGGCAGCATCACGTTCTCCAGCGCAGTCAGATGCGACAGTAGCTGGAAGGACTGGAACACGAATCCGAGCTTTGCCTGCCTCAACCCGGCGCGTCCGTCCTCGTTCAGCGCAAAGATATCGGCGCCGTCCAACCTGACCGCGCCAGACGACGGAGTATCCAGTCCTGCAAGCAGCCCGAGCAAGGTCGACTTGCCGGAACCGGATGCGCCGACGATCGCCAGCGTCTCGCCGGACTGCACGGTAAAATCAATGTCCCTGAGAATGGTGAGCTCGCCCGTGGCATCAGAGACTCGCTTGCTCAATTGAACGACTTCAATCGCATTATTTATCAAGGAAGATTCCGGCATGCAGGATGATTTGAGGAAAGTTGGGGGAAGTTGGGGGGTACGATACTGGCTGTTGGCATTCATGCTGACGATTGCATCGGCTTGCGCACATTCTGCACCAAAAACCTTGCTTGTGCTGGGCGATAGCCTTTCCGCAGAGTATGGACTGGCACGCGGTAGCGGCTGGGTGGCATTGCTCGAGAAGAAAATCAGGCAGGAAAAAATCGATGCGGTCATCGTCAATGCCAGCATCAGCGGTGAAACAACCAGCGGGGGCAAGGCGCGGCTACCGGCCCTGCTGAATCAGCACCGCCCCGATGTCGTCGTCATCGAACTCGGCGGAAACGACGGCTTGCGAGGTTTGCCGGTTAAGGCGGCAATGTCGAATCTAAACGACATGGTAAAGGCTGCGCAAACCGCAAAGGCAAAAGTCCTGCTGGTAGGCATGCAGATCCCGCCCAATTACGGCCAGGACTATGCGCGGCAATTCTCGCGCATGTACGGCACGATTGCGAAGGAGGCCAATATCGGACTGGTTCCCTTCCTGCTCGAAGGCGTTGCGGAACGCCCAGAGCTTTTCCAGGCCGACCGCATTCACCCGCAGGCCGAAGCGCAGCCGATCATGCTTGACAACATGTGGCCCCATCTCAAGCCCCTGCTTTCGAAATAAGTCTGCGGCTCTCGGGACCACGCATTCGGCGCCCCTTTTTCAGCAACCGGTCGAGAAAGCTTGCACAATTTGGGCGCACAATGAAAAAACCGCTGAAGTCAGACTTCAGCGGTTTTTTAGTTTTTCTAAACTCAGGACTTAATTGTTTTCCGTAGACGCCTTCGGACTGTCGACCGGCTTGAGCACTTCGACCTCTGCCTTCTTCTTCAAGACTTCAAGGTAGGCAAGTGCTTCTTGCTGGGCGAGTGCATTGGCGATCTGCTGCTGCTCGGCAGTGCGCCTTGCCGTGTCGGGATTGGTGGGCTGTGCAAGCTTAGTGATCTTGTAGACGCCGTAACCCTGAGCACCGAGGTCGACACCGACGTAAGCGGGAAGCTTGGTCGCATCCGCACGCATGATGGACGGCAGCGCCGCCTGGACAACGCCCTGCGCCTTGGTGCGCGAGACCGTCTTGGCTTCGCCGAAGCCTGCGGTGTCGCCGGACTTTGCGGCAGCCAGCTTTGCCTCGCCGGCCTTCTTGGCCAGCGCGGCAGCCTCTTCCTGCGTAACGCGCTCGCGCACGACCGCCTGTACTTCCTCGAACGGCCGCTGAGAAACGGGCTTGTGCTCAACCACTCGTCCGGCGATCAATGTGCTCGGCGCGATTTCAACCGCTTCGGTATTGCGCTTGTTCTTGACCGCTTCGTCGGAGAACAGTGCATTCAGAAACTTCTGATTGTTATAAGGCGCGGTTGGCGCCGTCGCGGGATTTGGAGTGCGCGTCAGGCCGGCGGCGGTTTCAATCTTCAGTCCGAGCTTGTCGGCAACCGGCTTCAGGCTATCCGACTGTTCGTACACCATGTTGGTGAACTGCTCGGCCATCTCGGTGAATTTCTTCGCAGCGAGCTGCTTTTTGATATCGGCCGCAATCTGCGCCTTCACTTCATCGAGCGGCTTGACGACGGCGGGCTTTATCGCAGTGACCTGAATGATGTGATAGCCGAAATCCGATTCAACCACGTCGCTGATGTCGCCCTGCTTCAGCTTGAACGCGGCGTCTTCAAAAGACTTGACCATCATGCCCTTGCCAAAGAAATCAAGATCGCCGCCACGTTCGGCGGAACCTGGATCCTGGGAGTTTTCTTTGGCGACCTTGGCAAAATCCGCTGGATTCTTGCGGACCTGCGCAAGCAGCTTTTCCGCTTTCTCCTTCGCCGCCGCCTTGTCTGCCGCCGACGCGTCCTTGTCCGCCTTGATCAGGATATGGCTGGCGCGGCGCTGCTCTTCTTCCGAATAGCGTGCGGCATTCTGGTCGTAATAAGATTTGACGTCTGCGTCGCTGACGCTGATCTGTGCCGCAACCGCGTCACTGTTCAGAACGACATATTCGGCTTTCACCTGTTCGGGAACTTCGAACTGCTTTGCATTCTTTTCGTAATAGGCCTTCAGCATCTCGTCCGTCACCTTCACCTGAGATACATAGTCACCAGTCTTGAAAACGGCTTCCTGCACGGTCCTTTCCTGGTCGTTCAAGTCGGACAAGCGGTTCGCGACGGCCTTGGGGGCGAACGCCGTGTTCTGCACGCTGTTGCTGACCTGCTGCACGATCAACTCCTGGCGCAGGCGGGCCTCATACATCGCAGGAGTCATTCCTTGCGCCGCCAGCAGCGACTTGTAGCGCTCGCTGTCGAATTTGCCGTCCGCCCCGATCATGCCGGGAATGCCGAGGATCGTTTGCTGCAGCGCCTGGTCGCTCACCGAAAGAAGGTTGCTGCTGGCTTCGGCGGCAATGACGCGCTGGGCGATCAATCCATCCAGCACGCTCTGGCGCGCTTCCGGCGTATCGAGCATCGCGGGATCGAATTGCCCCCCGAACATCTGGCGAATGCGCTCCATTTGCTCGCGCTGTGCCGCATCGAACTCCTGCTGCGTGATCGGGTTGCCTGCGACTGTGGCGATGGCATTGTTGCCTTCGCTAAAGCGGGTATAGCCCTCAAGCCCAAAGAATGCAAATGAAGGGAAGATGAACAGCAGCAGCAGGAACTGCATCAGGCGCTGGTGCGTGCGAATGAAATCAAACATCGTTCAGTCCAAGAAGACGGATTGCAAAAACAGCGTTTCAGCTTAGCACTCGAAAGGCCCATAAGCCAGTACCGCTGAAGCCATTGCCAAAAGCGGCGCCACATAAGAAAAAAGGCGAACTTTCGTTCGCCTTTTCTCAATTTTTTGGCGGAGTGGACGGGACTCGAACCCGCGACCCCCGGCGTGACAGGCCGGTATTCTAACCGACTGAACTACCACTCCTGATCAACTGCATGTTTGACTGCTTGGTGGGTGCTGAGAGGCTCGAACTCCCGACCTACGCCTTGTAAGGGCGCCGCTCTACCAACTGAGCTAAGCACCCGAATCCACTCTTAGTCAGCCAAACTTCTCACACGTTTGTCACCACGTCGAGAAAGTCGAAATTATATAGGATCTTTTATTCCTGCGCACTACTTTCTGCCGCATTGAATGAATTTCTTCGGTGAAGTGCCTGCCGCCTGTTGAAGGGTTTGGGTGTTTCACCCAATAAACACAAGGCTCACATCCTTTTCGTGCGGTAGTCGCAAAGCGATGCCAAAAAAAACGCGCTCCGGAGAGCGCGCTTCCTGCAGCTTCGGCATCCACCGACTGCGTGCCTGAGTACTCAGTGCTTCACCATGTTCGGATCCGCCTGTCCGGTTGCCTGCGCGACTGCAGTATCGACCGGCGTATCGACGTCTGACAGCGGTGTGGGCTGGCTTTCCAGTGCGACTTCAAGCACCTTGTCAATCCAACGCACCGGAATGATTTCCAGCTTGTTCTTGACGTTGTCCGGAATGTCCGCAAGATCCTTCACATTCTGCTCGGGAATCAGCGCGGTCCTTATGCCGCCGCGGTGAGCGGCAAGCAGTTTTTCCTTCAGCCCGCCGATCGGAAGCACTTCGCCACGCAAGGTGATTTCACCAGTCATCGCCACATCGGCACGGACCGGAATACCGGTCAGGACCGATACCATCGCCGTTGTCATCGCGATACCCGCGGACGGACCATCCTTCGGAGTCGCTCCTTCCGGCACGTGAATGTGGATGTCGCTCTTGTTGAACAGCTCGGCCTTGATGCCGAGCCGCTTCGCACGGCTGCGCACCACGGTGCGGGCAGCTTCGATCGATTCCTTCATGACATCGCCAAGCGTACCGGTACGGATCACGTCACCCTTGCCCGGCATGGTCATCGCCTCGATGGTCAGCAGATCGCCGCCCACTTCGGTCCATGCCAGACCGACGACCTGTCCAATCTGGTTTTCCTTTTCTGCCATGCCGAAATCATATCGACGCACGCCGAGGAACTTGTCGAGGTTCTTCGACGAGACGATGATCTTGCGCTCCTGCTTCTTCAGCAGCAGCATTTTCACCACCTTGCGGCAGATCTTCGATACTTCGCGCTCTAGCGAACGTACGCCCGCCTCACGTGTGTAGTAACGGATGATGTCGCGAATCGCGGACTCGGAGACATTGATTTCATCTTCCTTGAGGCCATTGTTCGTAATCTGTTTCGGCAACAGATAACGCATCGCAATGTTCGTTTTCTCGTCCTCGGTATAACCCGAGAGGCGAATCACCTCCATACGATCCAGCAAGGCCGGCGGGATATTGAGCGAGTTCGACGTCGCCACGAACATTACGTCGGAGAGGTCGAAGTCGACTTCGATGTAGTGATCGGAGAAGGTATGGTTCTGTTCGGGATCCAGCACTTCAAGCAGTGCGGATGACGGATCGCCGCGGAAATCCTGACCTAGCTTGTCCACCTCGTCGAGCAGGAACAGCGGATTGCGCACACCGGTCTTCGACAGGCTTTGCAGGATCTTGCCGGGCATGGAGCCGATGTAGGTGCGGCGATGGCCACGGATTTCCGCTTCGTCGCGCACGCCGCCAAGCGCCATGCGGACGAACTTCCTGTTTGTTGCACGTGCGATCGACTGTCCGAGCGAAGTCTTGCCCACGCCGGGAGGACCTACCAGGCACAGGATGGGCGCCTTGACCTTGTCGACACGCTGCTGCACGGCGAGATATTCAAGGATGCGTTCCTTGACCTTCTCGAGGCCGTAATGTTCGCCCTCCAGCACCTGTTCTGCATTGGCAAGGTCGTTGTTGACCTTGGACTTCTTGCGCCACGGCAGGCTGAGCATGGTGTCGATGTAGTTGCGCACCACGGTTGCTTCGGCGGACATCGGCGACATCAGCTTGAGCTTCTTGAGCTCGGACTGGGCCTTTTCGCGGGCTTCCTTGGGCATCTTGGCGGCGATGATCTTCTTCTCGAGCTCTTCGAGATCCGCGCCCTCTTCACCCTCGCCGAGTTCCTTCTGGATTGCCTTGACCTGTTCGTTCAGGTAATACTCGCGCTGAGACTTTTCCATCTGGCGCTTTACGCGGCCGCGGATGCGCTTCTCGACCTGGAGGATGTCCAGTTCCCCCTCGAGCTGGCCGAGCAGATGCTCATGGCGCTTTGCGACATTGAAGATTTCGAGAATGACCTGCTTCTGCTCGAGCTTGAGCGGCAGGTGTGCGGCAATGGTGTCGGCCAGACGGCCGGCATCATCAATGCCTGCCAGGGATGTCAGGATCTCCGGCGGAATTTTCTTGTTGAGTTTCACGTACTGGTCGAACTGCTGCACGATGGCGCGCCGCATGGCTTCGACTTCAGATTCGTCTCCGGGCTCGGACTCGACGGGAGTGAGTTCGGCAACGAAATGTGTGTCCAGCTCGGTAATGTTGTGGATACGTGCGCGCTGCGCTCCTTCGACCAGCACTTTGACCGTGCCGTCCGGTAGCTTCAGCATTTGCAGGATGTTCGCGACGCAACCGATTTCATAGATGTCATCGGCAGAGGGTTCGTCCTTGGCTGCAGCCTTTTGCGCGGCAAGCATGATGCTCTTGCCCTGCTCCATCGCCGCTTCGAGAGCCTTGATCGACTTGGGACGGCCGACGAATAACGGGATCACCATATGCGGGAAGACAACAACGTCCCGCAACGGCAACAGCGGCAGTTGGGTGTGTTCAGTTAATGTTGTAGAAGTCGTCATGGCGAACCTTATTTAAGAGCCTGTTAATGATGTAGGCACGAACAACCTAAAACTCAAGTCCAAACAGCAACAAAAATCACTTGCTTTATTGCTCTCTTAAAACATCGCAATAAAAAAAGCCACACACGAAGTCGCCCTCGGGTGGCTTTACCTTGGAAGCCTGAAGTGATTCCTGTCCGTCAAATTGTACTGCTTCTAGGAAAAAACGGGCTTTTAACCATATTGTTCAAATTGCTGAGCAATTACTTTGCGCCTGAAACTTTGGGCTGCTCGTGGTAAATCAGCAAAGGCTTGGCTCCGTTGGCAATCGAATTTTCGTCGATCACCACCTTGGCCACGTTCTGCTGGCTTGGAAGTTCGAACATCACTTCCAGCAGCGCATGTTCAAGAATGGAGCGCAAACCGCGCGCGCCGGTCTTGCGTTCAAGCGCTTTCCTGGCAATTGCATGCAATGCTGCTGGCCGAACCTCAAGTTCCGCACCTTCCATCTGCAGCAGCTTGGCATACTGCTTGATAAGTGCATTCTTGGGTTCAAGCAATATTTGGATTAGGGCTTCCTCGTTTAGTTCACTCAGCGTAGCCACGACAGGCAGACGGCCGACCAGTTCGGGGATGAGGCCGAATTTGATCAGATCTTCCGGCTCTGCATCGAGCAGGACTTCGCTTGCATTGCGCTCAGTCTGGCTCTTGACGCTCGCCGAGAAACCAATGCCGCTCTTTTCGGAGCGATTGGAAATGATCTTTGCGAGGCCGTCAAACGCGCCGCCGCAGATGAACATGATGTTCGTGGTATCGATCTGTACGAAATCCTGGTTCGGATGCTTGCGGCCGCCCTGCGGGGGCACGGAGGCCATCGTGCCTTCGATGAGCTTCAGCAGCGCCTGCTGCACGCCCTCACCGGATACGTCGCGAGTGATCGAGGGATTGTCCGACTTGCGGGATATCTTGTCGATCTCGTCGATATAGACGATGCCCTTCTGGGCTTTCTCCACTTCGTAATTGCAGTTCTGAAGCAGCTTCTGGATGATGTTTTCGACATCCTCGCCGACATAGCCGGCTTCGGTCAGCGTCGTTGCATCGGCAATAACAAACGGCACGTTCAGCATGCGCGCCAGAGTCTGCGCCAGCAGCGTCTTCCCTGAACCAGTCGGGCCGACCAGGAGAATGTTGCTCTTGGCGAGCTCGACATCGTCCTTCTTGCCCAGGTGCTTGAGTCGCTTGTAGTGGTTGTACACGGCAACCGACAGAATGCGCTTGGCAGTCTCCTGACCGATCACGTACTGACCGAGCAGCTCGAATATCTCCTGAGGAGTCGGGAGATCGGATTTCGGACCGGCGACCGATTCGATACTGGAGGCCTCGTCGCGGATAATGTCATTGCACAGGTCGATGCATTCATCGCAGATGAATACGGATGGACCTGCGATTAATTTCTTCACCTCGTGTTGGCTCTTACCGCAGAAGGAGCAGTAAAGCAATTTTTCGCCGCTGGAGGATTTTTTGTCAGACATAGAGCAATGTGTGGGTGGGGATTGATCCGATATTACCTGCGAATTCAGAATTCGTCACGACGCGGCTCAAGAAATTGAGGAATCACACCGAATTCGTCGTCATAAATGCAAAACGCCCGAACGCGAGACGTCCGGGCGTTCTTTCGCTTGGACGGTCGACTTAGACGCGGGTGGTCAGCACCTTGTCAATCAAGCCATAATCAGCCGCTTGCGCAGCAGACATGAAATTATCTCTGTCTGTATCCTTGGCGATTTGTTCCACGTCGCGGCCGGTTTTTTCTGCAAGGATGGTGTTCAAGCGTTCACGCAGGTAAAGAATTTCACGTGCCTGAATCTCGATATCACTCGCCTGCCCCTGGGCGCCGCCCAAGGGCTGATGGATCATGATGCGGGAATTGGGCAGCGAAAAGCGCTTGCCCTTGGCGCCGGCGGCGAGAAGGAAGGCGCCCATCGAGGCGGCAAGACCGGTGCACAGCGTCGAGACGTCCGGCTTGATGAACTGCATCGTGTCGAAAATCGCCATGCCTGCCGAGACGGAACCGCCAGGAGAATTGATGTAAAGGGAAATATCCTTGTCAGGATTTTCACTTTCCAGGAACAGCAGCTGGGCGACGATCAGGTTGGCCATCTGGTCATTGACCGGACCCACCATGAAGATCACGCGTTCTTTGAGCAGGCGCGAATAGATATCGTATGCGCGCTCGCCCCGGCCGCTTTGTTCAATCACCATCGGCACCATACCGAGCATTTCCGTATCGAGTGCCGAATTTCTAATCATGCCTGACATGTGCTTTCCTTTTGGAGTGCGCAGGGTCGGAGTTTAGCCCTGTGCGTTGTTGCCCATCAACTCGTCGAAGGGGATGGCCTTCTCAGTCACCTTCGCCTTACCGAGTACATAGTTAACGACGTTTTCTTCCAATACAAGAGCTTCGACTTCAGCAAGGCGGCGGCGGTCGCTGAAATAGAACTTGAGTACCTGCTGAGGATCTTCGTAGCTCTGTGCGAATTCTTCCACTTGTGCCTTGACCTGGTCTTGTGTCGCTTCAAGCTTGTTGGCTTTGACGACTTCGGCCAGGATCAGACCCAGGCGTACACGACGCTCTGCCTGCGCGGTGAACAATTCCGGCGGGAACGGCATGTCCTTGACGTTCATGCCGCGCTGCGCCATGTCCTGACGGGCCATTTCCATCAAGCGCTCGACATCCTGGTCGATCAGCGCCTTGGGAACGTCCAGTTCCGAAACCTTGATCAGCGCATTCATCACGCTGTCCTTGGTGCGCGCCTTGACGCGGCCATTGACCTCGCGCTCGAGATTGACCTTGATGTCTTCACGCATCTTGCCCAGGTCGCCGTCTTCGATGCCCAGCGATTTCGCGAATTCGGCATCGACTTCAGGCATGTGCGCCCATTCGATCTTCTTCACGGTGATGGTGAACTCGGCGGTCTTACCGGCCACGTCCTTGCCATGATAATCCTCGGGGAAGGACAGCGGGAAGGTCTTGGATTCGCCGACCTTCAGGCCGGTCGCTGCCGCTTCAAATTCGGGAAGCATGCGGCCTTCGCCGAGCACGAACGGGAAGTCTTCCGCCTTGCCGCCCTGGAACTCGACGCCGTCAATCTTGCCGACGAAATCCAGCGTGACGCGATCGCCGCTTTGCGCGGACTGGTCCGCACCGCCATCGCCATGCGCGCCCTGCTCGCCCTTGACGTGATAGTGAACGCGCTGCTTGCGCAGGATGTCGATGGTCTTGTCGATCTCGGCATCGCTGACATCGCTCTTGATCTTCTCGACTTCGACGTCGGCCAGCTCGCCGACCTTGACGTCCGGGTAGATTTCGAATGTCGCATCGAAGGCAACCGTGCCCTCGGCCACGCCGTCGCCCGACTTCGGCTCGATCTTCGGATAGCCCGCCACACGCAGGTTGTTTTCGCTGGCAGCCTCGCTGAATGCGCGTCCGACCTTGTCGTTCAGGACTTCAGTCTCGACCTGAAAACCGAACTGCTGCGCAACCATTTTCATCGGCACTTTGCCGGGACGGAACCCTGGTGCCTTTGCGGTGCGCGCGCGGATTTTCAGGCGCTTTTCCACTTCCGCCTGTACGTCCGCCAGCGGCAGTGTGATGGTGATGCGGCGTTCGAGTTTTTCCAGGGTTTCGACTGCAGTTGCCATGTGAATCGTCCAAAAAATGAAATATGCTGTGGTGCGAGGAGGGGGACTCGAACCCCCACACCATTGCTGGCGTCAGGACCTAAACCTGGTGCGTCTACCAATTTCGCCATCCTCGCGGGAATGTGCTCTGTGCTCCGATACGGGCGTTGAATTGCAGAAAAGCAGAGGGCGACCATGAAGTGAATCCGGTCGCCCCCCAGAGTGCCTTGTTATTAGCTCTTCAACTTCAACCGCGCATTTTACTGGATTTTTCCCTGTCCTGTCCCGATTTTTCATCAAGCGGAATCCGGGCGGCGGCGAATATCCATCCTGGTTTCATGGAATGACCGCGACTTCCGGTTCCGGTTTTTTGACTCTGAACCAAGTGGCGTATAGCGCCGGCAGGAACAGCAGGGTCAAGGCGGTGGCAATCACCAGCCCTCCCATGATGGCCACGGCCATCGGTCCCCAGAACACCGAGCGCGACAGGGGAATCATTGCCAGTACCGCGGCAGCGGCCGTTAGAATGATCGGACGGAAACGGCGAACGGCCGATTCCACGATGGCATTCCATGGGGCCTCACCCTGCGCGATGTCGTGCTCGATCTGGTCAACCAGGATGACGGAATTGCGGATGATCATGCCGAACAAGGCAATCACGCCGAGCTGGGCGACGAAACCGAACGGACGTTGCAGCAGGAGCAGGGCCATGGCGGCACCCGCCACGCCGAGCGGCCCGGTGAGAAAGACCAGCAAGGCGCGCGAGAAGCTGTGCAGCTGCAGCATCAGCAAGGTGAAGATGATGAAGATCACCAGCGGCACGTTGGCGGCGATGGATTCCTGTGCCTTGCCGCTGTCGGCGGCGGCGCCCGCCAGTTCGATCCGGTAACCGGCAGGCAGCGCGGCGCGTACCTTGTCGAGCGCGGGGTTGATCTGGCTCGATACGGTCGGTCCCTGGATGCCGTCGACCACGTCGGACTGCACCGTGATTGCCCATTCCCTGCCCTCTCTCCAGACGACGCCCGGCTCCCACACGAAGCTCACCCGTGCGACCTGCGCCAGCGGAATTGCGCGTCCGCTGGACGACTGAAGGTTTGCCTGCTGCAACGCGGTGATGGTCGAGCGTTCCTCAACTGGCTGCCGCACCACGATGTCGATCAGCTTATTGTCTTCACGGTATTGCCCCACCGTCGTGCCGGTCAGGATCGTATTTGCGGCACGCATCAGACTCTGAGAGCTAACCCCCAGCGCGCGCAGCTTGTCCTGGTCGACATCGAGGCGGACGACCTTGACCGATTCGTTCCAGTTGTCGTTGACGCCTACCGCATTGGGATTGGCGCGCATGATTTCCTTAACCTGGTCGGCGATCGCACGCACCTTGTCCACCTCGTAACCGGTGACGCGGAATTGCACCGGATAGGGAACCGGCGGCCCGTTGGGCAGCAACTTGACCCGGCCTCGGACGCCTGGAAAATCGCTTTCGAATACTTGCGCAATTTTCAGGCGAAGCGCTTCCCGTGCTTTCAGGTCCCGCGCCAGGACCACGATCTGCGACACGTTCGTCTGCGGGAAGATCTGGTCCAGCGGCAGGTAGAAGCGCGGGCTGCCCGTGCCGACATAGGACGTTACGCTTTCCACACCGTCCTGCTTGCCGATGAAGGCTTCGAACTTTTTCGCCTGAGACTCGGTGGCCTTGAAGGAACTGCCTTCGGGCAGCCACATTTCCACCATCAGCTCGGGGCGACTGGAATCGGGGAAGAACTGCTGCTCGATAAACCTGAAACCGATCACGCCCAGCAAAAAGACGCACAAGGTCAGGAGTATCGTGGTCTTGCGCCATTCCACGCACCAGTTGACGATGCGCCGGAAGCGGTTATAGAACGGGCTGTCGAACAGTTCATGATGGCCACCCGCATCGGAAGCGGGCTTTACCTTGAGCAGGATGTAGCCGATGTATGGCGTAAACAGCACCGCCACGAACCAGGAAATGATCAGCGCCAGCGCGTTGACCGAAAACATTGAAAAGGTATATTCGCCGGCAGCCGATTTCGCCAGCCCGATCGGCAGAAATCCGGCCGCGGTAATCAGCGTGCCCGTCAGCATCGGCATTGCAGTGGATGTATAGGCGAACGTGGCCGCGTCGAAGCGTGAAAAGCCCTCCTCCATCTTGCGCACCATCATTTCGACGGCGATGATGGCGTCATCTACCAGCAGCCCGAGCGCAATGATGAGCGCGCCAAGCGAAATCTTGTGGAGATCGATGTTGAAGATGCGCATGAACAGAAAGGTTACCGCCAGCACCAGCGGGATGGTCAGCGCAACGACCAGGCCGGGACGTACGTCTAGACGCAGCGGTTTCGTATGCAAGCCCAGTGCGATGAAACTGACCGCGAGGACGATGAGGACCGCTTCCGCCAGCGTGCGCAGGAATTCATTGACGGACGAGGAAACCGCCTTCGGCTGATCCGACACCCGCTGCAGTTCGATCCCGACCGGTAGCTTGGCTTTGAGCAGGTCGACGGTGGCTTCCAGATTGCGGCCGAGCGCGATGATGTCGCCTCCTCTCTCCATGGAGATGCCGAGGCCGATGACTTCCTTGCCGTTGAAGCGCATCTTGTCCTGCGGCGGGTCCTTGTACTCCCGCCTGACGGTGGCGAAATCGCCAAGGCGGAAGGTGGTCCCGTTGGCGCGCAGTTCCAGGTTCTCCAGCTCCCTGGCAGACGCCATCGCCCCCGTCACCCGCACCTGCAGGTTGTCGGTCGGCGTGACGAGCACGCCGCTGGCTTCGACCGCGTTCTGCGCATTGATCTGATTGACGATGGCGTCAAAACCGATGCCGAGCTGGGCGAATTTCTTGTGCGAGAATTCGATGTTGATCTTTTCATCCTGCACGCCGAACATTTCCACCTTGGATACCGACGGCACCTTCAGGAACTGCTGCCGCACGAAATCGGCATAGTCCTTCATTTCCGAATAGCTGAAGCCGTCGGCCGAAATGGCGAAGATTGATCCGTAGGTATCGCCGAACTCATCGTTGAAGAAGGGTCCCAGCACGCCGCCGGGCAAGGTATTGCGTATGTCGCCGATCTTTTTCCGTACCTGGTACCAGGCGGCCGGCACGTCCTTCGGCGGCGTCGATTCCCGCAGTTGCAGGATGATCAGGGTTTCCCCCGGCTTGGAATAGCTGCGGATCGTGTCGATGTAAGGCGTTTCCTGCAACTTCTTTTCCAGCTTGTCGGTGACCTGTTCTGCCATCTGCAGGGATGTGGCACCGGGCCAGATCGCCCGCACCACCATCGCGCGGAAGGTAAAGGGAGGATCTTCGTCCTGGCCGAGACGCCCATAGCTCAAGACGCCGCCGATCAGCAGGGCGACGATCAGATAACGCGTGAGCGGAATATGTTCGAGCGCCCAGCGCGAGAGATTGAATCCGCCTTTCATTTAGCGGCTCCGGCAGAGGATCCGCTCGCCGCGCTCACCGCGACTTCCTCGCCGAGGATCTTCACCTTCTGGCCGGACTTGAGCAGATTGACGCCCGCGGTCACCACCGTCTGCCCGGGCGCGACCCCGCCGGACACCAGGATGTCATTGTCGGCGGTACCTGCGACCTGCACCGGAGCAAGCCTGACCGTGCCGTTCTCCACCACCCATACCGCGGTATTGGACTTATCCTGGAACAGTGCGGTGAGCGGCAGGCGCATCGCGGCATTCGCGGACTTGGCGGCAAATGCGACATAGGCGGTCATGCCAAGCTTGACGTTTTCCGCCGATGCCGGAATGGAAACCTTGGCGGTATACGTACGTGTCACCGGATCGGCGACCGGAGAAATTTCGCGGATCTTCCCGGGTATGATCCGTTCCCGCTCGGCCCAGGTCCGTACTCGCACATCGGTCACGCGACGCAAATCTTCGACCCTGTCTTCGGGTATGCCGATGACGATTTCCCGTTCCCCGCCCTGCGCGAGGCGTACCACCGGCGCGCCGGCCGCCACCACCTGCCCTGCTTCGGCGTCGATGCTCGTGACGATGCCGTCCGCATCAGCATGAAGCACTGCGTAGCCGGCCTGGTTCGACTGGTTGCGATAACCGGCCACGGCCTGATCATAGCTGGCTTGCGCGGCCTTGAAGGCGGTCTCCTTGCTATCGAGGACCGCCTGGCTGACGAAATTCTTTTCGCGCAGGTCCTGGTAGCGTTTCAGCTCCGCCCGGGCGAGGTCGCGGTTGCTTTCGGCGGCCTTCAGGGCGGCATTTGCCTGTGCCTGGGCCAACTGCAGGTCCTGCGGATCGAGCTGCATCAATACCTGGCCGCGCTTGACCACGGAGCCGACCTCGACTTTGCGAGCGACGATTTTTCCGCCCACCCGAAAACCGAGGCGCGACTCGTAGCGGGCCCGCACGTCCCCGGAAAACTCGGCTACGGTGTCGATGTTGCCCGACTCCAGCTTCATGACCCGTACCGGGCGCACGTCCTCGGTTTTCTCGACCGGTTTCGAGCAGCCGCCGAGCAGGAGAAGTCCCGCGCATGCCAGAATGGCGAGCTTTTGAGGGAAAAGTCGTGCAGAGCCGAATGGTTTTGTCGAAGCGACCACGGTGATTTCCTTTACTATTCAGAGCTGAGTTGCCTGGCTTGCAATGTTATCCGGGAACTTTTTAATGACCAGGCGGTTAGTAATTATAAGCAGCTCGTTTTCGTTTGCATATGACTTTTTAGTCAGTTAGTGACCGACGTAACCTATGCCAGTAGAACATTACGAAAATTTTCCTGTCGCATCGCTGCTTCTGCCGGCCCGGCTTCGGCCCGCGGTCGAAGCGATCTATGCGTTTGCCCGCAGCGCCGACGACCTTGCCGACGAGGGCGACGCATCCGATTCGGAACGGCTTGCCAGCTTGAATTCATACGTTGCGGCATTGGAGACCATGGCGCATGGCGATGCTTCGATACCGCCCCTGTTTCACGCCCTTTCCAGGGTCGTTGCCGATTACCGGCTCCCGCTTGCGCCTTTCCATGACCTGCTTTCGGCCTTCAAGCAGGATGTCGTAACCAAGCGCTACGCCGATTTCGACAGCCTGCTCGATTATTGCCGCCGTTCCGCCAACCCGGTCGGCACGCTGATGCTTCATCTCTACGGCGCAGCCGATCCGGCCAGCCTGCGCGAGTCGGATGCCATCTGTTCTTCGCTTCAGTTGATCAATTTCCTGCAGGACGTGGCGGTTGACTGGAACAAGCGGCGCGTTTACCTGCCGCTGGAAGACCTGCATCGATTTGGAGTTTCAGAATCTCATATCGAGAACGCCACAATGGATGACGCATGGCGCGCCCTGATGGCGTTCCAGGTCGAGCGTGCACGGGGCATGATGCTGTCCGGCGCTCCGCTGGCGTTTCGCCTGCCGGGCCGCATCGGCTGGGAACTGCGGCTCATCGTGCAGGGCGGCCTGCGCATCCTGGAACGTATTGAAGCCAACGATTACGATGTATTCCGTCGCCGTCCGCAGCTGGGGCCTGTTGACTGGCTCGCCATGCTCTGGAAAGCCGGGCGCATGAAAATACGTTTGTCGCGCATGGCGCATGTCGGCTAGCATAGCGGCTTTGATCAGCTCCCCGATTTCATGTCGCCCGACGAATACTGCCAACAAAAAGCCGTACAAAGCGGCTCCAGCTTCTATTACAGCTTTCTCTTCCTGCCGGCGGAACGCCGCCGCGCGATCACGGCGCTGTATGCGTTCTGCCGGGAAGTCGACGATACCGTCGATGACTGCACCGATGCCGGCATTGCGAGAAACAAGCTGCAATGGTGGCGCCAGGAAGTCCAGGCGACGCTGAAAGGAACGCCCAGCCATCCCGTGATGCAGGCGCTGCAGCCGCACATGGCAACCTATGCGCTCGACCCCAAGCATCTGCTGGCCATCATCGACGGCATGGAAATGGACCTGGACCAGACCCGCTACCTCGACTATCCCGGACTGAAACGCTATTGCTGGCACGTGGCGAGCGTGGTGGGGATCCTTTCCGCCAGCATTTTCGGCGCCACCCAGCCGCAGACGCTGCAGTACGCGGAAAAGCTCGGACTGGCCTTTCAGCTGACCAACATCATCCGGGACGTGGGAGAAGATGCACGCAAGGGTCGTATCTATCTGCCGGTCAATGAACTGCAGCAATTCCACGTTACCGCAGCCGATATCCTGAATGCGCGGCACAGTGAAAATTTCGAAAAGCTGATGTCTTTCCAGGCCGAACGTGCAAAGGCCCTCTATGAAGAGGCCTTCGCCCTTCTGCCCGCCGCCGACAGGCGCGCCCAGCGCCCCGGCCTGATCATGGCCGCGATCTATCGCACGCTGCTCGACGAAATCGAGCGCGACCGCTTCCAGGTGCTGAACCAGAAGATTTCGCTGACGCCGATCCGCAAGCTCTGGCTTGCCTGGAAAACCTACATCCGCGCCTGATGAAACGAGTCGCGGTCATCGGCGGAGGCTGGGCCGGCTGCGCCGCGGCGGTCGAGCTTGCCCGCCGCGGCATGCCTGTCTCGCTGTTCGAAGCGGCAAGGAACCTTGGCGGGCGTGCCCGCATGGTCGAGCTCAACGGACGCAAGCTCGACAACGGCCAGCATATCTTGCTTGGCGCCTATGCCGAAACCTTGCGCCTGCTCGGCAACGTCGGCCTCGCTTCCTCCGACGTCCTGCTGCGCCTGCCCCTGCAGATGCGCTATCCGCCCGGCCAGGGCGGCATGGATTTCGTCACGCCCCGCCTGCCCGCGCCATGGCACATGCTGATCGGGCTGCTGCGTGCCAATGGCCTGCGTCGCGAGGACAAGCTGGCGCTTGCGCGTTTTTCCACCACCGCGCGCTGGATGGACTGGCGGCTCAACATCGACTGCAGCGTCAGCGAACTGCTGGACCGCTTCGATCAGACGGCCCGCCTGGTTCAATTGATGTGGCGGCCCTTGTGCATTGCCGCCCTGAACACGCCGCCGGAACGAGCTTCCGCGCAAGTGTTCCTGAATGTCATGCGCGACAGCCTTGGTGCCAGGCGGGCTGCATCCGACATGCTCATACCGCGGGTCGATCTGTCCGCCCTGTTTCCCGCGCATGCCGCGGCTTTCGTCGAGCGTCATGGTGGAAGAGTACATTGCGGCCTGGCCATCAGGCGCATCATCGCCGCGGACGGCAAATGGCGGCTCGACATGGGCGATGCGCAGGCAGGCAGCGGCGCGGCCTCCAATGCCGTGTCCAGTGCCACCTTCGATGCCGTCATCGTAGCCACGTCCGCATGGCAGGCGGCCAGCCTGCTTGCGGGTCACGCGGAAACGGCATCGCTGACATCGCTTGATCATGAGCCCATCACCACCTGCTTCCTGCAATACCCGCCGCAGGTGCGGCTGGCGCAGCCGCTCCATGCACTGATCGACGACGGCGATATCGGACATTGGGGCCAATTCGTTTTCGACCGCGGCCATCTCGATGCGGAACAGGCAGGACTGCTCGCCGTGGTGGTCAGCGCCTCCGGCGCGGCCATTGCGGATGGACATGATGCGCTTTCGGCAGCGGTCGCCGCGCAGCTGGCGGAGGTCTTGCAGCGCCCCGAACTGGCGTCTCCGCTGTGGAGCAAGCTGATTTCGGAAAAGCGGGCGACCTTCGCCTGCACGCCCGGCTTGCAGCGGCCATCGAATGAAACTGGCGTCGAAGGACTGCTGCTCGCCGGCGACTATACCGCCGGCGACTATCCTGCGACCCTGGAATCGGCGGTGCGCAGCGGCGTGCGTGCCGCTTCGCTGGCCGCCGCCGGTTAGATCTACTAGATTTACTCGTCCCGCAGCCGGTTGAGCGCTTCGTCGATGCGTTCGACGCCGATCACCTTCAATCCCTCGATGGCCTGCTTCGGCGCATTCGCCTTTGGAATCAGCGCGATTGAGAAACCGAGCTTGGCCGCTTCGCGCAGCCGCTCCTGCCCGCGCGGCGCGGGGCGTATCTCGCCTGCGAGGCCGACTTCGCCGAACACCACCAGCCCGCGCGGCAGCGGCTTGTTGCGCATCGAGGAATGAATCGCCAGCAGGACTGCGAGGTCGGCGGCCGGCTCGGTGATCTTGACGCCGCCGACCGCGTTGATGAACACATCCTGGTCGAAGGCGGCGATCGATGCATGCCGGTGCAGGACCGCCAGCAGCATCGCCAGCCGGTTCTGCTCCAGGCCGACCGACAGCCGGCGCGCATTGGGCACATGCGAGGTATCGACCAGTGCCTGGATTTCCACCAGGAGCGGACGCGTGCCTTCCTGCGTCACCATGACGCAGGAGCCCGGCACCTGGTTATCGTGCTGGGACAGGAACAGCGCCGATGGATTCGACACGCCCTTCAAGCCCTTCTCGCTCATGGCGAAGACGCCGAGTTCATTGACTGCGCCGAAGCGGTTCTTGAACGCGCGCACCAGGCGGAAGCTGGAATGGGTATCGCCCTCGAAATACAGCACGGTATCGACGATGTGTTCCAGCACGCGCGGTCCGGCCAGCGCCCCCTCTTTCGTAACATGGCCGACCATGATGATGGTGATTCCCGACTGCTTGGCGACACGGGTGAGCTGCGCCGCGCATTCGCGCACCTGCGCCACCGAGCCCGGCGCTGACGTCAGGGCATCCGAATAGATGGTCTGGATGGAGTCGATGACAGCGACCTGCGGCTTGTGCTCCGCCAGCGTATTGAGAATTTTTTCCAGCTGGATTTCCGCCTGCAGCTGCAATTCCCTGGCATCGACCGCGAGACGCTTGGCGCGCAGCGCGATCTGTGCGCCGGACTCCTCGCCGCTGACGTACAGCGTCTTCTTGACGCGCGAGAGGTTGGCCAGCGCCTGCAGCAGCAGCGTCGACTTTCCAATGCCGGGATCGCCGCCGATCAGCACCACGCCGCCGGCGACCAGGCCGCCACCCAGCACGCGGTCGAATTCCTCGATGCCGGTGCCGAAGCGCGGCACGTCGATGGCTTCGATGTCGGACAGGCTCAGGACCGGCGAGCTTTGCGCCAGCCCCTGGTGCTGCCCGGAGAAACGGTTGCCGGCGGGCTCGACGAGCGTCTCCACCAGCGTGTTCCACTGTCCGCACGACGGGCACTGGCCGGCCCACTTGCTGGCGACACCGCCGCATTCCGTACAGGTGTAATTGGTTTTCTGCTTTGCCATTGCGATTTGACCTTTTATTTAAGCTTTTATCTGACCTTGTCTTTATGCCTCGATAACGGGCACACGGGGCGCCAGCGCGCACATCAACTCATAGCCGATGGTCCCTGCGGCATCGGCCACCTCGTCGATGGATACATGCCTGCCCCACAATTCGACCTTGCTGCCGAAGCCGGCATCGGGCAATTCGGTCAAATCCACCGTAATCATGTCCATCGAGACCCGTCCGACCAGGCGGGTACGGTTGCCGGCGACCATGACCGGCGTGCCGGCCGGCGCATGGCGCGGGTAGCCGTCGGCATAACCGCCCGCCACCACGCCGATGATCATGGCCTTGTCGGCCACGAAACGGCTTCCGTAGCCGACCGCGTCGCCCGCCTGGATGCGCTGGACGCCAATGATTTCGCTTTCCAGCGTCATTGCCGGCTGCAGTCCGAACTGCACGGCCGTTTTGCCGCCCGGTGTTCCGCCGTACAGCATGATTCCCGGCCGTACCCAGTCCGCGGCCACCTCCGGATGGCTGAGCACCGCGGCGGAATTGGCGAGGCTGCGCCGTCCTTCGAGGCCTGCGCTCGCCGCCTCGAAGCGGCGAACCTGTTCGGCCATCGGCATGGCGGTGTTGGATGCATCGTCCGCATTGGCGAAGTGCATCATTAAAGTGATGCTTCGCACGGCGGGGATGGCTTGCAGCCTCAGGTATGCCGCCCGGAATTCATCCGGTTTGAAGCCCAGCCGGTTCATGCCGCTGTTCATTTTCAAATGCACGTCGACCTGCTTGTCCAGGCTGGCTTTTTGCAGCATGTCGATCTGCTCGCAGCAATGGATGGTGAACTCGATTTCGCGCGCGGCCAGTTCGGGCAGGTCCGATTCATCGAAAAAGCCTTCGAGCAGCAGGACCGGCTTGCTCCATCCCATGTCGCGCAGGCGCAGCGCCGCGTCCACCTCGATCAGGGCCAGGCCCTCTGCGGCGTCGAAGGCTTGCATTGCGCGGGACAGACCATGCCCGTAGGCATTGGCCTTGACCACCGCCCATACCCTGGATCGGGGCGCCAACTGTTTGGCGATGCTTAGATTGTGCCGCATTGCAGCAGGATGGATTCGGGCGACGATCGGTCTTGGCATGAGCTTGGAACTATTGGCTGTGAGACATTTTGTGAAGGTTTATTCTACTGGACGGCCGGACGGGCATGCCTACCAAATGCCTGTCCGCCAGGATTTTCATGGTATAAAGCAAGCCGGAGACAGTTGAGAAACATGGGTACCCCTCAATATGCGGATGAATCGCGGTTTTTACACCATCATGGCAGCGCAGTTTTTTTCCTCGCTTGCCGACAATGCTCTCCTCATCGCGGCCATCGCACTGTTGACAGCCATGAATTCCCCGGCGTGGATGACGCCGCTGCTCAAGCTGTTCTTCGTTCTCTCGTATGTCATCCTAGCCGCATTCGTCGGCGCCTTTGCGGATTCCCTTCCCAAGGGCCGCGTCATGTTCGTTACGAACCTGATCAAGATCACCGGCTGTAGCCTGATGTTTCTGGAAGTCCATCCGCTGTTCGCCTATGCCGTGGTCGGCTTTGGCGCGGCGGCGTACTCGCCGGCCAAGTACGGCATTCTTACGGAATTGCTGCCTCCCGAGAAACTGGTGGCGGCTAACGGATGGATCGAAGGCCTGACGGTCATTTCCATCATTCTCGGCACGGTGATGGGCGGCGCGCTGGTCAACTCCCAGATTTCGAGCGCGCTGCTTGCGTTCGATTTTCCGCTGATCGATACCGGCATCGATACAGCGGCCGAAGCGGCCTTGTCGGTCATCATGGTGACCTATGTGCTGGCAGCGGTCTTTAACCTGCGCATTCCGGATACCGGCGCACGGTATCCGCATCAGGAACGCAACCCCGTCAAGCTGATCGCCGATTTTGCAAATTGCTTCACCACTTTGTGGCGGGACAAGCTGGGCCAGATTTCCCTTGCCGTGACCACCCTGTTCTGGGGCGCCGGCGCTACGCTGCAATTCATCGTGCTCAAGTGGGCGGAAAAGTCGCTCAACATGCCGCTCGACAAGGCTGCGATCCTGCAGGGCATCTTTGCCGTCGGCGTGGCTGTCGGCGCAACGGCGGCGGCCCGTTTCGTTCCCCTGAAACGGTCGCTGACCGTGATGCCGCTCGGCGTGGCGATGGGCCTGATCGTATGCACCATGACCCTGGTGCATACGGTGTGGCTGGCCTATCCACTGCTGGTGCTGGTCGGCGTGCTGTCAGGCTATTTCGTGGTGCCGATGAATGCGCTGCTGCAGCACCGCGGGCATGTGCTATTGAGCGCCGGGCATTCCATCGCTGTACAGAACTTTAATGAAAATCTCTCGGTGCTGACCATGCTCATGCTGTACGCGCTGATGGTCAAGATCAACCTCGACATCAATATCGTCATCGTGCTGTTCGGCCTGTTCGTCTCGGGCACCATGCTGCTGGCCATGCGCAAGCATGCGGCGAATCAGCGGGAACATGATTCGCTGTCGCTGATCGGGGAACACAAGCACTGATTTCCGCCGACCGGCGTTTTCCTGCCGGCAGCGTCCCGGTATGAGTCGCGCTTATCACGCTGATCCGGCGTGCCGGATACGAACTTCTGCACGGCTGCGCCAGTCGTCCGGCACGATGAAGCCGCGATCGGTCTCCAGCAGGCAACCCTGCCCGCCTTCCCCATCTTCTTCCAGCAATGCCACCAGCACCGGCGCGTTGTTGTTCTGAAAATGCAGATCCAGCATCTGCATCAGCACCTCATGGCTCAATGCGGCCGAGATCGGCAGCTTCGCCGGCGCAAGCCAGTCGAGCCGCGCCAGCACCGCATAGTGGCGAGCCGACAGTTGCCGTGCTTCCTGCAGCGCGCACCAGAATCCCTTGCAATGGCCGTGTGAAATTCCTTCGGGCTGCGCCGGCAGCGGCGTTTCGCCGTGATAGAAAAGCCATCCCTTGATCAGCGCCTGTGCAAGGCTGACCGGTTGCGGCAATTGCTCCTGTGCGGCGGGATGCTTCGACAGCATCAATTGCTGATCCATGATCTTGCGGATCTTCGCTCCCAGCGTATCGGCCAGGTTGGGACCGACAAAGTAATCAGCCTCTCGCCCGTGACCGGCCGACTCCAGCAGATAGAGCTTGGTGGCGAATTCCCAATGCACCAGCGCATCGCCTTGCCACAGCAGGAAATCGAACTCGCCGATGGTCTGGTTCTTCGCGGCGCGCACCTGCACGCCATGGGCATGCAGCAGCCGGTGGTGTTCCAGGTAGAACGCCATCAGCTGTTCCGCATATCGTCCCAGTCGCGTATGCGGATGCAGCTCCAGGCATAAGTGCAGCGCTTCAGGCTGCGCATCCAGTTCAGTCAGCCAGGCGCGGACAGCGCCATCGACAGGGCCCAGGCTGGCCACACGGCCCTGCCATTCCTTCGCACCGGGATCGAGAAGATCGGGTGCATCGAGCAGCCACGCCAGGGTGCGGACATGCGGATTGTTGAGGTGATTCCATCGCTGATGGAATTGGGTTTGAAAGCGTTTCCTGCGCGGCGCGGCCAACTTGCTCAATTCATCCGGCTCATTCGGGCTCATTCGGCTAAATCTGCGCTGGCAAAGGTGGCCATGGCCAGGCTAAGGTCTTCCCAGGATTTGCGTTTGTCCGCCATGTTGCGCAGCAGATAGGCGGGATGGTAGGTGACAACCAGCGGCAGTCCGGCATAGCGATGGACCTTGCCGCGCAGCCGGGATACCGGCGTATCGGCATCGAGACCCAGCAGCGCGAGCGCGGCGGTTTTTCCGAGGGCCACCAGCATGGTGGGCTGGATCAGCGCAATCTGCCGCTCCAGGTAAGGCAGGCAGGCTGCCACCTCGTCCGGTGTCGGCGGCCGGTCGCGGCCATTGTCGTCGGTAGGACGGCATTTGACGATGTTGGCGATATAGGCATTGTCGCCCCTGCGCAGCCCCATGGACACCAGCATGTTGTCGAGCAGCTTGCCGGCCTGGCCGACGAAGGGTTCGCCCTTCAGATCTTCATTGCGGCCCGGTCCTTCGCCGATGAACAGCCAGCGCGCTTTCTCGTCGCCGACACCGAATACCGTCCTGGTCCGGCCCCGGCACAGGTCGCATTTGACGCAGCCCGCGACATTCGCCTTGAGCGCGGCCCAGTCCATCTGCGCCACGTCGGCAGAATCCGGTGCGCTTGGATGCACGGGCAAGCCGGCCTCCTGCGCCGGCATTGCCGGGATTGACGGGATTGACGGCCGTGCCTGGCGCTGCATGCCGGCGTTTTCCACGGCGGGAGCGTGGCCAGTGGCAGGCGCTGCAAATGCGTCTTCCTGCACAGGTGGCGCATCCGGGATAGCCTGCGCATCGCGCCGGGTCCATAACGGACCGAGGCCCATCTCGTCGAGAAATGCGTTCCGGCGCCCCGAATTTGCGCTCATAGATGAAACCTCATGACGATGGCATCCTCGCGCATGCCATTGGCGGCGGGGTAATAGCCCTTGCGTCTGCCGATCTCGGCAAAGCCGTAACGCCGGTACACGTCCAGCGCACGCTGATTGGATGGCCTGACTTCGAGCAGCACCGATGCCATGCCCTTCTCCCTTGAGAGCGCAACGATGCGGTCGAGTTGCATGCGTCCGATGCCATGGCCATGCAGATCGCGGCGTACGCTGATGTTGAGCAGATGGGCTTCATCGACAGCAAGCATCACCAGGAAATAGCCGGCAAGCAATCCGGATGATTCGCGCAGGGTCCAGCTTTCATAAGCGCTGTAGAGCGAATCGAGAAAGTTGCCGCGTGTCCATGGATGCGGATAGACATCATTTTCGATAGCCAGCACGTCCGACAGATCCCCCACCCGCATGGGCGCAAAGCGCAGGGATTCCGGCGCGGGAGATTCGGCAACCACCTTGTAGACGGCATTCATGCGGCAGCTTTCGCCAGGCGCTCCGCCGTGGTCAGGGCCACCTTGTTGCGCAGATAGATCGGCCGGGCGTCGCGCGCGTGGATACTGCAGCCCGCCAGCAGTTCTCCGTGCGCGAGCGTGGCTACCTGGGCGGCATGCGGTACGATGCCCTCGCAGACCGTGAAGCCCTTGTCCGCCAGCGCTGATGCATAGGCGAGCAGGCCGTTGCCGCACGCAGTTACCGTGCCGGATGCCGCCACGATGGAGGCGGAGGCAAGTGCCGGTGCGGTCACCGTCTGCCAGCCGTTGTCGAAGCGATATTGCGCCCAGTAGACTTCTTCCATGCGGGCGTCGAGCATGACCATCACGTCATCGGCGCCGCAGCGTTCACGGCAGGCCTGCGCCATTGCCTGCAGGGTCACCACGGGAACCACCGGCAGATCTGCGCCGAAGGCCAAGCCCTGGGCCACGCCGCATGCGGTACGGACGCCGGTAAACGATCCGGGGCCGGCGCCGAAGGCAATCGCATCGCACCGCGACAGCGGCATGCCTGCCTCGGCCAGCAGCTGCTGCACCATGGGCAGCACGGATTGGGAGTGCGTCTGTACGCCGGCACTGTCGCGCGCGAGGAGCCTGCCATTGTGCAGCAAGGCGGCGGAAGCAAGATCGGAAGATGTTTCGATGGCAAGAATGGTACGCATGCCGTTATTTTACCGTGCCGCCGGGCTTCGACGGCGCGCGCAATCAGCAGAATCCGGCCTCATTTCCTAAAGCTTGGCGTTCCCGTGCCGTTACCAAGGGTAATCACAGGAGAAACGCATGGAAGTCACGGATATCGCCAGACTCGCAACCACGATGGCATCGACCGCCACCTCGCAGGCGGTGAATGTCGCCGTAATGAAAAAGGCAATGGATATCCAGGCCAGCAGCGCCGCCGCACTGCTGCAGGCGCTGCCGCCAGTGTCGTCTGCCAACCTGCCGCCCCATCTCGGCCAGAACATCAACACCACCGCCTAATCTACCTCGGCCGTTCATTTGCAAAGGATGTCCGGGGTGCCCGCAATGCATGCAGGGCGCACCGGCAAGCGGCATGCGGGTCCTTGCCTTACAATGAGGCTCCCGCTGAATGCCACTTGCTGCTCTCTCCCATGTCCTGGACCGGCTTTACCCTCGATGACGACAATCGCACCCAACTCGCCCAATGGCTGGACGATGACACCTGGGTGATCGCCTGCCTGTGCGCGGCCTGGTGCGGCACTTGCGAAACCTATCGCGCCAGCTTCGAACAGCTGGCCGCGCGGCATCCCGACAAGCGGTTCGCATGGATAGATATCGAAGACCAGGCCGACTTCATCGGTGAAATCGATGTCGACAACTTTCCCACGCTTTTGATCCAGCGCGGCGGCCATGTCGCCTTTTTCGGCACGGTATTGCCGGACATGAAGATCGCCGACCGGCTGATCTCGGCACAGGCCGAGAAAAGCGGGCAGCAACTGCAAGCCGAAGCCGGCCTGTCGGAGGAACGCCGCGAATGGCAGCGCAGCCGCAACCTGCGCACACTGCTGGACAACGCGGACGCTGCCTGAAATCCGATTGCCTTGCCGACCGGCTATGCCAGCCGGAGAGGCAGGCTGCGCAGGCGCTTCCCGGTCAACTTGAATACCGCATTGGCCACTGCAGGGGCGATCGGCGGCGTGCCGGGCTCTCCCACGCCCTCCGGCGGCGCCGCACTCTTCATGACGATGGTATGCACCTCCGGGGCCTGGTTCATCCTGAGTACCGGATAATCGTGGAAATTCTGCTGCCGCACCCTGCCTTCCTCGATTGTCACCTCACCGAACAGCGCCGCGCTCAGGCCGAACACGATGCCCGACTCCATTTGCTGAGCGATGATGTTCGGATTGACCGCCAGGCCGCAATCGATTGCGCAGGTGACCTTGTGCACGCGGATTTCGTTATCTTCGATGGAAACCTCGGCCACCTGCGCCACGATGGAACCGAATGACTGGTGCAGGGCGACTCCGTGCGCCCTGCCCTGTCCGGCATGGCCCGCCTGCCTGACTGCCGCATCGAGCACGGCGAGATGCTGCGGATGGCGCTGCAGGAGGCTGCGGCGAAACTCGACTTCATTCCTGCCGGCGGCGTGCGCCAGTTCGTCGATGAAGCTTTCCTTGAAAAACGCATTGTGCGAATGACCGACCGAACGCCAATATCCCAGCGGCACAGGCGTGGGCACGGCGACATGCGCTATGCTCTGGTGGATGAATTCATAAGGCATGTCGAATGCGCCTTCGGCCGTGGTCTTGTCGGGACCAATGCCGGTGAAACCCAGCGTGCGCGCCAGCACCTGATGCGTGATCGCACCCGAGGCCAGCTTGTTCCGGTAGCTCACCACCCTGCCCGCCCTGTCCAGCACGGCGGTGAAACGCGCCAGTGCCGCCGGCCGGTACATGTCGTGCATCATGTCCTCCTCGCGGCTCCATATCACCTGCACCGGCAGGCCATTGGCCTGCGCGGCGATGGCGACGGCCTGGGCGATCATGTCGGTCTCGAGCCTGCGTCCGAAGCCGCCGCCGATGTAAGTCACATGCAGTTCGACGTTCGCGGCATCCGTTTTCGCAATGCGTGCAGCCGCATTGATGGCGAGGCTGGGCACCTGGGTGGGAACCCAGAGCGTGACCTTCCCATCCTTGACCTGCGCGGTGCAATTGACCGGCTCCATTGCCGCATGCGCGAGAAACGGCGCCCGGTATTCCGCCTCCACGGTTTTCACGCCGGCCTTCATCGGATCCGGCTCGCCCGCTTCATGGTACACATAGCCCGAATCCGCATTGATGCGCGCTTCGAGTTCGCGGAACACGCTTGCCGTCGACAGGCCGGCGTGCGGGCCGGGATTCCATTCGACCGGCAAGGCAATCGCGGCCTGCCGCGCCTGCCACCAGGTTTTTGCCACAACGGCCAGGCCTGCCATGCCAGCCGCCGCACCGGAAAAATCGACCACGCTCACCACGCCCGGCATGCCCCTGACCGCATCGGCATTGAATGCGCGCACGGTGCCGCCGATGGTCGGCGCCATCCTCACCGCGGCATGCAGCATGCCCGGCGGGCGGACATCCATGCCGAACGCGGCTGTTCCATTGACCTTGGCGATGGAATCGCGCCGAAGCTGCGGCGTGCCGATCAGCTTGAATTGCTCTGGGCTCTTGAGGCGGATGACGGCGGGCCGGCTGCCGAGCGCCTTTTCCGCGAGATCTGCATAGGCGGCGCGCCTGCCGTCGGCATGCAGGACGGTGCCGGCCTCGGTGCGGCAATCGGCGGAGTCGGCATTCCATTCGGCGGCCGCCGCCGCCACCAGCATGGCACGCGCAGCGGCGCCGGCTTCGCGCATCGGAATCCATGCGTCCTTGACCGACGTCGAGCCGCCGGTGATCATCAAGCCGAGCTCGCGCGCGGCCTTGCCAGTGAACCAGCGCATGGTCTCCTTGAGAGTCCCGGCGCCGTCCGGATGAAACGGCAGACTATCGGTGAGCACCGCCATGTTGCCGAAGATCCTGTCGATCGGGGCCTGCTGGATCCTCACCCGTTCCAGCGGCACATCGAGCTCTTCCGCTACCAGCATCGGCAAGGCGGTGAACACGCCCTGGCCCATTTCGCACTGCGGCATGGCGATGGTCACGATGCCGTCGCGCGCCATGCGAATCCAGCCGTTGAGCATGATTTCGCCTTCCTTCGCGGGCAAAGGGGTCGACAGCTGCAGGCGCTGCCGCGGCGGCATGATGCCCCAGCCGACGACGAGCGCGCCGGCGACGCCCAGTCCGCCAAGCAGAAACCGGCGGCGGGATTTCCTTTTTGCTTCGGTGGATCGCATATCTCGTCCGTATTTTGTTCTGTGACCTTTATGGCATGCTACGACATTCGCCGTCCGGCAGGGTACGTTCGCACCCGGCGTCGTTCGATTTCAACAGCCTAACAAGCCATGACCGAGAATTTTTTCCAAGCCTTCATCATTCTGCTGCTCGTCACCGACCCGTTCGGCAACGTGCCGCTGTTCGCAAGCGCCCTGTCCAATGTGCCGCCGGCGCGACGGGGAAAAGTGATTTTCCGGGAATGTGCGATCGCGTTTCTGCTCCTGCTGGTGTTCATGTTCTTCGGGCGGCATTTCCTCAATGCCCTGCAGCTTACCGACATCGCCTTGCGCATCGGCGGCGGCGTCATCCTGTTCCTGATCGCGCTGCGCATGGTATTTCCGCAGCCCGGGGGGGTCTTCGGCGATGGTGGTGAAGCGGGCGAACCGTTCATCGTGCCGCTCGCCGTTCCGGCCTTGGCGGGCCCTTCGGCATTGGTGACGGTCCTGCTTTTTTCGTCCACCAGCACCGTGGAAACGATGCTGCATGTGGGTGTCCTGCTGGCGGTCGCGGTGATCTGGCTGGTGGTGCTGCTGAGCGCCGAGCGCATGCAGCGCGTGCTTGGCACCCGCGTCATGACGGCATTCGAACGCCTGATGGGATTGATCCTTACCGCGATGGCGGTCGAGATGCTGCTTGCCGGTATCCGCGCCTATGTGAAGTCGCTTTGAAGCGAATTGTTCAATTGTTCTAAAGGCTCCGGCGCAGCCAGTCGCCGAATTCCCGGTCGGAGCATTGGCCGGCTTCCAGCCTGTGCAGCATCTGCAGCCGCTCCTCGCTCGGCGCGGAGATGTCCCATCCGTTCTGCAGGAGGAAGAGTTCCATCGCAAGCAGGCCGGCACCTGCATTGGCTTGCGAAAATGGCGCGTACTCCAGCATGCCGCGCATGTATGCCACGGCGATGTCGGCGATGTCGGCGTCGCCGGCCGCGGCGACGGTGAGCGGATGCAGCAAGGCTGCTTCGAGCCTGCCGCGCTCGTGTGGCGCCGCACCATGCGCATCCGCATAGGCAAGCAGCAAAGCATCGGCGTCGATCGAGCGCAGATTCATTTCACCCCCCTTTGCCCAAAAGCTTGCACGCATATTCAAAGGGCTGCATTGAGGGGGCTTAAGCGGTTTTCGCGCAACGCTTCTGTCGATCCGGCGCAGTGACATCACATCACCCGGGATTGAATCAGAGTGTCTTGTAGAAGTAAAACACCGTCAGCAGCATGCCTACGGTAATGATGAAACGGCGCAGCCACAGTGCCGGGATCTTGCGCGCGATAGTGGCTCCCCAGTAACCGCCGAGCGTCGCCGTGGCCAGCATGATTAGGGTATAGGGCCAGTCGACCGCGCCGGCCGCGACGAAAGTCAGCACCGTCACGCTGTAGATAATGGCCGACAGCAGATTCTTGATGGCGTTGATCTCGTGGACGTCGTCATGGCCGGCCATGGCAAGGCTTGCCAGCATCAGGATACCCATTCCGGCCCCGAAGAAGCCGCCGTAGACCGACACCACCGCCTGCCCGGCAAGCGAGCTTGGGCTGTTGCCGGGCTTGCCGGATTCCGTGCCGCGCAGCCAAGAGGAAATCTTCCCGGAAAAGGCGAACAGGATCGTGGCGAACAGCAGCAGCCAGGGGATGAGCTTCGAGAAGGTGGCATCCTTGGTCGAGAGCAGCAGGAGTCCGCCTCCGATCCCGCCGATGAAGGAAACGATCCCCATGGGAATCAGGTAGCGCTTGTATCTTGCCAGTTCCTTGCGGTATGCCCATGCGCCGGACAGGCTTGCCGGCCAGAGCGCCACCGAATTGCTGGCGTTCGCCGCTACCGGCGGGACGCCAACGGCCAGCAGGGCCGGAAAGGAAAAGAAGGTGCCGCCGCCGGCCACCGAATTCATCGCTCCCGCGCAAAAAGCCGCGATGCCCACGAGTGCGATTTGCCAGCCTGTCATTGATGATCTCCGTTGTTTCGTAATATTTGCGTTCCACAAAGGCACGCGGTTCTGCAGCCATGGCTTTGCTTTCTCCAGTTCAACCGCTTCTCCGCTTGCGCAAGTATATTAAATATAATTAAGCAAAGGCTGAACGATTAATCACTTTATTATTGCGTTTTAATATCAAATCCCCTATCTTCCGGGCATGGACCAGTTCAAGCAAATTTCCACGTTTGTGGATGTCGCTGCCAAGGGCAGTCTGTCGGCGGCGGCGCGTGCCGAAGGAATCGCGCCGGCGATGATCGGGCGCAGGCTTGATGCACTGGAAGAAAGGCTTGGCGTCAAGCTGCTTCAGCGCAGCACGCGCAAGATTGCACTGACCAACGAAGGCATCGCCTTCCTCGACGATTGCCAGAAGATCCTGGCGGACCTGGAAAATGCGGAAGCCGCCGTATCCGAGCGCAGCGCAAGGGCCAGCGGTCATCTGCTCATTTCCGCGCCCGCCGGTTTCGGCCGCCAGCACGTCGCACCGCTCATCCCTTCTTTTTTGGCCGAGCATCGCGATGTTGCGGTAACGCTGAATCTGAATGACCGGGTGGTGGACCTGATCGGCGAAGGCATCGACGTGGCCATCCGCATTGCGGCATTGTCGGATTCGAATCTGATCGGGGTCAAACTGGCGGACAACAAGCGCGTTGTCGTGGCCTCACCGTCTTATCTGAAGCGCCATGGCACACCCGCGTCGCTGGACGACCTTGCCAAGCACAACTGTCTGGCAATGAGCAGCGAAGGGAGCCAGCGGGGCTGGACCTTCCGTCAGAATGGCAGGAATGTCACTTTCAAAGTGGGCGGAAACATGGTGTGCAACGACGGGGCCGTTCTGCATGAATGGGCCTTGTCCGGCAAGGGCCTTGCGTGGCGCTCGATGTGGGAAGTGGGCAGCGCCATCGAGGCCGGCCAGCTCGTCACGGTACTCGACGAATTCGCGGCGCCCGGCAATGATATCTATGCGGTATTTGCACAGCGGCGCCATCTGCCATTGCGCATCCGTGCATTCGTGGACTTCCTGCGGCATGCCTATGCTGCGCCCGACTACTGGCGCAAGTGAGCGATGCTGAAACGGGATTGCAGGTCTTTCACTGGAATCCGGTCATGCGCGGGATCGCACTTCCAGCTGGGTAGCGAATAGTATTGAAGCAATCCGGTAGACCGTGCAGATGATGCGCAGCACGAAAAAAACCCCGGCATGCCGGGGTTTTTCATTGCGCGTGGATCAGCTTGCTATTACAGCGGCTGGATCGCGGAAGCCTGCTTGCCCTTCGGGCCAGTCGTGACTTCGAAAGAAACGCGCTGATTTTCCTTGAGCGATTTGAAGCCATTGGACTGGATCGCGGAGAAGTGCGCGAACAGATCTTCGCCGCCTTCGTCCGGAGTGATGAAACCAAAGCCTTTAGCGTCGTTGAACCATTTAACAGTACCTGTTGCCATTACTTACATTCCTATCAGTTAAATTGGGCTTGCGCCCGGGTCGATCCTTTGAAGCAAGAAAGAAATGACAGACAAATACTGCACTACTAGTTCAAACTTCAATCGGTGCGGTCATTGTAACCGATATGCCGTCCATGGTTGAATAAATTTTAGTTTTTTCTCATGTCGGCCATGCGAGGTTTTCGGTGGCTTTTCATAGGGAAAAGCATGCATTCCAGCATCATCGTTCCAGGCATGAATGCTGCATCGGGCAACGGACCAATTTGACTCGGAGTTGCTGATTCATGTCTATCCATACCACGCCGTCGGCAAGGAGTGGCGGCCGAAAAATCTCGCCCTCCTCTTTCATGGCGCGCCGTTCGACCTCGAGAATATCGAGAGCGGAATTGCACGAGACGCTCAATGAAACCTTCGGCATTGAAGAACTCCGGCCGGGGCAGAAAGAAGTCATCGACAGCGTGCTGCGCCGCTGCCATACCCTGGCCATCATGCCTACCGGCGCCGGCAAGTCCCTGTGCTATCAGCTGCCCGCCTTGAAAATGCCGGGGATGACCATCGTCGTATCCCCGTTGATTTCGCTGATGAAGGACCAGGCCTCCAAGCTGGAAAGCGCGGGCGTAGGCGCGGCGGAGGTCAACAGCACCCTGACCACGCGTGAAGAGGCCTCGGTGCTCGAAAGCATCAAGCAGGCGGATCACGAGTTCGTATTCGTGACACCCGAGCGTCTTTCGGATCCGGGCTTCATGGAAACCATTGCCCACAACCAGATCAGCCTGTTTGTCATCGACGAGGCGCATTGCATCTCGCAATGGGGCCATGACTTCCGCCCCGCCTTCCTGAATCTCGGGGCCGCCATCAAGGCACTGGGCAATCCGACCGTGCTGGCGCTGACCGCCACCGCCACGGACGAAGTGGTAACGGACATCTCAAAGCAATTGGGCCTGGATGACATGCATGTCATAAATACAGGCATATACCGGTCAAATCTTCACTATCGCGCGATCGCGGTGACCGACGATGGCGAGAAGCTGAGCCAGATCCTGCGCCTGGTGCGAGAGGAGGAAGGCTCCGGCATCGTCTATGCGGCGACGGTAAAGGCTGTGGAAGAAGTGCATGAGGCGCTGAAGGAAGCCGGTGAAAGCGTCACCTATTATCACGGCCAGCTTTCGGCGAAGATCCGCTCGCAGAACCAGGACGCCTTCATGAACGGCGAAAGCCGCATCATGGTCGCCACCAATGCATTCGGCATGGGGATCGACAAGGCGGACATCCGGTTCGTGATCCATTATCAGATACCGGGCAATCTCGAAGCCTATTACCAGGAGTCGGGACGCGCGGGACGCGACGGCGAGCCGGCCGACTGCATACTGCTCTACCAGGCGAAGGACAAGCAGGTACAGCAGTTTTTCCTGGCTCGCCGCTATCCCGGTGTTGATGACCTGAGTTCGGTCTATTCGGCCTTGCAGGCCTTGTCCGCCAATGGCAGTTTCGTGTCCTTCGCGCGCCTGCATGAAGAACTGGAAGAATTGTCGGATGCGCGTTTGCAGGTATCGCTCAAACTGCTACGGGATGGCGGACTGCAGGAGCAGAATGATGAACTGGCCTATCGCGTAACCAGGGTCCGGGCCAAGCCCAAGGATCTGGCGCAGCTCGTCGAGACTTACCGCGACAAGACAGCCAGGGATCATGAAGCCCTGGAACGCATGGTGTTTTATGCGCAGACCGGTTTCTGTCGCTGGAAAGTGCTGATTGACTATTTCGGCGAAGAGGCCGATTGGTCGCATTGCGGCGGTTGCGACAATTGCAGGCAGCCGCCGGAACAGGCATTGAGTCCCGAACACATACGCGACCATGCACCTCCTTCGCTGCGCGAGGACAAGGACCCGTTGCCGGATGTCGGTACGGCGGTGCGCGTTCCGAAGTACGGGGAGGGCCGCGTAGTCTCCTCTGCGGGCGACAAGGTAACCATCATCTTCCCGGACCGGCAGACCAAGACCTTCCTGCGCGATTATGTGAAAGCTGCCTGAGGCGCACCGGAAGCGGAAGTGGAAACGGTGCTGCTATCCGGCCGGCTTCATGTAGCTTGCATGATTAATGCACGCTATGCGCATTCATGCATAAGCTGAAATCCGGTTCATTTGTTGAAAAAAACATATTCGCATTGAGATTTATCAAAGCTTGTGCAGGCACTTAAGCCAACCAAGTTTCTCCAATGGCCGTGTATCGGCTTACAACTATATTTTCTTGAGAGGAACCAACATGAAATATTCAGTATTGCTCGCGGCGCTCGTCGCCTCGCTGACCCTGGCTGCTTGCGACAAGAAAGACGGCGGCACCGCCGGCGCAGACGCCGGCAGCACCAGCAGCAGCGCTGGTGCCACAGGCAGCACCGGAGCCACTGGCGGAACCACAGGCAGCACCGGTGCGGCAGGCAGCACTGGCAGCACCGATAGCAGCACAGGCGCCACGACTCCAGGCGCGGCCGGCAGCACCGGAAGCACTGCAGGCGGGACCACCGGCGCAACACCGGGCGGCACTGGCAGCGATGCCTCGAGCGCAGGCGCCACTCCTGGCGGCAGCACTGACAGCACTGGCGGCACCGCGGGAGGATCGAGCACTCCGGGCAGCAGCGGCAGCACAGGCGGCACGACCGGCAGCGCGGGCACCACGAGCAGCGATACCAGTTCCAGCGCAGGCGGCACAACAGGCGGCACAACAGGCGGCACTACCGACTCCGCTGGCAGCACGACTTCCCCTTCCGGCGGCAGTGCGGGCGGTACCGGCGGCAGCGCAGGCGGCGCTTCGAAATAATCGAAGCCTCATCCAGACCAAGGCCGTACCCGGCGCATGCCGGCGTACGGCTTTTTCATTTCGTGCGGCCTTGGCGAAAAGTTCGATGCATTGCACATGCATTTGCTTATTCCATCCCGCTAGCCCGGCACAGGAAACGGCGCCTGCCTTCCGAATTTCATAGCCGGACCGGCTGTATGAACAATTCGCCGCGCAGCATGGGCTTGACCAGTATCTTGTAGGTATCGACATCGAATGCACGCCGGGCCGGGCGCTTGACAGGTTTTCGTCCCTTGGCATGGTCGATCGAGCCGAGATAGGCCCAGTGGTCCACCACATGGGTTTGCTTCCAGCCGTCGCATTCCTCGACGATGCCCATCGCGCCTTCGTATGGCCAGATCATCACCCGCATTTCATTCAATGCCGCCTTGAGGCGCCGGTAATGCTCTTGCGCCGTCTCGACGCCGACGCAGGCGCCGAGGCACCGCGATATCTGATGCGCAAAGCAGGCCCTGCCGCGCGTGGCGGCTTCGAGCCCGGTCAATCCCGGACACAGCATCTGCATCTCGACGATTTCGCGCAGCTTTTCCTGCGCCGCCCTGCGCGTGGCGAACAAGCCGTAGAGATCGGTTGTGCAGGCAAAATCGAGATCTCGCGCATAGACCACTTCCGGCACCGATTTCACATGTGCGCCAAGACGCAACGAGCACATCTCGCGCGTGCGCCGCAGCTTCTTGTTGTGCAGCGGCTGCATTTCCTTGATCAGGCGCGACTCCAGCAGCAGGGCTCCGATGTCGCCGGCGGTGCGCTGGAATTCGACATGGCTGCTTTGCTGCAGCATGCGCGCTTCCTCTGGCGTACGGAGATGGGATAGCACGCGCGTGCGGATGTTGATGCTCTTGCCGATATAAAGAGGCCGGTCATTCTCGTCCCGGAAGATGTAAATGCCGGGCTTGGAAGGCAAGGCGTCGAGACTGGCGCGATCGATATGGTGCGGATACTCGAAGGTATCGGCGGGGTTAGGCTTGATCAGCAAGCCTAGGGAAGTGACACGGGGTTGCATAAGGTACAAAAATCTTTAAGAAAAAATAAAGACAGATCAATCACATACAAATTTGACCAAAAATCGACTAAGCTGCCTCCACGTTATACTGTATATTTATACAGTATAAATTGATGCCTAGCATCGCCATGAAAAGATTAGGAGGTCCGCATGCCCACATTAGTTTCCACCGCAAGGCCGCCCGATGGAGGCCTGTCCTCCCTGTCCCATGCGGTATGGCGAGCTGATCAGATGGCATCGGGCCATTGCGCGGTAACAGCCACCGGCTATTCGTTGCTGGACAAGGAACTGCCGAACGGCGGCTGGCCGAAGGGCAGCCTGATCGAATTGATGATGGAGCAGCCGGGCATCGGCGAAATCCGTCTGCTGCGTTCCGCCTTCAGTGCCATCGCAGGCAAGCGCCGCATCGCGCTGGTACAGCCGCCGCATCTGCCTCACGTTTCGGCCTGGGCAAACTGGGGTCTGCCGATTGACAGCCTGCTCTGGATCCAGGCCGCTCGCAGCGCGGATGCGCTGTGGAGCGCGGAGCAGATCCTTAACAACGGCAGTTGCGGTGCACTGCTCTTCTGGCAATCGCACCTGCGCACCGAGTCGCTGCGGCGCCTTCATCTCGCCGCGCAGGGAAGCGACACGCTGTTCTGGCTAATGCGTCCGCTGGCCTGCATGCGCGATGCTTCTCCGGCGCCGCTGCGCCTGGCCCTGCGTCCCGCGGCCGAGGGCTTGCAGATCCAGATCGTCAAGCGCCGCGGACCGCTCCGCGATGATCCGATTCTCCTGCGCATGAACGACATGCCGGCAGCACCGCATCCGTTCAATGCCCCGCAAGGCGCTCCTTCCCGGCACCAGGCCGGGGCATTGGCAGAGAACGCAGTGCAGGCGCCGGCTGCTGCTTCTCTTGTCGGGGTGATGGCTGCCGAAGTCCCGGCCCATCGCGTTAATTGAACGCGGCGGGAACCGATGCGATCCTGGATCGGCGTACATCTGCCTTGGCTTCCGCTTGAAAGCCTGCGGCCATGCTGGAGCGAACCCGGCAGGCATGTAATCCTCGAACGTGGATACGTGATGGCGACGAGTCCGCAGGCGGCGCATGCCGGCGTGCGTATCGGCATGCGCGCCGCCGGCGTGCAGATGATCTGCCCTGATGCAACGCTGCATGAACGCGACGATGCCAGGGAGCGGGAAGCGCTCGACAGCATCGCCCTCGCCCTGCTGCAGTACACGCCGGAAGTGGCTTTTGCCGAACACAGCAGCCTGCTGCTCGATGTGACTGCCAGCCTGCGTGCATTCGGCGGCCGCCTGGCGCTGGCCCGGCTGGTGCGGCATGGCGTCCGTGCGCTCGGTTTCACGCCGCAGATCAGCATGGCGCCGACGGCACAGGCAGCATGGCTGCTGGCTTATGCCCGGTCAGGCCGCAGGCCGGCGCGGCGCCGGATGATACGCATGGAAAGCATGGCGCGCCGTCTCGATGCGCTGCCTTGCGCCCTGCTGCCGCAAGTACAGCCTTACCTGCCGTGGCTCGAAGGCATCGGCTGCAGGACGCTGGCCGGCCTGCGCAAGCTGCCTCGCGCCGGCCTGCTGCGGCGATGCGACAAAAGTGTGCTGGATGCGCTCGACCGGGCCTATGGGCAGGCCGCCGAACTGCACGATTGGGTGCAGCCGCCGCAGCATTTTGCCGTCCGGATGGAGCTGCCCGATCGCATCGAGCATGCCGAGTCGGCGCTGTTCGCCGCGCGGCGGCTACTGCTGCAGATGACTGGATGGCTGGTTGCCCGGCAGCTGGCGGTGTCGCGCTTCCTCCTGCTGCTTGAACATGAGCGCGGCCGCACCGCGATTGCGCCCACGCCGCTGGAAATCGCACTGGCCGAACCGGTGTGGCAGGAGGAGCACCTGACGCGCCTGCTCAAGGAAAGGCTGGGCCGCATCGAGCTTGTCGCGCCGCTGATCGGCTTGCGGCTTGAAGCGGTCCAGCTTTCCGCCATGCTGCCGCCTACCGAATCGCTGTTTCCCGAGCCTGGCGGAACGCCGGTCGACTTCCACCGCCTGCTGGAGCTTCTCAAGGCGCGGCTGGGCGACCATGGCGTGCTGGCGCCTGCGCCGCAAGCCGATCATCGCCCGGAAGTTTCGAATGCCTGGGCACCGGGCCAGGCTTCGCAACTTGCCGCAAGCCGGCTCGCCTGTTATGCGGAAAGACCGTTCTGGCTGCTCAAGCAGCCGATCGAACTGCTTGTCCGCAATGAACGCCCTTTTTATGGTTCTCCGCTGCGCATGGTGAAGGGACCGGAACGCATCGAGTGCGGCTGGTGGGATGGCAGGCTGATCATGCGCGACTATTTCGTCGCGCAAGCCGAAAACTCGAATTTCTACTGGATCTACCGCGAGCGTCACGGCGTGGAGGCCTGCTGGTTCCTGCAGGGCTTGTTCGGTTGAGGGTTCGGAAATAAAAAATCGAAAGCCAGCGGAATATCCGGAGCCGGTGGCCTGGATGCAGTTGCTGAACAACGCTTGGCAAGCTTCAACGCAAGGTCCGGCAAAAGCACAGCATTTGCATTGGCAAAAAGGCAGCTTGCCGATTTATACTGTATTTTTATACAGTATTTATCAAAAACAACGTGCGCGCCGACCCTCCATCGAAGTCTTCCGATCTGCCTTCCCTGCTGCCCGAGTATGCCGAACTGCATTGCCTTTCCAATTTCACTTTCCTGCACGGCGCCTCGCATCCGGAAGAACTCGTGCTGCGCGCGTCCCAGCTCGGGTACGCCGCGCTGGCCCTGACCGACGAGTGCTCGCTGGCCGGCGTGGTGCGCGCGCATGGCGAAGCGAAGCAGTGCGGGCTGCATCTCATCATCGGCAGCTTTTTCCGGCTCACCCACGCCGACGGCAGGCCGGCATTTTCCCTGATCCTGCTTGCCGCCGACAGGGACGGCTACGGCAACCTGTCGGAACTGATCACGCTGGCGCGCACGCGCGCGCAAAAAGGAAGCTACCTCCTCACGCCGGACGACTTCACCGCGCCGCAGCAAGACCATGCCCACCTGCGCGGCATGCCTGGCTGCCTTGCCCTCCTGCTGCCCTTGCATGGCCTCGACGCCGAGGAACTGGATTCGCAGGCGGCATGGATGGCGCGCGTCTTCCCGTCGCGTGCCTGGATCGCGCTCACCCTGCTCCATCATCCCGGCGATGACCGCCATCGCGCCCTTGTCGGCCAGGCAGCCGGCCGGCATGGCGTGCCGATAGCGGCGACCGGGAATGTGTGCATGCATGTGCGTTCACGCAAGCCGCTGCAGGATACGCTGACAGCCATCCGGCTCGGCAAGCCGATAGCCGAATGCGGCTATGATCTCGCGCCGAATGCGGAACAGCATCTGCGCTCGCGGCTGCGGCTTGCCAATATCTATCCGCCCGCCGCGCTGGCCGAAACCTTGCGCATCGCCGGGCTCTGCGGATTTTCGCTGGATGAACTGCGTTATGAATATCCGGATGAACTGGTTCCTCAAGGTTATACGCCTGCCGCCTACCTGCGGCGCGAGGTCTATGCGGGTGCCATGGAACGATTCCCGGAAGGCGTGCCGCCTGCCGTGCAGCAGCAGCTCGAGCATGAACTCGCGCTGATCGAGGAAAAGCGCTACGAGGCCTATTTCCTGACCGTGTACGACATCGTTCGCTTTGCACGCAGCGTCGGCATTCTCTGCCAGGGGCGCGGTTCGGCCGCCAATTCGGTGGTCTGCTATTGCCTGCGCATCACCGAGGTCGATCCTTCCCGCAGCACCCTGCTGTTCGAGCGCTTCATTTCAAGGGAGCGCGACGAGCCGCCCGATATCGACGTCGACTTCGAACACCAGCGCAGGGAGGAAGTCATCCAGTACATCTACGGGAAGTATGGAAGGCTGCGCGCCGCATTGACCGCCGTGGTCATCAGCTACAAGCCGCGCAGCGTACTGCGCGATGTCGGCAAGGCGCTCGGCGTCGATGCGGGCATCGTCGACCAGGTCGCGAAATCTCACCGCTGGTGGGACGGCAAGAACAGCCTGGCCGAGCGCTTCGCCGAATGCGGAATGGAAAAGGATTCGCTAATGGCCGTGCAATGGGCCGACATCGCGGAAAAGCTGATGCGTTTTCCGCGCCACCTGTCCCAGCATCCGGGCGGCTTCATCATTTCCCGAGGCAAGCTCTCGCGCCTGGTGCCGATAGAAAACGCCGCGATGAAGGACCGCAGCGTGGTGCAGTGGGACAAGGACGATATCGACGCGCTGGGCCTGCTGAAGGTCGACATTCTCGCGCTGGGCATGCTCAGCATGATCCGCCGCGCGCTCGACTTCATCACCGACCTGCGCGGCGAACCCTTCAACCTGCAGGACATTCCTCGGGAAGATCCGGCTACCTATGCGATGATTTCCCGGGCCGACACCATCGGCGTGTTCCAGATCGAGAGCCGGGCGCAGATGACCATGCTGCCGCGCCTGCGCCCCAGGGAATTCTACGACCTGGTGATCCAGGTGGCGATCGTGCGGCCAGGACCGATCCAGGGCGGCATGGTCCATCCCTATCTGCGGCGCAGGCAAGGGCTGGAGCCGGTCACCTACCCCAGCGACAAGATCAGGCAGGCCTTGTCGCGCACGCTTGGCGTGGCCATTTTCCAGGAACAGGTGATGCAGATCGCCATACTTGCGGCCGAATTCACCGCAGGCGAAGCCGACCAGCTGCGGCGTGCGATGGCGGCATGGCGGCGCAAGGGCGACATCGGAAAATTCCAGGACAAGCTGATCGCCGGCATGAGAAGGAACGGCTATGAGGAGGAATTCATCAGTGCCATCGTGCGCCAGATTCACGGTTTTGCCGAATACGGATTTCCGGAAAGCCATGCGGCAAGTTTCGCCCTGCTGGCGTATGCCAGTTCCTGGATCAAGTGCCATGAACCGGCCGCCTTCCTGGCGGCGCTGCTCAACAGCCAGCCGATGGGTTTCTATTCGCCTTCGCAACTGGTCCAGGATGCGCGCCGCCACAATGTGACGGTGCGTCCGGTCGATATTCGCTACAGCGACTGGGATGCCAGGCTGGAATGGAGCGAGGGCGAGGCGGCGTTGCACATGCCCGACGGGCCGCGCTGGGCGGGGACGGAGAATAGGTCGATGAAGAGCCATCCCGGCCAATCAGCCCAGCCCGCGGTACGCCTGGGTTTCAACATGGTGCGCGGACTGTCCTGCGAGGCGGCCTGGCGCATCGAGGAAGCTCGCTCGGTCAAGCCCTTCCCCGACCTGGCGGACCTTGCCCTGCGCGCGCAGCTGAGCCGGCACGACCTGGAGATGCTGGCCAATGCCAATGCGCTCGAAGCGCTGGCCGGGCACCGGCGACAGGCGCTGTGGCATGCGGTGGCATCCGAGCCGGGCAAGGGATTGCTGAGGGGCGCGGGCATTGAAGAAGAGCCGGTGCGGCTCGATGCGCCAACCGAAGGGGAAGGCATCGTGGCGGACTATCACTCCACCGGAGTAACGCTCGGCAGGCATCCGCTGGCCTTGCTGCGAACCGCGCTGGCGGCAAGGAGATTCCTGCCCGCGGACATATTGCACACCTTCGCGGACCGCCAGCTTGCGCGCGCATGCGGCATCGTCACCGTCCGCCAGCGCCCGGAAACGGCCAACGGCACCATGTTCGTCACCCTGGAAGACGAGACCGGGCTGGTCAATGTCATCGTATGGCCAGCGCTGATCGAACGCTATCGCAAGGAATTGCTGGGATCGCAGTTGCTCGGCGTCTATGGGGTATGGCAATGCGAGAGCAATGTGCACCATCTGGTTGCCGGCCGGCTGGTGGACATGTCGGGCCTGCTGGGGCGGCTGCAATTCCGCAGCAGGGATTTTGCGTGAAACCGAGCGTTCGCCGATTAACTGAACAAGGCATCCGCATTGATGTCGGCGAGCGTGGCGCAGCCGCACAAGGCCATCGCAATCTCCAGCTCGTCGCGAAGCAGGCGCACCACGTGCGACACGCCCATGGCGCCCGCATTGGCCAGGCCGAACACATAAGGACGCCCGATCAGGACCGCGTCCGCGCCCAGCGCAATCGCCTTGAACACATCGGTGCCGCGCCGTATGCCGCCATCGGCCAGTATCGGGAACTGCGGCCCCATCGCCGCGCGTATCCTGGGCAATATGGTTGCCGTCGCAGGCACGGTATCGAGCGTGCGTCCGCCATGATTGGAAACAATTACGCCATCGGCGCCGTGTTGCGCCGCAAGCTGCGCATCGCCGGGATGCATGATGCCCTTCAGGATGACTGGCAAGCGCGTGATGCCGCGCAGCCATTCGATGTCTTTCCAGGTCGGCGCGGTTGCCAGGAGCGCATCAAACATGCGGCTTTGATGCTCGTTCAGCATGACGGGTTTGGGAGCCGGCAGGCCGGCAAGATTGACTGCCGATACATCTGGAGGCAGCTTGAAGCCGACACGACGTTCCCGATCCCGCACACCGCTGCTGGAAGCATCGACGGTGACGACCAGCGCTTCATAACCGGCACTCTCGGCACGGCGTACGAGTTCCTTGGTAAAACCGCGATCATGCTGGAAATAGAGCTGAAACCATAACGGCCCGCGCTGCCGCTCCGGCAACACGGCCCGCGCCACATGTTCAAGCAGTACGCTGGCCTGTGAACTCAGAATCAGCCCCGCCCCCTGCATGCTGGCCGCATAGGCGGTCGCCATTTCGCCATCGCGGTGGGCCATGCGTTGAAACGCCACCGGCGCCAGCAGGATGGGATGAGCAAGGGTACGCCCGAATAATGCAGTGCGCGTATGACCGCCAACCAGGTTGCGCAGCACCCGGGGAAACAACTGGATACCGTCCCAGGCGGTACGGTTGGCGCGCAGCGTGATTTCATCCGCGGCGCCTCCGCTGAAATAGGCAAATGCATTGGCATCCAGCCGCTTCGCCGCATGCATTTCATGATCCCCCAGGCTGACAACTCCCTGAGGGATGGGCTCAACGGAAGGAACTCCGCTCATGTGTCGGCCCACATCCGCAACAGGTTGTGGTAAGTGCCGGTCAGCTGCACCACCGAAGGTTCCTGTTCGCCGAGGGAATCGCGCAGCTTCAGCAACGCCATATCCATCTCGAACAGCAGCTGGCGCTGGTCGCTGCCGCGCACCATGCTTTCGATCCAGAAGAAGCTGGCAAGACGCGTTCCCCGCGTCACGGGTGTCACCTGGTGCAGTGTCGTGCCCGGATAGAGCACCAGATCACCGGCCGGCAGCTTGATGCGGCGTTCACCCTGCGGGTCCTGCATCACCAGCTCGCCGCCATCGTATTCGTCAGGTTCGGACAAAAACAAAGTGCAGGACAGATCGGTGCGCACCCATTGCGCGGGGTTGCGTGAGTACAATACGGCGCCGTCGACATGCGCGCCGTAATGATTGCTGTCACCCCCATAGCGGTTGAACAGCGGATTGAAAATCTTGCGCGGCAGGGCCGCGGAAAAGAACAACGGGTCGCGTTGCACTGCAGCCAAGACCAGCGCTTGCAGTTGGCGCGAGACGTCGCTGTCCTGCGACAGCTGCTCGTTGTTCTTGCGGGCGACCGCCTGGCCGCCCGCACTGACCCGTCCGTCCACCCACGGCGCCCCCTGCCCGAGCAATGCCCGGGCAGTTGCCAGTTCGTCGCGAGTGAGGACGTTCTTCAGATGCAGAAGCATCGGCGCTTTCCTAGAAGTTTGCCTTCAGTGTCAGCTCCACGCGACGCGGCGCACCGGGCGCATAGAATCCGCGGTACAGGGAATCGGCATAGAGCCTGTCCGTCAGATTGGTGACGTTCAGCTTGGCGGACCACGTCTGATTGATCGTGTACTCGGCCATCGCATCGACAACGGTGAAGCTGTCCGCCGTCACGTGCCGTGCACCCTCCGGGTTCTGCTGGCCGCGATAAGTCAGGCCGGCGCCAAGGCGAAGTTCGGGCAGGATGCGGTAGGTCGTCCAGAGGCTGCCGCTATGCCTCGGCGTCAGGCCCGGTCGGTCGCCCTCCACCTGTGGACCGGTGCCGGCCGCATTGCGAGCGACATTGCTCTTGTCGATCTTGGCGCGCGGAATCCAGGTATGGTTGAAGAACACTTCCCACTTCGGCGTGATGCGGCCGGCGAGGTTGAACTCCAGGCCCGACGCATGCCGTTTTCCCGACAGGAGCTGCTGGGTGGATGCAGTGTCCGGATCAGTGTTGCGTTCATTGTACTTCTCGCTGTAGAACGCGGCGAGACCAAGCGAAGTGCGCTTTTCGAAGAGCTCCCACTTGCCGCCCAGTTCGAAGTTGCGGCTCTTCTCCGCCGGCGTATTGGCGTCGCGCTCGGCCTGTGAACCGGGTGTCGGCGCGCCCGGGGCGAACTGGTAGGTATCGCCGGAAGTGTTGTAGGAGGTGCCATAGGACACGTAGTACGAGGCCCAGTCGCTCGGCTGGAACAGCGCGCCAACGCGGGGCGACCACAGGCTTTCACTGCGATCGTTGCTCAGACCGGCCGCGGTGTTGTACTTGGCCGTGAAATGATCGAAGCGCAGGCCGCCAAGCAGTTTGAAGGTATCGGTCACGCTGAGCATATCCTGCGCATACAGGCCGATGTTGCGCGCGTCAAAATCGTTATAGACCGGATTGCCGCGCGTATCGGGACGCCAGTCGCCATCATTCGGCGTGCCGACCGTGGTCGTCAACGTGCTCGCGGGGCCGGCGAAGTTATTGTTCCGCTTGGCGTCTTCCTGGTAGAAGTCAACCCCGGCCAGCAGTTCATGCTGACGGCCTCCGAAGTTGAACTTGCCGGAGTAGTCGCTCGACAGTTGCGTCGTGTCGCTGACGGCAGTGCGGCCCTTCGGCGTACGCTGAAGAACGGTGGAGTTGCTCAGGTTATCCCTGGTCGTGCCGGGCGCAAACCGAATCACACTGGCCCACAGGTCGCGCTCGTAGCGGCCGTGACGCAGCTGGGTCTTGATCTGGCTGCCGTCATCGAAGCGATGCACATGCGCCAGCGTGCCGTAGGTGGCGCGGGTATCGAGGTAATCACTGGTGAAACCGTAGTAGTTCTTGGCAGGCAGCGTCTCGATGATGGTGCCGCGATTGCCGCCGGAAAGAAACCAGGGGTTGCTGTAAGTCGGACGGCCGTCGATATCGAGATGGAAGAGGCCAACAGTGAATTCGTCACGTGTTCCAATGCCCCAGCTATAGGTCGGCGCGATGCCGAGCTTTTTCTGCTTGGCGCCCCAGTTGTCCGCACTGTGCACCATCGCATTCAGGCGCAGCGCTGCATCCTCGCCTGTCTTGATATTGAAGTCGCCGGTGAAACGATGCAGGTCGCCACTGCCGACGGTGTAGGTCGCCTCGTGCTGGTTGAACAGGAACGGCATCTTGCTGACCTGGTTGACGATGCCGCCGGTGGAGCCCTTGCCGAACAACATCGAGGCCGAACCCTTCAGCACTTCGATGCGGTCGTTGTTGAAGGTATCACGCTCATACAGCGCACCGTCGCGCAAGCCGTCCGTATAGATATCGCCGGCCTGGCCCAGAGAAAAGCCGCGCAGGCGCACGTCTTCCTCGCCCGTCTCGCCCGCCTGGAATGTCACGCCCGCGGTGGTGCGCAGCACTTCGCGGAAGTCGTCGAGGTTGCGGTCGTCGATCAGGCGCTCGGTCATCACCGTCACGGACTGCGGTATGTCGCGCAGTTCCTGGGTGCCCTTGCCGATCCCGGTGGTGGTCGTGCGCAGCGAATCCTTGCTCAGCGTTTCGCGTTGGCCCTGCACTTCCACGGTCGGCATCACCTGGTCGGAGGAAGCGGGGGCTTGTGCGACGTTCTGAGCGGTTGCGGAAACCGACGCTGCGAGCATCAGTGCGCCGAGCGGCAGGCTAGACGCACGGCGTGTCTCCGGCTGTGCCGGCGACTGGACTTGAGACACGCGATTCCCTGCCTCCGGCGCGTGGCGTTTTCCAGACTTCTTCTTCATTTGTATCCCTGTGGGTAGATAATTTTATCGTTATGCTGGCTGTCAACAGGAACTGGCTGGCTACGACATGAGTGATGTGAAAAATAAAAGCAAAAAATTATTTGTAGCCGACGCGATCGAGTATTTTCTGGGCTGCGATCTGGTTCTTGCCAATGGCGGTGATCGACACGTTCTCGGCCTTGAATTTACCCATCTGCTGAAGCACCGGGTTCTTCGCCACCGCGGATGAAACCACCGGCCATTCGTTATTGCCGTTGGCGAAATAAGCCTGGGCCTCATCGCCGGCCAGGTACTCAAGGAATTTCACCGCGGCCTCACGATGGGGTGCGTACTTGGCGACTGCGCCGCCGGCGACGTTGATGTGAGTGCCGGAGCCTTCCTGGTTCGGCCATACGAAGCCGACCTTGTTCATCATTTCGCGGTCTTCGGACTTCGTCGAGCGCAGCAGGCGCGCGTAGTAGTAGGAATTAGCCACCGCAATGCCGCACTCGCCCGAGGCCACGCCCTTGATCTGATCGGTGTCGCCACCCTGCGGCGGGCGCGCGAAATTGGCCACCATGCCTTGAGCCCATTTCTCGGTCGCGGCTTCGCCGTTGCGCTCGATCATTGAACCGATCATGGAGAGCATGTACGGATGGGCCCCGGAACGGGTGCATACCTTGCCCTTGTTGACCGGATCGGCCAGCGATTCATAGGTGGCGACATCTTCACGCTTCACGCGCACCTTGTTGTAGACGATGATACGGGCACGGGTGGACAGACCGAACCACTGGGCGCCTTGTCCCTCGTCACCGCCGCGCAGGTTGGCGGGAATTCGCTCCTCCAGCACTGCCGAACGCACCGGCTGGAACTGGCCTTCCACCTGCGCGCGCCACAGGCGGGCCGCATCGACCAGCAGGATCACGTCGGCCGGACTGTTCTTTCCTTCGTTACGCAGCCGCTCCATCAGCGCGGCATCATCCGCTTCGATGCGATTGATGCGAATACCGGTCTGCTTGGTGAAGTTGCTGTAAAGCTGATCGTCGGTCTGGTAGTGACGCGCCGAATAGAGATTGAGGACTTTCTCCTGCGAGTAGGCGGTCGTTGCGCAAAGCAGGGACAGGGCGGCAGCGGCGATACGCTTCTTAGAGATCATATTCATGAGAAATCCTTGTTCTTGAACGGTGCAACAGGCACCGGGCGGCCAATCAGCAGCCGGCTGGTTCATTGGTAAAGCAATGACTAACGTGACGCATCAGGCTCGGTGACGAATCCGATCTTGTTGAGGCCACCGGTCTGCGCAGCGGACATCAATCGCGCGACATTCTCATAGGGCGTCTTGCGATCGGCGCGCAAGTGAAGCTCCGGCTGAGGCGACTGCGCGGCGGCAGTCGAGATGCGATCCTTCAATGCCTGTTCGTCGACCGCCGTGCCGCCCCAGCTGATGACGCCGTTGCTATCGATGGAGACATCGATATGCGATGGCTTGACATCGTTGGGCTGGCTGGCGGCGCGCGGCAGATCGAGCTTGACCGCATGGTTGATCACCGGGACGGTGATGATGAAGATGATGAGCAGGACCAGCATGACGTCCACCAGGGGCGTCATGTTGATTTCCGACATCACATCGTCATCCTTGTCGGGAGCGCCGAAGCTCATGATTATTCTCCCTTGGCGCGCAGGCTGACGACATTCTGGCTTTGTCCCACGCGGCCGCCGGTGATCAGATATGCATGCAGGTCATGCGCAAAATTTGACAGCTGCGCCAGGATGGCCTTGTTGCTGCGGGTAAGTGCGTTGTAGCCGAGCACGGCGGGAATCGCGACGACCAGGCCGAACGCGGTCATGATCAGCGCCTCGCCCACCGGGCCTGCCACACGGTCGATGCTTGCCTGGCCGGACACGCCGATGCCGACCAGCGCATGGTAGATGCCCCATACCGTGCCGAACAGGCCGACGAAGGGTGCGGTGCTGCCGACGGATGCCAGCACCTGCAAGCCGCTTTGCATGCGTCCGGTGATGTTCTCGATCGAGCGGCGCAGGCAGCTGGTGACCCACTCGCTGATGTTGAGCGCGCCATGCAGGTCTTCCTTGCTCATCGCATGATGCATGGCCGCGTTGGCGCCGTCTTCGGCGAGCGCGCGGAAAGGATTGTGGTGGCGGTCCGGCGCCAGAAGGCTCATGCCCTCTTCCAGGCTCTTGGTGTGCCAGAAATGCTCGCTGGCCACGGCGGCCTGGCGACGCAGGCGGATCAGGCTCCAGGCCTTGATGGCCATGACGTACCACGACAGGATGGACATGATGAGCAGAATGATGGCAACAGCATGGGTAACCGAATCACCTTGCTGCCACAGATTGGCGATACCGTAGGGGTTGTTCATGACGCGCTTTCGAAAAATGGTTGGGTTCGTTAATTCAGTTTGAAATCGATGGGGACCTGGACCCACTCGGCAATGGCGGTATCGCCGCGCTTGGCGGGAACGAAACGCCACTTGCGCACGGCAGACAGGGCAGCCTCGTCGAATAGCGCCGAGCTGCTCGGTCGCAGCACCTGCACTTCGCCGGCGGTGCCTTCCGCCGTAACTAGAACGCGCAGCACCACCCTGCCCTCTTCGCCGGCGCGGCGCAGGATGGGCGGATAGACCGGCGCCGGGTTGTTGAGGTAAGCGGCATTGAAGCGCGGCGGCGTCACAGGCGGCGGAGCCGGGGGCGCGGGCGGTGCGGGAGGCGTCGGAGGCGACGGCGGAGCGCTGGTTTCCGGCGGAGCCGCGGGAGTCGGCTGGACCGGAGGCGTTTCCTGCTTGGGCGCCGTCAGTGCTTTTTCGCTGGTGGTCGTGCGCGGCGTTTCCTTTTTCGGCTGCGGCTTGGCTACCGCCTTCTTGGGCTGCGGCTTCGGCGTTTCCTTGGGCTTGGGCTGCGGCACGGGCTCGGGCGGCTTCGGCTGCGGCACTTCCTGCTTGACAGGCTGCACGGCGGGAAGCATTTCGACCATCACCGCAGGCAGGGGTGCAGGCGGAGTCGATGCAGGTTTGTTCAAGCCGTTCATCAGCAACCACAGGGCGGCAATGTGGGAGACAGTGATCAGTGCAAACGCGCCGGACTTTTCGTTGAAAAATTGAGTCATGTTCTAGGTTTCGGCTTTTCGTCGGCGACGAAAGCAACTACGGTTTTACGGCGGCATTTCGCCGCAAAACCAATTACATCCGGTTTCAACATTAACATTAACGATAATGATAACAATTCTCATTTGTTTAGGAAAGTCCTAATTTATCCGTTGAAAAGCTTTTGTATAGAGAAGTACACATTTGCCGCCGATAGTTATCAAAATGCAATAGACGAAGTCGTGCGGCCAAACGCCCTGTTTGAACGTTGTTGCGCGCTGACTGGGAAAATAAGAGGGAGGGACGGAGATGGCAGGGCAAGATCCGTCAGCCAGCAGGCTGACGGGAAACAAAAGCACCGGGCGAAATGACTTTAGGAAAGAAGACCCAACGCTTCGAATTCTTCGATTTTTCGGTAAAGACTGGAAAGACCAATACCAAGATGGCGGGCGGCAACGCGGCGATCCCCGCCCGCATCGGCGATCGCCTTGGTGATCACCGAGCACTCGAAACGCCTGACCTGGTCGCGAAGTCCATTGCCGCCTGCTGCCGCCACTCCGGATGCCGGCACCAGGCGCGCGATCTGCGGCGGCAGGTCGGCCTGGGTAATGCGCCCCTCCTCCGCCAGGATCAGGGCGCGGTCGACCACATTCTCCAGCTCGCGCACATTGCCCGGCCAGTCGTAGGCGCCCAGCACCTGCTCGACCTCCGGCTCCATGACGAATTCGCCTGATGCATTCAACCGCTTCGCGCCGCGCCGCACCATGAAACGCACCAGCTCCGGAATATCCTGACGCCGCTCCCGCAGCGGCGGCACATGCAAATGAAATACCGTCAGCCGGAAGTAGAGGTCTTCGCGGAACCTGCCTTCGGCCACCATCTGCGCCAGGTCGCGATTGGTGGCCGCGACGATCCGGACATCCGCCTTCTTCGCCTGCTCGCTGCCGACCGGGCGGACCGATTTTTCCTCAATTACGTGCAGCAGCTTCACTTGCAGCGCAAGCGGCAACTCACCGATTTCGTCGAGGAAGATGGTGCCCTTGTCCGCTTCGAGGAAAAGACCCTTGCGTGCCTTGTCCGCCCCGGTGAATGAACCCTTAACATGGCCGAACAGTTCGCTCTCCATCAGGTTTTCCGGAATGGCGCCGCAATTGACGGGAGTGAAAGGGCCGCCCGCCCGGCCGCTCTGCTGGTGGATCCTGCGGGCGATCACGCCCTTCCCTGTACCGCTTTCCCCGGTGACGAGCACCGTGCTGTCCGTCGGAGCGACCTTGGCAATCAAACGCTCAAGGTCGCGCATCGGCGGCGATTCGAAGCTGAACACTTCTTCCTGGGTAGCATTGACCATGTCGCGCAACACGCGGTTCTCGCTGCTGAGGCGGCGCATGTCCGCCATCTTGGCCACGCGGTGCAGCACTTCATCGTTGCGGACCGGCTTGATCATGTAATCGGAAGCACCGGCCTTGATCGCCTCGATCGCGGTATCGACCGACGCGTAGGCCGTCATCATGATGAAGTTGGCGTCGACGCCTGCCGCACGCGCCCTGCGCACCAGTTCGATACCGTCGAAGTCCGGCATTTGAATATCGCTGATGGCTACATCGATCCCTCCCTGCACCAGCTTCTCCAGCGCCTCGGTGGCATCGGCTGCCTGCACCACGCGGCATCCCGCCTTGGCGAGACGGACGGCAAGGATCTGCCTGATCGCCGGCTCGTCGTCCACCACCAGCACTTCAAGTGATTTCAAGATCCGTTCGTCTGTTCGGTTTGTTCTGTCTATTTGGTCTGCTTGTTTCATTAATTCTGACACGATGGATGCCTCGGCTTCATGTGCCGTGCGTTGTTGCATGCAATTGTGAGGGACGCTGCAACGATACCGCAAAGCCCCGGCTTTTTCCTAACCGGCAAGCGGGAATTTCTTTCTATCGGGAAAAATCGGGGCGCTTTTTCCCGGTCCCGGGAATACTTTCGAAAACGACCGGAAGGATTTGTTTCAATCCGGACGCATGGATGCTGGCGTAGAGGCGCGCAATGCAAAACCGATCAGGAATGGCATGTTACTTGCTAAAAGGAAATGTCAGTGCCGTTCATCAGTTCCGTTCATCCTTTTAGCCCAACCATCAAAGAAGGCACGATGCGCAGGATTACATCCCATCTGCTGCTCGCCATGTTCCTCGTGGGCGCGGCTTCCGGTTTTTTTGTCAGCGTCACCGGCTGGTGGGGGCTTCAGAAGGCAAGCCATCATCTGACGCGCCTGCAGGCGGATATTGCAACTCTTCCAACGGCCTCCGCGGACATCGATACCATCGCCACCAACGCCGCCACAACGGTTGCCGCCGCGATGGCGGACAATGGCTTAGCACTTCGACTGCTGCTGTCCATGTCATTGCTGGCAACAGTCTTCTTTTGCGTGATTGCGGCATTGACCTATCGGCAATCGTCAGCGAAGCAGCGGCAGGCGGTGGAACTGGAAAAACGGCACAGACTGTTCCGCATCCTGTTCGAAGGCACCAATGAAGGCGTCATCCTCATGACCGCCGACCGCCTTGTCGATTGCAACCAGGCCGCCCTCAAGTTGTTCGGCGCTGCCAGCGTGGAGGAGTTGCGCTGCCTGGTTCCCGGTTCGTCCAATTCGGCGATCGATACCGATACCGAAACCGATGGCCATGGCGCGCGATGCTGTGCCGGCTTGCGGCCTCGCATCATGGCCGCCGCCGCGGCACCCGGCATCCATGCGTTCGAATGGACGCTCCAGGCGCCGGATGCCATGCCCGTTTTCATCGAGATGACAGTGCAATCCGCCCTCGTCGGCGACGAAACGGTCATCCAGCTGAACCTGCGCGACATCACATCCCGCAAGCATGCGGAAGCCTCGATGCGGCTGGCCAACCAGGTTTTCGACAATTCGCTGGAAGGCATCGCCATCACCGATGCGCAGGGCGATATCGTCAAGGTTAACAAGGCGTTTTCCGCCATCACCGGCTACGAGGCGCAAGAAGTCATCGGCCACAACCCTCGACTGCTGAATTCCGGCCGCCACCCGGCCTCGTTCTACAAGGAGATGTGGCGCATGGTGAACGAAACCGGCAAATGGCAGGGTGAAGTCTGGAATCGCCGCAAGAACGGCGAGGTCTTCCCCGAATGGCTGAACATCAGCAGAATCGCCGATGAGCATGGGCAGCTGGCCAACTACGTCGGCGTCTTCAGCGACATATCGGAAGTCAAGCTGGCGGAAGAGCGGCTGCTGCGCCAGACATACTACGACACGCTGACAGATCTGCCCAACCGCACCCTCTTCACGCAGCGCCTGCAGCAAGAGGTAACGGCGCGTCGGGCGGACCCGGCTTCCGGCGGCGTCGGACTGCTGCTGCTGGACCTTGACAGGTTCAAGGTTATCAACGAAAGCATAGGCCATGAGCATGGCGACAACCTGTTGCGCCAGGTAGCGCACAGGCTGCGGCGCACGCTGCGTGAAGCCGACACCATTGCGCGCATCGGCGGCGATGAATTCGCACTGCTGATCCCCGATCTGCGGGATGCGGAGCATGCGGCCCCGCTCGCGCGCAAGCTGATCGAAGCATTGCGCGAGCCCTTCATCGTCAATGCACACCAGCTGCACGTCAGCGGCAGCATCGGCATCACGCTCCATCCGGCCGACGCCGCCGACGCCGAGACCTTGCTGAAAAATGTCGATGTCGCCCTGTACCATGCCAAGGCGCTGGGAGGCGGGCGCTTCGAATTCTTCACCCATGACCGGCATGGCATGGCGCTTGGGCGCCTTCACATGGAAATCGGCTTGCGGGTTGCGATGGAGCGCAACGAACTCAAACTGGTCTACCAGCCGCAACGCCATATCTTCAGCGGCGAGATGGCCGGCGTCGAGGCACTGGTGCGCTGGCATGAACCGAGGCTGGGCATGGTGTCGCCGGGAGACTTCATTCCCCTCGCCGAAGAGTCCGGCCTGATCGTCCTCATCGGCGAATGGATCCTGCGGCAAGCCTGCGCGCAGGCACAGCAATGGCTTGCCGCAGGCTTTCCTACGCGCGTGGCGGTCAATGTCTCGCCTCGCCAATTCCATGACGGCGACTTGGCGAATCTTGTGGCCGCCGTTCTCCAGGAATGCCGCCTGCCTGCGCATCTGCTTGAACTAGAACTAACCGAAAGCATCCTGATGCAGAACATCGAGCAGACGCTGGCAATCCTCGACCGCTTGCATGCAATGGGAGTCAAGATCGCGATCGATGATTTCGGTACCGGCTACTCCTCGCTCTCGTATTTGAAGCGCCTGCCGATCGATGTGCTCAAGATCGACCAGTCCTTCGTCCGGGACATCGCCGACGACCCGGACGACCGGGCGATCGTTTCAGCGATCATTGGCCTTGCTCACAGCCTGCAGATGGATGTCATCGCCGAAGGCGTCGAAACGGAAGCGCAGCTGGCGTTTCTGCGGGAGCGCCAATGCGGCATCATGCAAGGATATCTGTTCAGCCGTCCCGTCGGTGGTGATGAAGTCTTGCGATTGCTGAGGACGCAATGCCTGGCTGCATGACCCGCGAGCAGCTGCCAAGCAGGGCCGGCATGATTGCCATGGCATCGCAGGCAAGATTGATGGAGATGCAATCACCTATGCCTTTGCAAAAAGCTTCCAAAATTTGTTGAATGGGTGCTATACTCTTGTTCTTCGCGGCTGTAGCTCAGCTGGATAGAGTACTTGGCTACGAACCAAGGGGTCGTGGGTTCGATTCCTGCCAGCCGCACCAGTGTTACCGAGGGGGCCAAACCGAAAGGTTTGGCCCCCTTTCCGTTTCAAGGCCTAGGAGCCAAGTCAAGCCCAGCCGCTTCAGATAACCGCGATGATCCCTGCTTTCATTTGCAATTTGCAATACCCGCTGCTTTCCTCTCGTCTTTTCTCGATCTCGATCCTGATGTGCCTGCAAGCCGGCATGACTAGCATGGCAAGTTTGCCGCGTTTTGTTCACACGATGAAATGCAACGATTGCTTTTGAAAAAGCTTGTGCTAAAGTCGGCGAACCAAATTGCAATAAAGCATTTCCGTAGCGCCCCGATATATAAATGATTCCATTTCCTCTCCCACCTAAGACATGGTCTTCCGCCTTTGCAGCGGAACGTCCAGGCTTCCGGTTTTCGATTAGGGAGCCAAGGTGAAGCACATCCGCCCTCTTGTCTTCATTGCCCTGCACGCATGCGCGCTTGCTTCCCATGCGGCGGCACTGACGGTGCAGGTGTCCGATGCCAATGGCCAAGCCTTGCAGGATGCGGTGGTGTATGCGGAACCGGCTTCGGGGCAGGCTCTCACGAAACAGCAGAAAATTGTCGAGATCGAGCAGAAAGGACGCAAGTTCATTCCCGAAGTCACGGTCATACAGGCAGGAACCAGCATCGCGTTCCCCAACAATGACACGGTCCGGCATCACGTCTATTCGTTTTCTCCGGCCAAGGTCTTCGACCTGAAACTGTACACCGGCCAGCCTGAAAATCCGGTGAGTTTCGACAAGGCGGGCACGGTAGTCATCGGCTGCAACATCCACGACCAGATGATCGCCTACATCCATGTCGTTCCGACTCCCCACTTCGCCAAGACTGACGCGACAGGCAAGGCGAGAATCGAGGGTCTGGCGGCAGGCAGATACCAGCTCAAGGCATGGCACTTCGGCTTGCCCGCCCCTGTCCGGATTCCCGAACAGGCACTGGCGATGTCAGCCGGCGACAGCACGGCATCGTTCAAGCTAGACACGAAAGCCAGATAGGAATGCGTCATGCGCTTGCGCAGTCTTGAAAGCCGTATCGTTATTCTTTTCCTCGTCCTGATCCTTGCGGTGCAACTGGCAGGGTTCTTCGCCATCCAGACCGGGATCCAGGAAAACGCGCGCGCCGCAATCCGGGCCGAACTCATGATTGGCGAACGCGTGTTCAAGCGCCTGGTCGACCAGTACGCGCATAACCTGACGCAAGGTGCGCGCCTGCTTGCCTCCGACTACGGCTTCAAGCAGGCGATCGGCAGCAATGACCGCGAGACCATCGAATCGGCGCTCGCCAATCATGGGGAGCGAATCGAAGCTTCGCACACCATGCTGATCGGACTGGATCGCACGATCAAGGCGACCACCACGGCCACCAATGCCGCCAGCCTCGAACTCTCGATCCTGCGCCTGATCGACCGCGCCGAATCCAACGGCAGCGCCACCGGAACGGGCGTTATGGAAAATCATCCGTATCAGATTGTCGTGGTGCCCGTCAAAGCGCCCGTGACGATAGGCTGGGTTGCGATGGCATTCGCGATCGAGAAGCGGATCGCCGCCGACATGCGCGACCTCTCGTCCCTGCAAGTGTCCATCCTCACCAAGACGACGGAAGGCCAATGGATACCGGAGGCCTCGACCATGTCCGACCTCGAAGCCGCCAGCCTCGCAAGCCAGCTGCGCGGCATTCCCGATGACAAATCCTTTCTTCCGCAGTTGACGATCGGCGACAGCGATTTCAGCGCGCGCGTCCTGCACCTGGCGCAAGACTCCGGCCAGCAAGTCATTGTCGTGCTGCAGCGCTCGATCAGCGAGGCGGTCGCGCCCTATCGCCGCCTGCAGATCAGCCTGCTCGTGCTGACCGTGATCGGCATCATGGTTGCGGTCACCGGCAGCGTGTTCGTCGCCAGGCGCATCACCGGCCCGCTGCGCAAGCTGGGCGAAACGGCGAGGAGACTCGGCAAGGGCGACTATCACGGACCGATCGAGATGCGCCGCGACGACGAAATCGGCGAACTGTCCAAGGCGTTCGCCAGCATGCGCGACGGCATCGCCAACCGTGAACTCGAAATCCGGCGCCTGGCTTACTGGGATACCCTGACCGACCTGCCGAACCGCGCGCAATTCATCAACCTGCTCAATGACGCCATCGCCGAGGCGCGTCAGAAACAGGCGTCCTGCCATGTGCTCATGATGGACCTGGACCGCTTCAAGCATGTCAATGATGTCATGGGCCACAGCTTCGGCGACGCTCTGCTGCGCCGCATGGCCGAACGTCTCCAGGCTCAGCTGCAGAGCCCGACGCATAGGATCGCCCGCCTGGGCGGCGACGAATTCGCCCTGCTGCTGCCTCAGGCCGGCGAAGACGAGGCCAGGCATGTCGCCGCCCGCATCCTCAAATCGCTGGAAATTCCGATCTCGCTCGATGACCAGACTGTCGATCTCGGCGCCGGCATCGGCATCGCAGGTTTCCCGGAGCACGGCACCGACGCCGAATTGCTGCTGAGCCGCGCCGAAGTCGCGATGTATGCCGCCAAGACGAGCGGCAATGAAGCGGTGGTCTATGCGCCGGCCATCGACAAGAGCAGCCAGGAAAGCCTGTCCCTGCTGACCGAGTTGCGGCGCGCCGCCGAGGAAAACCAGTTCCGGCTGTATGTGCAGCCGAAAGTCAGGCTCGGCACCGGACAGGTGATCGGCGTGGAAGCCCTCGTGCGCTGGGTGCATCCGGAACGGGGCATGGTGTTTCCGGACCAGTTCATTCCCTTTGCCGAAAAAACCGGTTTCATCCGCATCCTGACCCAGTGGATGCTGGAACGTTCAGCCGCACTGTGCAGCGAACTGGCGGCTGGCGGCATCCGGCTACGCATCTCTGCCAACCTGTCGACGCGCGACCTGCTCGATCAGGATCTGCCGATGAAGTTCATGGCCATCCTCGACCGGCACTCCCTGCATCCGTCTTCGTTCTGCCTTGAAATCACGGAAAGCGCGATCATGGATGACCCGGTGCGCGCGCAGCAGACGCTGGAGCGCCTGCATGCCATCGGCGTCGACCTGTCGATCGACGATTTCGGCACCGGCTATTCATCGCTTGCCTACCTGAAGCGCCTGCCGGTGCATGAATTGAAGATCGACAAATCCTTCGTGCTCAAGATGGAAAGCGATGTCGACGACACCAAGATCGTCCGGTCCACCATCGATCTCGGCCACAACATGGGATTGAAAGTCGTTGCGGAAGGCATCGAAACCGTCGCGGCATGGGAATTGCTAGAGAAAATGGGCTGCGACGAGGGTCAAGGCTATTTCATCAGCAGGCCCATGCCGGCCGATCAGCTACGCGCGTGGCTGCACGCCTGGCAGCCGCCGCATTTCCTGGCCGAACAGGCCAGCCTGCAGGCCGGCGCCGAATGAGATATCCGCCCTGCTCCCGCAAGCCGTGGCGAAGCATCGGCTGCGACCGGCAGGACAACATACAAAAAATGCAAAAGGAAGACAATTCGACATGATGCTGCAGGCGGAATGGCTGCCCATTGTGATGCAGGGCTCGTTCAGCGAAATCTACGTTGCGGATTGCCGCACGCTGCGGCTGCTGCATGTGAATCGGGCCGCTTGCGAAAACCTGGGCTACACCGCCTCCGATCTGGAAGGCCTGCATCTGTTCGATATCGCGCGCGCGCTGTCTCTCGACGCCTTCGACCGACTCGTGCTGCCGCTGCATGCGGGGCGCGCGCCTCATGTCGATCTTGAAACGATCCATACCCGCAAGAACGCTTCGAGCTATCCGGTGGAATTGCGGTTCTTCCATTGCGCATCGGGCGTGGAGCCGGCGTACATCGCCATCGGCAATGACCTCAGCGCCCGGCTGGCGTCGGCGGATGCCCTCAGCGCCAGCGAAACGAGATTCCATGCCATCGCGTCCAACACACCCGGACTAGTTTACCAATTCCAGCTGCGGCGCGACGGCAGCATCGCCTTTCCCTATCTCAGCGAAGGCTGCCATGCCTTGCTGGGCATCAGCGCGGACAAGCTGCGCGCCGACTCCGCGCTGTTCCTGCAACTGATCCTGCCAGAAGACCGGCCGTCCTACCTGGAATCGATGCAGCAGTCGGCCAGCGACATGAAGGCATGGAACTGGGAAGGCCGCATCTGGGTCGAGCAATGGCATGACATCAAGTGGATCAACCTGCGGTCCACGCCGCGCACGCTTTCAGACGACGGCGACCACGGCGACCGCGGCGTCCAGTGGGAAGGCATCATGACCAACATCACCGCCGGCAAACTCGAACAGGAAGAAATAAGGCGGTCGCGAGCGCAGCTCGCGGAACTCTCCGCGCATGTGGAAACGGTCAAGGAAAAGGAGCGCACCCGCATCGCGCGCGAAATCCACGACGACATCGGCGGCAATCTCACCGCCATCAAGATGGCGGTGGCCCGCATCCGCAACAGCCTTCCGGCCGACGAAACGAACCTGGCCGAGAAAACCGACTATGTCGACTCACTGGTGGACCGCACCATTGAAGCCATTCACCGGGTCTCCGCCGACCTGCGTCCGGGCATTCTCGATTTCGGGATTGTCGCCGCGATCGAGTGGCAGGCCCGGGAATTCGAAAAGAACGCCGGCATACCCTGCGCCTTCTGGTCGAGCAAGAAAGACATCAGCCTGCACTCGGACCAGGCGACCGCGCTGTTCAGGATTTTTCAGGAAGCGCTCACCAATATCGCCAAGCACGCAGGCGCCACCCGGGTCACCGTCAGGCTGCTGCTCACCAACCGTAGCGTAAAGCTGCTCATCGCCGACAATGGGAGGGGCATAGCCGAAGCCGACCGCATGAAACCGAAATCATTCGGCATACGTGGCATGATGGAACGCGCGAGCGCACTCGGCGGTCAATTGACCGTATCGAATGCCGCAAACGGCGGAACCGAACTCGCGTTGCGCATCCCGCTTGCGCAGGAACAGGAATAATCCAGCATCATGACCGTGCAAAACCCGATCCGAATCATCATCGCCGACGATCATGCAATCGTGCGCGAAGGCCTGAAGCAGATCCTTGCCGACAGCGCCGACATGGTCGTCTCCGGGGATGCCGAGAACGGCGCGGACGCCGTCAAGCTGGCACGCCAGGGCGATGCCGACGTGCTTCTGCTCGATATCTCGATGCCCGACCGCAGCGGCATCGATGTGCTCAAGCAAATCAAGAAGGAAGTGCCGCGGCTGGCGGTGCTCATGCTTTCCATGCACCGCGAGGACCAGTACGCGATCCGCTCCCTCAAGGCCGGCGCCGCCGGTTACCTGAACAAGCAGAGCGCGCCGGCGGAACTGGTCGACGCGATTCGCCAGGTGGCCAGCGGCCGCAAATACATCAGTGCCGCGCTTGCGCAGGAATTGGCCAACCAGGTCGGCGACGAGAACCGGGCGGTGCCGCCCCACGAAACCCTGTCGGACCGCGAATACCAGACAATGATCATGATCGCTTCCGGCAAGACCGTCAGCGACATCGCCGGCGAGCTTTCGCTATCGGTCAAGACCATCAGCATGTACCGCTCCCGCCTCTTGCAAAAAATGAAACTGCGCCACAACGCAGAACTCACGCATTACGCGATCAAGAACCAGCTGGTCGAATGAAACGCCGGGTGGCCAGGTGAATTGCCGGACTGCGCACGCTGCAGGCGCGTTGCCGAATTTGCAAAGTGCGTTTTTTTTAATCCGGCGAGATCACCAACCGGCTTTCTCGGGCGATACTATGGCTCCCTGCCGCAATCATTTCTACGCCCGCGACGACAGCCGCCATGCAAGACAAAGACAAGAAACCGGAAACGCAAAGCCCTGCCGACATCGCGCGCGAAACGTTTCGCCGTCTTGCGATGCGGCGCGTAGCGCCGACTCCGGACGCCTATCGCGACGTCTATGAAGAAATCACCGGCGCCCGGTCCGAATCCGGACCCGAAAAGATACTTGCCGAATTCGCAAGCAGTCTGGCGAACCTGAGATCCGACGCAGGCGACTTGGCTGTCCACTTCAACCGCGCACTGCAGAAGCGCGACTGGGAAGACTACGGCAATAACCTGTCGAAGCTGGTGGAACTTCATCTTGTTCCCGGCGCCCTGGAACCGGCGACAAAGGCTTCCACCGATCTCGCGACGCCCGACAAAGCCGTGGCACCGACTGTCTCCGCTCCGGCAGGCATCCCTCCAAGGAGCGCGGGCATTTCCCTGGTCGACGAAGCACCGCCAAAGGTGAGCCCCATCCGCGGCATTTCGCTGGTTGACGAGATTGAGGCCACGCCGCCGGCCGGCCTGAAAAGCGCCGGGATTCCACTGGTCGATGCAACACCCAAGGTTTCCGGGGCATCTTCAGCCGTCCCTGTTCCCGTTCCTGTGCCTGCTCCCGAATCGAAGCAGCTGCAACTGCTGCGCGACCTGCTGGTGCGCACCCTCACGCTGGCGCTGGGCTCGCTGCTGCGCAATGCCCCGGATCTCGTCGAAGAATCGGAGATGCTGGCGTCATCCACCCGGAATGCGAATACTGAACCCGCACTCAACAATATCAGCGCCCGTCTCAAGCAGCTCTGCTTCAAGATCGAACTTCGAGCCGACGATCTCGCCGAAGAACATGAACTGCTGCTGCGCCTCTTCCAACTGCTGCTGGAAAACGTCGGCGAACTGCTGGAAGACGACTCCTGGCTGAGCGGCCAGGTCGCCAATGTGCAAGACCTGCTGGCCGGCCCGCTCAGCCGCAGCGCGCTGCTCGAAGCCACGCGCAGCCTGAAGGAAGTGATCTACAAGCAGGGCGTGCTCAAGCATAGCCTCAAGGAAGCCAAGGTCACGGTGAAGAACATGATGATCACCTTCATCGACCGTCTCGGCGCGGTGGCCGCCACCACCGGTGATTTCCATGAAAGGATGGGCGGCTATACCCAAAAGATAAGCCAGGCGAAGAACATCATCGAACTCAATGCCATTCTGGATGACGTGATGCGCGACACCAAGCAGGCCCAGGCCGAGGCGCTGCGCTCGCGCGATGAAATGATGGCGGTGCGTCAGGAAGTGCAGGAGGCCGAGAATCGCATCCACGAACTGGAATCCAAGCTGCAGGAAATGAGCGAGCTGGTGCGCGAAGACCAGCTCACCGGCAGCCTCAACCGGCGCGGGCTCGATGATGCCTACGAACGCGAGGTGGCGCGCGCCACGCGCCGCAAGACGCCGCTGTGCGTCGCCCTGCTCGACCTCGACGACTTCAAGCGCCTCAACGACACCTACGGCCATACCGCCGGCGATGGGGCGCTGATCCATCTGGTACGCGTGATCAAGGATACGCTGCGCACCATGGATGTCATCGCGCGCTTCGGCGGCGAGGAATTCCTGATCGTGCTGCCCGAGACGCCGCTCGACGAAGCAGTGCAGACCGTCACACGCATCCAGCGCGAACTGACCAAGCAGATATTCATGCACGACAACCAGAAACTGCTGATCACCTTCAGCGCCGGCGTGGCGCTGCGGCGGGATGATGAAGCGCAGACCGATCTGATCAAGCGGGCAGACGAAGCGTTGTATGAAGCCAAGCGGGCCGGGAAGAACCGGGTCGTGGCGGCGTCCTGATTTTTGCATTGTCCATTGTTCTTGTGTTTCGCATGTTGAGCGGAACGGATTGCAAAGTGACATGGAACGCAAGGCAGCAATGCCGAAATCCGGCGCGGCCATCGGTTTATTTGTAAAAAAACCGCGAAATCCCCCCTATTCCCATTTTGCAATTCCCAGCGAACGCTGATAATGCACCGCATGCTGGAGAATTGAATGCAAAACCAATCTGAACACACGCTAGACCCGGACAACTGGGACGACATGCGGGCCCAGGGGCACCGCATGCTGGATGATATTTTCGACCATATGCAGCGCCTGAACGACGGCCCGGTATGGCAGCCGGCTCCCGCCGAAGTCAGGCAGGTTTTCAAGGAAGCGCTGCCGAAGACGCAAACCGGTCTGGACCAGGTTCATCGATCCTTCCTGCGCAACATCCTTCCCTATGCGATAGGCAATGCGCATCCCGGCTTCATGGGTTGGGTCCAGGGCGGCGGGACGCCGGTCGGCATGCTGGCCGAGATGCTGGCAGCCGGCATCAATGCCAACGTCGGCGGGCGCGACCAGATTCCGGTCGAAGTCGAGCGCCAGGTCGTGCGCTGGGTGCGCGAACTTTTCAGTTTCCCGGATACCGCGAGCGGCATCTTCGTCACCGGCACATCGCTGGCCAACCTGATCGGCGTGCTCGTTGCCAGGACCTCCGCGCTCGGCACCGACGCACGCAAGACCGGACTGCGGGTGAACGGCACCAGGCTGGTGGCCTACGCATCAAAAGCCGCGCATGGTTGCGTGACGCAAGCCATGGACCTGTCCGGCCTCGGCATCGACGCCCTGCGCAGCATTCCCTTCACCCGCCACGGCGAAATCGATCTCGACATCCTGCAAAGCACCATCGAGCATGACCGCGAAAACGGCTATACGCCGTTTCTTATCGTAGGCAATGCGGGTACGGTCGACACCGGCGCGGTGGACAATCTGTCGGCACTTGCCGACGTCGCGCAACGAGAGAAACTCTGGTTCCACGTCGACGGCGCCTACGGCGCGCTCGGCATGCTGGCTCCCGACGTGGCGCCGCGCCTGTCGGGCATCGAGCGGGCCGACTCGATTGCATTCGACTTCCACAAATGGGCGCAGATCCAGTACGACGCCGGCTTCATCCTGGTTCGCGACGGCAGCATGCACTACGACACGTTCGCATCGCCGGCCGCCTACCTGCAGCGCGAAACCCGGGGCATGGCGGCCAATTCTCCCTGGCCCTGCGACTTCGGACCAGACCTGTCGCGAGGCTTCAGGGCGCTCAAGACCTGGTTCGCCATCAAGACCTACGGCGCGGAAAGGCTGGGCAAGGTCATTTCCGGAACCTGCGCGCTGGCCAGATATCTTGGTAACCGCATCCAAGACGATACGCGCCTGGAACTGCTGGCCCCGGTTTCGCTCAGCATCGTCTGCTTCCGCTATCGCGGGCAGGACGGTTCCGCAATCACGGACCCTGCCCGCCTCGATCGCATCAATAACGACATCGTCATCGCGCTGCAGGAATCCGGCATCGCCGCGCCGTCGACTACGATCATTGACGGGCGCCTCGCCATCCGCGTGGCGCTGTTCAACCATCGCACCAACGCCACTCATATCGATGCCATGCTCAATGCGGTGCTCGAATTGGGCGCCGAAGCGGCCCGCTCCTGATACAACAGCCTCACATGAACCACAATACCGCCATGCCTCCGTCCGAAAACCAGGCAACATCGCCCTTCATCGGGCTTGCGCCATTGATGCGCCAAGCTTTCTCCGGTGTCGATCTCAAGCCGTTAGGAACCAGCCTGATCGAGCAGTCGACACGCCGGCCCGACGATGCGCATGCCATGATGGATCTCGCGACGGTGCTCCAGCTCACCGGCAACCGCGACATCGCGATGGCGATGCAAGCGCAGGCGCTGCAGCTGCAGCAGGTCTACCGGATACCCGCATCGACGCCTATACCGGCGATCCGCCTGCTCGCCCTGATGGCGCCAGGGGATCTGATGGCCAACACGCCGCTGGAATTCCTGATCGAGCAATCGGATATCCAGCTCGACATGCTGTATCTCACGCCGGGCATGGAAGGCCTGTCGGAACTGCCCGACCATGACGTGATGTTTGTCGCCATCGGCGAATCCGACGAGAACCGGCCGCTGCTGGAGCAGTTGGCGTCCGTTGCCTCCACCTGGCCGCGGCCGGTCCTGAACAGGCCCGAGCGCATCGCCAACCTGTCGCGCGACCGCGCATGCGCGCTGCTGAAGGACGCCGCCGGCGTCGCCATGCCGCAGTCCCTGCGCGTCTCGCGCGACAAGCTTGAGGCAATAGCAGAGGCGAAAATGCCGTTGCAGCAGCTTCTCGAGGATGCGCAGTTCCCCATCATCGTACGTCCGGTCGGATCGCATGCCGGACACGGGCTGGACAAGATCGAATCGGTGGAACAAGCCGCCCGTTATCTGGAAGCCCATCAGAATGCCGAGTTCTATATTGCGCGCTTTGTCGACTACCGCAGCGCCGACGGCCAGTTTCGCAAGTACCGGATCATTCTCATCGACGGCAAACCCTATGTCAGCCACATGGCGATTTCATCGCACTGGATGATTCATTACCTGAATGCAGGGATGACCGATAGCCAGGAGAAACGCAACGAGGAAGAGCGCTTCATGGCCGGTTTCGACGACGGCTTTGCGGTACGCCATGCGCAGGCTTTTCAGTCCATCAGCGAAAATCTGGGCCTCGATTACGTAGGCCTCGACTGCGGGGAAGCCGTGGACGGCAGGCTGCTGATTTTCGAAGCGGACAGCGACATGATCGTGCATGCGATGGATCCGGTCGACATGTTCCCGTACAAGCAGCCGCAGATGCACAAGCTGTTCGCCGCATTCCGCAGGATGCTTGTCGATGCGGCCGCCGGCGGCGCAGCCTGATCGACAGTCCGATGCGCAGCACAACGGCTGAAGTGCTCGCTGCCGGCGGCGACGAGCGCATCGACATCGTCCCTTCCACAGGACGAAACCGGTATGGCTGTACCCCGCACCCCGATTCGGGCCTGCTTGCCTTCGGATCATCGACGGCGACGCCGGTCTCCGAAGCAGGTTTTCGTGCTGCGGAAATCCTGCACGATCGCTTGCAAACGCATGCAGCCTGCACGCAGCAGCAAAAGCAGCAGCTGTACGCTGAGCACATGCAACGCATACGGCATGAACTCGCGGCACTTTGCGAGTTCACTACCCGCAGCGCCCCCGATATCATTTTTGCGGCATCAGGCACCGACCTTCACTTGATCGCAGCTCAGCTCTCGGCAGGTAGCGACCCAATGCCGCTGCGTATCATCATGGCTGGCGCGAACGAAACCGGAAACGGAGTCCCGATGGCGGCAACCGGCCGTCACTTCTCGAATCGGTCCGCGCTGGGTCGTGCGGTCGAGAAGAACACCCAAATCGGCACGGGCACAAAAATCGAGTTTGCAAGCGTACCGATCCGCAACGGTGACGGCACGCCTCGTCCCGTGCAGGAGATTGATTCGGAAGTGGCAAGCCTGACGCAAGAAGCGATTCGGTCCAGTCGCCGCATCCTGCTGATCGTTGTCGATGTATCAAAAACCGGCATGATTGCGCCGAGCCCGGAATGCGCATTCCACCTCCGCGATACCAATCCCGACAGGATCGGCGTCATGATCGACGCCTGCCAGTTCCGCTTGGCTCCGCCAAGCCTGCACACGTATATCGCCAGGGGAGCGATGGTGGCCCTAACCGGCTCAAAATTCGTCACCGGCCCCAGCTTCTGCGGGGCCTTGCTGGTTCCCAAACCGCTTTCCCTGCGCTATCGCGCCGAGGTGCTTCCGACAGCCTTGTCGGCCTACACGTCCCGCGCCGACTGGCCGAAGCACTGGACCGGCGCAGCCACGCTTGCCAATGCGGCAAACTTCGGCCTCCTGCTGCGCTGGGAAGCGGCGCTCTGCGAACTGAAACGGTTTCGCGCCATTCCACCCGACCAGGTGTACGGCATTGTGGGCCGTCTGGGTGCCGTCATCGAAAAGCAATTGTCCATGCAGCCGGGTTTCCAGCCGCTTCCCGTCCCACGCATCGATCGCGGCTTGCACACCCCAATGCAATGGGACAGCCTGCAGACAATCTACCCGTTCTTCCTCATGCGACGTTCCGCAGATCGGAAGCCGGTACCGCTCGGTCACGCGGAAACCGTATCAATACACCAAACATTGCAGACCCGCCAACCGGGCACCCTCTTACCCGCCCGCTGCCAGCTTGGGCAACCGGTGATCTGCGCCGATATCGATGGCGTCGAGGTCAGCGCCCTCAGGATATGTATTGGCGCACGCCAGGTCGTCGAAGCCGCCTCGCTCGGTGAAGCCGAAGTGGCAAAAAGGGCAATTGCGGCACTGGATCTAACGGCAAAGGCGCTAGAACGTGTTATGAACTAAGACCGAAGGTGTTGAGTGTCTTAGTCAGCATGAGGCAGACGAAGGCTACGAAGTGCAA
>NZ_JAWIIV010000021.1:0-107458 GCF_035916955.1 Noviherbaspirillum album | reverse complement strand
TCAGGGCCACGGCGGCCAGGGCCACTGCCATTGCGCTGCGTTTGAATGTCTGGAATGCGTTGTTCATGCTCGAGTCTCCATCGATGTTATTTGAAATTTTTTCTAGCGCCGCTGCCGGGCCGCCGGTCTTACAGGTATCAACCCGTGACGAGTGGATTATATATGTAAGATGTATGATGTTGAAAGAAATATTTTTGGCTTATTTCGCATCCAGTTTTCGCGCCAAACCGTGCCCTTCCTTTTTCTCAGTCACAGCGTGCAATAGGCACTTGCCTCAACTGCATATACAGCATGACGAGGACTGTTTCAGGCTTCGCGTACAGGAAAGCAACATCAATGGCGCAGTGCCTTCTATACTTGTATGATGTTTTACTCATGTTCGGCGCGCCTTATGTTTCGCACTTCTGCATGCATCCGGAACATGGTGAACAGATTGACGACAATGAGGACGATTTCGAGCGCGGTGCCGCCGATCGAACCGCTTGCGATGTTATTGGCGACCCAGAATATCGAACCGACCAGCATGAGCGCGCGCATGGCAATGCCATTAAGCATGAAGAGCGCGATGGTGCCGATGCAGGAAGCAGTCAGAGGCAGCCATGCGATCCAGCCTGTCGCAAAGCGAAGCCCCAGGACGATATTTAGCGCGATAATGAAAACCACGACCCACCGCGACCGGGTGTACAAGGACAACACCGACCGCAGCGTCGATACCAGCGTACTGCTTACCGCGGTCATATTGCCGAGCAAGGCGAAATGCACTGCGTAGGCGATGCATTCGCCTGCCATCATGATCTTGAACGCCTTGTCGCTACGCTGCAGGAAAGAACCGATGCCGAGCACAAATGCGAAATAGCCGGCGCACTGGGCCGGCGTGAACCATTCTGAAAACACGACTGACTTCGCTGTTCGTTATGAGTGAATCAAGGCGAAACCGCTCCAGCCTTGGTTATCGCGGTCGTTAAGGCTACGGGATTGGATGCGATGAAACCACCTTCTTCACCTCTTTCGTCGCATCCGGATCGTGCTTTCCCTACATGCGCAATACCAGCGCAAGCGGGCCGCGTGCGGACCGTGCATTGGAAATGGCAGGCGCAGCCTGCTTCGCAACTGCGTCGTCGGCATTATCCCGATCCTGCTGATCTTGCTCATCCTGCAGCTTGAAAATGCGGACCAGGTCGGCCATTTTCCTGGTCTGCGATTCCAGCGCTTCTGCGGCGCCACCGGCTTCCTCGACCAGAGCGGCGTTCTGCTGAGTCATCTCGTCCATCTCGGACATCGAATGCCCGATCTGCTGGATACCGATGCTTTGCTCCTGGCTGGCCGTGCTGATTTCGGCAACGATGGTGCCGACGCGCTGTACGCTTGAGACGACTTCCGTCATGGTTGCGCCGGCCTGGTCGACCAGCCGCGAGCCGGTGGCCACCTTGTTGACCGAATCATCGATGAGCGCCTTGATCTCGCGGGCGGCGGTCGCCGAGCGCTGGGCCAGGCTACGCACTTCGGAAGCCACAACGGCGAATCCGCGCCCCTGCTCGCCGGCGCGGGCCGCCTCGACCGCGGCGTTCAATGCCAGGATGTTGGTCTGGAACGCAATGCCGTCGATGACGCCGATGATGTCGACGATTTTCTTTGCCGAGGCATTGATCTCGCCCATCGTCGATACCACCTGCGTCACGACCTTGCCGCCCTGCTCCGCGATGGATGACGCCGCCGAGGCCAGCTGGTTCGCCTGGCTCGCGTTCTCCGCATTCTGCTTCACCGTGGCGGTCAATTCCTCGATGGAAGCCGCCGTCTCTTCCAGGGAGCCGGCCTGCTGCTCGGTCCTCGACGACAGGTCGGCATTGCCGGTCGCGATTTCGCTTGAACTTGCCGCGATCGCATCGCTGCTGGTGCGTACTTCGCTGACGATTCTCTTGAGCGCATCGTTCATCTCCTTGAGCGCGGCCATGAGCTGGCCGGTTTCATCGGTGGATGTCTGCACGATTTCCGTTCTCAGGTCGCCGCCGGCCACCTTGCGCGCGACGCTGACGGCCTGCTGCAAGGGGCGCGATACCAGCCTGGCGATCGATAACGCGAAAAGCAGGCCCAGGACCACTGTTCCGGTCAGCATCGCCGCCACCCACACCTGTGCGTCTTCGTAAACCTCGCTGCCGGCGCGGCTGGCCGCGAGGCTGTTGCGCATGCCAAGCTGCACCATCGAGTCGATGTGTTCCCGCATCTCGCCGTAGAGGCGCGTCAGCGATCCGCGGTTGAAGATGATGGCTTCATCCTTCTTGTTCTGTGCCGACAACGAAATGACGTTGTCGTGCTCGGTCTTGAATTCATCCCAGAGCTTGACGATCTCCGCATAGATGGCCCGTTCTTCCGGGGTGATCGGCAGCTTTTCATAGTCGCTGCGTACGGCAGTGAGCTTCTGGATCAGATCACCCATGCGCATTTGATGAGTGCGCATTTTCACTTCGTCGTTGGCGAGGATATGCTCCATTTCCTCAGCCCGAAGCTGGGCCATGCCGGCCTTGATCTCTAGCAGGCCGCGCACCGAGGGCAGCCAGCGCGATTCAAGATCGGTGGCGGTATGGTTGACCTTCTGCAGCTGCGCCATCGAAAACAGGCTCACAAATACGGTCAAGGCCAGGACGACAAGGAAGGAAAACAGCAGTTTCGAGAAGATTTTCAGATTCTGGAACCGCGACGTGAAAATTCTCGTCAGGCGCGATCCGCTCACGGCGAATCGATGTGGTGCATGCATTGTCTTCCTCCTTGTTATTACGGCCGTTCATTGCCCGAACGGTGTGCCGCTATTTTGCTGAGATGAAGCTGTCTGGACTCGGCAAAGAAGCGGAATCGATAACGACATGTCCGGATTCCGCGCGGGCGGAATCCGGACCGGCGGCAAAGCGGCTTACTTGCCGCGACTTGCTTGCCGCTTATTGCCTGCGTTGCCGTTTCCAGGGTTAGGCAACGGGTGAAATGAATGCGATCAGCCTGCCCATTTTCCGGATGAAATCGGAAGTAACGATGAACTGCGGCTTGTCGCGTTTCACGTAAGGCGCGATCTCGGGCGGATTGTCAGCCGGATACGGTGATGTATCGTAGACGTCGCCGACATGCTTGCTTTGATAAGCCGTGCCGGTATAAGGCGTCGTCGGGCCGTCGCCGCGATACGGATTGACGATCTCGGCCACCGGCGATGTCCAGTAATCCTTGGTGCCCAGATCGGAAATCAGCTGGTTGACTTCGGTTTCCGGCACGTTTGGCGTGGTCATCTTCGCGCCTGTGAACAGGTCGGAGAAATCCACTTCTCGGATCGAGAAGTATTTCGGCAGCGCCGCCACGGCTCTCACATTGAGCGGCGACCTTGCGACCATGGCGGTGACGGCTTCGTTGCTCATGGCATTGAGTTCGTTGTACCTCGTCTCCAGCGCCGCGATGTTGACTTGGCGGCCTGCGGAGTAATGGCTAGGGGTGTTGGTGATGTCCTTGTTGTAGTAATAGGCACCGTTATGGATGTTGGAGCCATAGCGATGGACATAAAGCGCATCGTTGGTTTCCAGTTCGACGAAGGTCGGATGCGTGCGACCGCTCAGCAAGGGATTGAGCTGCACCGCGTTCGACGGCAGCGTGCAGGTCTTCAGCCAGGCGATGGCCTTGGGAATATTGGCCAAATATTTCCTGTCGCCGGTCAGCTGGAAATAATTGAACAGCTGCTGGATGTTGGTTTGAGTGGTATGGGTTGCCAGCGCACGCGGCTCATAGCTGCGGGCGCCCGCCGGGGAGCCGGCCGGACGTCCGCCGGTCTCGCGCGACAGGTGCTGCAGGCCCCAGCCCGACTGCAGGCCGTTGGCCGATGTCCATTGCATGCGCTGCATGCAATCCATCGCGCGGCGAATGTTCGGGATCAGGTCGGTGCGGCCGAGCGCGACCACGCACATGGTCAGGAACTTGATGTTCTCGCCCATGACGTCATCGTTGAAGGTGACATGCAGGGTGTAGTCGCCGTCATCCATGCCGGACTTCGAACCTGCCGGAAGCTGCTCCGGATTGGGGCGCGGCATCTGCGAGATGGAGCCCGGGAAATGCGGGAAGCGCTGCGGCCATCCGCCGTCGGCAATACCGAATTCAGGACCGAACTGGGCATTGACCATGAAGGCAATGGCCTTCTGCAGGGGCACCAGGAAGCGTTCGTCCTTCTTTTCCAGATACAGGCGCAGCATCAGCTGCGATGCGACAGCGGTGCCGGCATCGTCAAAGGTGGCATTGCCGTAGTAGTGCTGGAACTCTTCCAGGCGCCAGCCATTCTTGCCAATGGTGTCGTACCAGTGCTTGAGCGATTCCTCGCCAGCGAAGTCGTAGATGTAGTTCCAGCCGCCGGCCGGATGCTGCGCCTGCACCACCGCCAGTCCGGTGCGCACCGCAGCGTCATAAAAGCGCTCGTCGCCGGTGGCATGGTAGGAATCGAGATAGACGTGACCGACGGACGGCGTGCCGGGCGGCTGGATCCAGCACATGGTGCGCTTGGCTTCCATCTCGCCGAAGGTCTGGGTCAGATCGGGGGAATAGGACCATACGTAACCACCGCGATAGGACACTTTTTCGTCCATGTAGGCGGCGGCTCGCTTGAGCGCGGATGCCGCGGCAGTTTTTGCGGTGTTCGGGGTGGCGGGATTCGGCGTTACAGGAGTGGTTGCAACGGCTTCCGTTCCGCTGTTGCCGCCACCGCAGGCTGCCAGCGCCACTGGCGAAAGCATGGAAATCACAAAATCGCGTCGTTTCACAGCTTAGTCTCCTCGTTAGATCGTCAGTCTTGGACGGCCATGAGATCTGGCTCTTGGGCACGGGACCGACAGCACATGTCTTTGAAAGCGGATGGCGGCTCGGGTCAGGGCAGTGTCATGCAGGCCGCCATCTCATCTTACATCTTACGAAAAAACTATTACGTTCACAACATCTTCTTTTTCACGCTTTCTGCAACGTTGTTGAGAAAACTTAATGCGGCAAATATTTTCCTTTAAATACATATAGTTAAGTCTCCATCCAGCCTGAGATAACGGCCCGGGAGTCACAGCAATTCTTTCGAATTCCAAACATCATACGTCATACATATTTTCGCCGAGGCTAAGCGCTTCCTGGAATCGCAGCATGAGTATTGGCAAGCACGTCTCGCGGCCCGACCTGCCCCGCCCTGTCGATAGACATCCGATGCGATGCATCGCCGTCCCATTAATGGCTTGCAACCGCCACCGGACTGCCTGCAGCGGACGACTCGAGGATGGATTCGATCAGGCATTGCACCCGCAACGCGTCCCGGCCGTCAGGCGAGGGAGGCACGCCGTCGCGCACGCCCGCAAGAAAGCTCCGGATCAGCTCAAGATGATTCGCATGTGAAAACGCCATCGGATCCGCTCCGCCGCCGAGCACCGAAGGCGCCCCCATGTCTCGCTGCGTGCCGTCCATCAGGCGGACCTGCAAGGCATCGCCTTCAAGACAGGCCGATCCTTTCGTGCCGATAAGCCGTATCTGCTCCGGGAATCCCGGATAGCAGGCCGTGGTGGCATGCAAACTGCCAATCGCCCCGCTGCCGAAGCGCAGCACCGCCGCAACCAGATCCTCCGTTTCCATTCGATGAACTGCGGAAGTGAGCGCATGCGCATAAACGCTGCTCACTTCTCCCGCAAGACTGAGTGCCAGGTCAAGGGTATGTATGGCCTGCGTGAGCAGCACGCCTCCGCCATCGCGCGCCCTGCTGCCTCGACCCGGAACATCGTAATAGCTTTGCGGACGCCACCACGGAATCTGGATCGATACCGAGACGATGTCTCCCAGTTCGCCTTGCTGCAATGCCCGGCGCAGCGCCAGGCTGGATTGGCGGAAGCGGTGCTGGAATACCACGCCAAGCATGACGTTCTTTTGTTCGCACAACGCGACCAACGAGCGCGCCCTGTCGAGCGACACATCCAGCGGCTTCTCGAGCAGAACATGTTTTCCGGCTTCCGCGGCGGCGCGCGCCAGTTCAAGATGGGTATGCGGCGGCGTCAATATCAGGACAGCTTCAATGGATGGATCGTGCCATACCTGATCCACCGACTCGGCAACCGAAAATCCGTAGCGGCTACGCACGGCGTCCCTCGCGGGAGTGGAGCGCGCCACCACGCATGCAACATCGACCTCAGCCGCCAATTCCTGCAGGCTCCTTGCATGGGGCTCGAAAGCCATGCCTGCGCCGATGACTGCAATACGCATTTTTGCCATAAAACCTCTCCATGCTGTGATTAGCTGTGATTTGCTGTAATTTTGTAAGATGTCCGACTATGTCCTTGCGATGATTCTACTGAATGCGCAAAAAACAGGTCCGCATTTTTATCCCGTCGATTTATTTTCCTCTTGCAAGTCAAGGCGCCAGATTGTTAAAAACTGGCAAAAATGCAACGTGCACACCGTCCATTCGCACAGTTTTCGATAATTTTGAGCGATTTTCTTGGCTTTCGTGTCGTTAAATTGGATTCCAATCGATCAGGACCTGAAGGTTTTTCACTGCCTCCTACGTTTGCACGTTGCAAAAATGATGCGAAGTAGAATCAATGCGCAAAACTTATGTTGTGCTTGCCAAGATAAATTTGTATGATGTGTGACATTAAAAACATATGAATAACGCAGCCGCCGCCTTCCTGGGAACTCCCGGGATTAAAGCCTCGATCCTTTAAAGGTAAACGATGCCGTTTCAAGGCAAGGCATGCGGGGTTGCACCAGGAGACAAAGTACATGCCGCACATTTGGATCGAACACTCTGCGAATCTGGAAGGCAAGCTTGACCTTGCCTTGCTGCTTACGGGTGTTCATTCCGCGGCAGTGAATACCCGTATGTTCGCCGAAGGTGCGATTCGCACGCGCTTGCAATCGATTGACCAATACCGCATCGGCGATGGCCATCCCGATAATGCATTTGTTCATGTGGTGATTCGCATCGCGGCAGGAAGAGACCTGCAAACAAGGAAGCAGATCGGTGAAACGATGTTCGCCGAGCTATGCCGCCTGCTCGGGCGGCAATTTGACAACATGCCGCTCGGACTGTCGCTTGAGGTGCAGGAACTGGATGCGGCCCTTAACTTCAAGCAGAACAATCTGCAGGACCATATCGACCGCCGGACAAGCGCCAGGCAAGCCGGATGAAATGACCCGGCTTGCCGTATCGGAATGCAGTAACGAGAAAAATCGGATTGCCATGACGCTGCGGCGATCCTCGAAGAGTCATCGGCAAGAAATTGCCAATGGAGACTAGGCGTACTTTGGAAAAGGAAGGCAGTGAGTTCCATCGCCAGAAGGACCTAGATGTTCGGCGCAACGCCGAAGAACACTTGAACGAAGCACCTATAGGAGAAACCACAATGAAGAAATCGCTACTCGCGCTCGCCGTCCTGGGCGCAATCTCTGGCTCAGTCGCCGCTCAGACCAACGTCACCATCTATGGCCTGATCGACGTCGGCGTCGTTCGCGAAAGCGGCGCTCCTGCGGCCGGTTCGACCACCAAGCTCAGCAGCGGCATCGCCAACGGCTCGCGCCTGGGCTTCCGCGGCACCGAAGATCTGGGCGGCGGTCTGCAAGCCATCTTCACAGTGGAAAACGGTTTCCAGGCTGACACCGGCGCGCTCGGCCAGGGCGGCCTGCTGTTCGGCCGCCAGGCCTTCGTCGGCCTGCAGGGCGGCTTCGGCGCCGTGCGCCTTGGTCGTCAGTACACTGCTTTCGACGTGCTCATGGGCGCAGTCGATCCGTTCTTCAACGGCCTCGAAGGCAAGGCAGTCAACCTTTTCGCCCGCGGCTACGTCAGCCGTGTCAACAACTCCATCATGTACAGCAGCCCGATCATCGGCGGCTTCCAGGGTGACGTGACCTACGGCCTGGGCGAAGTCGCAGGCAGCAGCGCTGCCGGCCGTTATGTCGGCGCGTCCGTCGGCTATTCCGCGGGCCCGCTGTATGTGCGCCTGGCCTATCAGGATTCCAACACCGTTCCGGCGGCTGGCGTCGGCGCCACGCCGGCAGTGCTGGCAGGCTCGGACAAGAACACCGTGCTCGGCGCGACCTACAACTTCGGTCCGGTCATGCTGCACGGCGCTTATGGCGTGACGGAAGCCGACCGCGGCGGCCGCGACACGCTGGAGTTCAAAGATGCGATGGTCGGCGTGTCGGTGCCGGTCGGCGCGGGCAAGATCCTGGCCAACTTCGTCAACCGCAGCGACGACATCGGCACAGCCGACGCGCGCTTCTACGGTTTGGGCTACCTCCACTCGCTGTCCAAGCGCACCACGCTGCACACTTCCTACGGCTACATGAAGAGCCGCGGCGCGGGTTCGCGCGGCTACACCGTGGGCAATGCCATCGACGCCGGCACCGGCAGCCGCGGCCTGGAAGTTGGCGTGCGCCACACGTTCTAATTGCCGGTCAAAGCCAGCTGAACGAAAAAAGACGTCTTCGGACGTCTTTTTTTATTTCGAGTTTGCGCCGTTTGTGTTCAGATGGCATTCAGGCCCGCGGAGAACCGCCTGGCGTGCTCTTTCATTCCAAGCGAAATGGTCTCCCAGGTATGCGCCGGAAAGTCCGCCGGAAGGCCAGCCTCCACATGCGCCAGGGCGCGATCTACCCGCTCTATCATGTCAAGCATGGCGTTCCACACGGCGGGGCCTCCATGTTTCATGGCAAGCTGATGCCAGTGCCGCGTCTGGATTTCCTGAAACCGATAGTGGGCATTGCCGGAACGTATGGCCATCGCGAGTCCGGCCTTGCGCTGGTCAAATTGATTGGCAGCTTTTCCGAAGTAGGGCCACATGGAGAGCATGTCGTAAAGCGGCGTCATGCCGTAGGTATCGCCCCGGCCCAGAAAGATGGAATAGTTCTTGGCATGACCGTCGGTTGCCGCGAGCAGATAGAACGCCAGCTGCGCCAGCAGGAACATGGTTCTGTCCGTACTGTCGGAGGAGCCGCCCAGCAGCTTCAGGCATTGATGCATGCCCGGGCCGCCGTCGCGCTCGTACTTCGATTCGGGCGCAATACCTAACGCTTGGCAAAAGTCCTCCTGGGGCAGACGCGCGATCCAGGTCCCGCCGTCCATCCATTGGCGGTCGAATCGCTCCACGATCAGGACGGTTTGATCTCCGAAGCTGCCGATGGATGTGCCTGCCACCGGCAAACCGAGCGCCCCGACTATCTGTGCGCACAGCCATTCATTCTGGACCGAATCCGATGCATCGATGCGGCGCATGCCTCCGATCAGGCCGAGCGGCAGCTTGATGATGTGGGTGGTCGGCGTCGCGCCGCGCGGCAGACACCACTGACCGTTCCAGCGTGTGAGCGCGGTCTTTTCCTGGGCGCCTGCGATCGATATCCGGAACAGATCGTCGTCTTGGACTTCGAATCTGCGGTCGGACGGAACGGCATGGAGGAAATCGAGCAACTGCTCTTCGGTCCCGGGCTCGCAGTCGATACGATCCCATCCGACAGGAGAGTCATCGACGCCAAGCAGCTGCACCGCGCCGACGCAGTCGCGCCCGATTGCCTGCAGGAGCTCGAAGGTGTCGTTCTTCACGTTGAATCGCTTGCCCAGCCGTTGCCGTATCCGCTGGTTGTCTGGCAGGAGATTATCGAAGTAGTGTTTTACCACGTCGCCCTTGATGGCAAGCGAGCTGGCAATCGGCAAGGATAAGGACAAAGAGCGCCTGCGTTCGGATTGCAGCCAAGACGAGTCGTAGGTAAAGCTGTGTGAATGGCGATCAACGGTCCATCGGCCGATCAGCTCGCCATTCATCCATGCATTGAGAGACGGCACTACCAGGTCCCTTTCTTGGGCCGAAGCGCCAGACTCCGTTCTTGTTCTGGTGCAGGTGCCGGCCCGCTCCCGGATTGAACCGGCCGCTCCGGGACCGGAGTCTCTATTTGATGACCGGGATTGCGGCGCGGCGGTCGAACTTTCGAATGGTCAGGGTCTGCAACAGCTGCATCTGTTTGCAACTCTTCCAGCGACAATGTCGCGCCGAGTACGGAAAATATCTGCAGCAGCTGGTCGAGATTCACCAGCCCGGGATTGGCTTCTATTTCGGCGATGCGCGCCTGGCTCACTCCAAGAAGCTGGCCAAGTTGCGCCTGCGTATAGCCATGCTTCTTGCGCAAGCCTTTCAGATGCTGGCGAAGCTGGTCGGAAAATCGTATCGGATAAGGGATAGGCATGACAGCTTCATTTTATAGGCCCAAACCTATAACTGCAATATATAAGTCAAAGCCTATATATTGCTAATATAAGCTTTGGCCGATAAACTGCAGAAGCCTGTGACGATCTTCAGTACCGGAAATGAGATATGTTCCCCGACCGCATGAGACAGGCGGCTCGATGCACATGGCCCGAAAGACGGCTGGAGCATCATTCGGGCCTCGGCAGGATACGGCGGCAGACGAATCAGGTCACCGGCGCCGGATTGAACAGCGCCAGCGAATTGTGCAGCTTCCAGTGCTCCGCCCAGGTCTCCTTGCGGCCGCTGGCCACATCCAGCATCAGCTGGAACAGTTCCCAGCCCACGTCTTCGATGCTTGCCTCGCCGGTGGCGATGCGGCCGGCGTTGACGTCCATCAGGTCATGCCAGCGGCGGGCCAGATCGTCGCGCGTGGCTACCTTGATCACGGGCACCGAAGCCAGGCCGTAAGGCGTGCCGCGCCCCGTGGTGAACACGTGCATGTTGATGCCGGCCGCTACCTGCAGGGTGCCGCAGATGAAATCGCTGGCCGGCGTCGCCGCATAGATCAGCCCCTTCTGCCTGGCTTTTTCCCCGGGCGAAAGCACGCCCGAGATCGGGCTGGAGCCGGACTTGACGATGGAGCCCATGGCTTTCTCTACGATATTCGAGAGGCCGCCTTTCTTGTTGCCGGGCGAGGTATTGGCGCTGCGGTCGACGCCGCCCTTCTTCAGGTAATTGTCGTACCACTCCATCTCGCGAATCATTGCATCGGCGACATCCTTGTTGACCGCGCGGGAGGTCAGTTGGTCGATGCCGTCGCGGACCTCGGTAACCTCGGAAAACATCACGGTGGCGCCTGCCCGCACCAGCAGATCGGTGGCGAAGCCGACCGCCGGATTGGCGGTCACGCCGGAGAAGGCATCGCTGCCGCCGCATTGAACGCCGACCACAAGGTCCGATGCCGGGCATTCGACCCGCTGGCGCTGGTTGAGCTTCGCCAGCTGGCGCTCGGCCACCTTCATGATCGACTGGATCATCGATTCGAAGCCGACATGCTCGGTATCCTGCAGCACCACCAGGTTGGATTCGCCGGTCTGGATCGGGATGCTGCCTGCAGGGAACAGCTTGACCGGCTGCAGCTTCTCGCAGCCGAGGCTCACGACCACCGGCTGCCCGCCGAAGTTGGGGTTGGTCGCGATGTTGCGCAGCGTGCGGATCGGGATTTCGGCACCAGGCGCATCGATCGCCACGCCGCAGCCGTAGGCATGCTCGATCCCGATCACGTCATCGACGTTCGGAAACTTCGGCAGCAATTCTTTCTTGATGCGTTCGACCGCGAAATCCACCACGCCGGAGACGCATTGCACCGTGGTACTGATGGCCAGGATGTTCCGCGTGCCGACACTGCCGTCGGCATTGCGGTAACCCATGAAGGTATAGCCGGTCAGCGGTTCCTGCTGCGGCGGCTTGCGGGTGGCGATCGGCAGGTTTTCCAATTCGCGCGCGGGAGGCATGCGCACCAGCGACTCGTCGATCCAGCTGCCCTGCGGAATGTCGCGCACCGCATAACCGATGGTGACGTCGTAACGCAGAATGGGATCGCCTTCCTTGAAATCCTTGAGCGCGATCTTGTGCCCTTGCGGAACGCGGTCGCGCAGGGTCAGGCCATTGGGAAAGACGGTGCCGGCGGGCAATCCTCCGTCATTGACAACGATGGCGACGTTGTCGTTCTGGTTCATTAGAATGTACCGGGGGGTGTCGGCGGCATTCTGCTCGCTTGTCTTCATATCCATAAAGATGTCCTTTTACCGGCGATGCAATCGCTGAACAGTAGCTGAAAAGTCATACAAATTGGCTTGCTGATGACATCTTACATTTACTTCCTACACCTTACAACTTAAACCGGTAAGATTATGCGGCGCTTTCCTCTTGCGGCGGCCCTTCCGTCGCGCGAACCTCATTAACGATCAACAAGAAAATCATCCAATCAAGGAGAACGATGTGTCGACATCCAAAGTCGCGGTAGTTACAGGTGCGGGTTCCGGCATCGGAAAAAGCGTTGCGCTGACGCTTGCACGCAACGGATATGCGGTAGTGCTGGCCGGCCGCCGCCAGGATGCGCTGGAAGCGGCCATCAAGGAACTGGGGAGTGAGGCGTCGCAGGCGCTCGCGGTGCCCACCGACGTTACCGACCCGGCCTCGGTGAATGCATTGTTCGCAGCGGCCAGGGAACGGTTCGGCCGGGTCGACGTCCTGTTCAACAATGCCGGCGCATTTTCCCCGCCCGCGCTGCTGGAAGACCTCGCCTATGAAGATTGGATGAACGTCGTCAACGTCAACCTGACCGGCGTGTTCCTCTGCACGCAAGCCGCGTTTCGCGTGATGAAGGATCAGGCGCCCCGCGGCGGCCGCATCATCAACAACGGCTCGATCTCCGCCTATGCGCCGCGCCCTAATTCGATTGCCTACACCGCGACCAAGCATGCGGTCACCGGACTGACGAAGACCACGTCGCTGGACGGCAGGAAATACGATATCGCATGCGGGCAGATCGATATCGGCAATGCGCTGACCGACCGCACCGAGCGCATGGAACGCGGCGTGCCGCAGGCAAACGGCACGGTCGCGCCGGAACCCACCATGGACGTGCAGCATGTAGCCGATGCCGTGCTCTACATGGCAGGCTTGCCGCTGGAGGCGAATGTGCAATTCATGACCGTCATGGCGACCAAGATGCCGTATGTCGGACGCGGCTGATGCCACTCGACGCTCACGAGGCTGCCGCAGGAAGAGATGGTGAATCTTTTGATGGTGAATCTTTTCCTGCGGCGATGCATACCTAGAGGGGTACGCCGCCGCGTCCGGCCAGCCAGGCCGGCGGTTCCTGCAATGCTACCGGCCGCAGGAAGCGCTGCATGGCCATCAGACCGACCGAAGTCGTCTGCGGCCGGGTGGAGGATGGGAACGGCCCGCCGTGATGCTGCGCGCGCGTGACCGCGACGCCGGTCGGCACGCCTGAGAACAGCACGCGGCCCGCAATCCGGACTGCAGCGCGCACGACACTTTGCGTATCCGCGTCATCATTGTTTGCACCCCACACCGTCACAGTCAGGCTGCCGCCGATCGCGGCCAGCACCTGCAGCAGCTGTTCGGTCGATTTCGACCGAACGACAACGCAGGAAGGGCCAAAGATTTCTTCGCGCAATGCATGATCCCGCAGGAACGCTTCGGTATCCAGCGACACCAGGTTCGGTACCGGATGGCGGTCGGCACTTTGCTCGCCGGTGGTGACGCGTTTGGCAGCCGGATGCCGATTCAGGCGCGCAACCCCTTCGTCGAAGTTCTTGCGGATCCCCGGCGACAGCATGGCATGGGTATTCTGACCGTCCATTTGCGCGGCCAGCTGCTCGACGAATGCATCGGTGACGGCATTGTCATAGGCAATCAGTACACCGGGGCTGGTGCAGAATTGTCCGCTGCCTTGCGCAATCGAAGCGGCGAGCGTCGTGGCGAGTTCCGCACCCTGTGTTTCAAGAGCTGCCGGCAAGGCAACGATGGGATTGATCGAGCCGAGTTCGCCGAAGAAGGGAATCGGCTTCGGACGCGCGTTGATTTCCTTCTGCAGCGCCATGCCGCCGATGTAGGAACCGGTAAATGCCACCGCTGCAATATCGGGATGGCGCACAAGGTGCACGCCGACTTCGCGCGAGGCGCCGCTGACCATAGACAGTACGCCCGCGGGCGCGCCGCTGCGCTGCGCTGCGGCCAGCGCCAGCTCGAACACCGCAGTTGACAGCCGTGGATGCGCGGGATGCGCCTTGATGACCACCGGGCAGCCGGCCGCGAGTGCCGATGCGGTATCGCCGCCGAGTACGGAAAAGGCAAAAGGGAAATTACTGGCCGAGAACATCGCGACCGGCCCGAGCGGCACATTGACGCGCAGCAGGCGTGGATGACCGGCGGGCGGCGCGCCGGGCACGGCCTCGTCGTCGATCACGGCAAACGGCTCGCCGGCATCCACGGAATCGGCAAATGCGCGCAGCTGGAATGCGGTGCGGTCGAGTTCGCCGTTCAAGCGCGCGGTGCCGAGGAAGCTTTCCTCGTTCGCGATCCCGACGAGGCGCTCGCGCTCCGCTTCCAGCGATGAGGCCAGTTCACGCAGCAGGACGCTGCGCGCGGCGGCGCTGGAGGCGGCCCACTGGTCACTGGCTGCAACGGCAAGCTGCACCGCTGCATCGATCTGCACGGAAGTCGATTCCTGCAATGTATCGGAAGAATTCGGGGTCATTAATGTATGGCTCCATGAATGAATCGTCCCGGGCATGCCGGGACAACGATGGATAACAATGGAAAGAAGGCGGCGCATCAGTCACCAGCGTTGGTCACATGCAGTGCGGCGCGCCTTAAGGTCGCCTGATCAGCGCACCATGCACGGCTTCTTGTTGTCGAACTTCCAGCCGGGAATCAGGTACTGCATGGCGATCGCATCGTCGCGCGCGCCCAAGCCCTTTTCCTTGTACAGCTGGTGCGCGCGCTCGAGCTCGTCCATGTCCAGCTCGACGCCCAGGCCCGGCGCTTTCGGCACGTCCACCATGCCGCCGACGATCTGCAGCGGTTCGCGCGTCAGGCGCTGGCCGTCCTGCCAGATCCAGTGCGTGTCGATCGCCGTGATCTTGCCCGGCGCGGCGGCGGCCACATGGGTAAACATCGCCAGCGAGATGTCGAAGTGGTTGTTCGAATGCGAACCCCACGTCAGCCCCCACTCGTTGCACATCTGCGCCACCCGCACTGAGCCCTGCATGGTCCAGAAATGCGGATCGGCCAGCGGAATGTCGACCGACTGCAGCTGGATCGAATGGCCCATTTCGCGCCAGTCGGTGGCGACCATGTTGGTTGCCGTAGGCAGGCCGGTGGCGCGGCGGAATTCGGCCATCACTTCGCGGCCAGAGAAACCGTTCTCGGCGCCGCAGGGATCTTCGGCGTAGGCGAGCACGTCATGCTGGTCGCGGCAGAGACGGATCGCGTCTTTCAGCAACCAGCCGCCGTTGGGATCGAGCGTAATACGCGCATTCGGAAAACGCTCGGCCAGCGCGGTAACGGCTTCGATCTCGTCCTCGCCGCGCAGCACGCCGCCCTTGAGCTTGAAGTCGTTGAAGCCGTAGCGATCATAAGCGGCTTCGGCCAGGCGCACGACGGCTTCCGGCGTCATCGCCTTTTCATGGCGCAGGCGGAACCAGTCGTTGCCAGCTTCGGGATCGCTGTCGTAGTCCAGGTCGGTCACCTTGCGGTCGCCGATATAGAACAGATAGCCGAGCATCTCTACCTTGTCGCGCTGCTGGCCTTCCCCGAGCAGCGCCGCGACCGGCACCTCGAGGTGCTTGCCGAGCAGGTCAAGCAAGGCTGCTTCAAGCGCGGTGACGGCATGGATGGTGATGCGCAAATCGAAGGTCTGCAGGCCGCGTCCGCCGGCATCGCGCTCGGCGAAGGTCTTGCGCACGCTGTTGAGAATGTTATGGTACTGGCCGATAGGCTGGCCGACGACCAGCCCGGCGGAATCTTCCAGAGTCTGGCGGATGCGTTCGCCGCCGGGCACTTCGCCGACGCCGGTATTGCCGGCGCTATCAGTGAGGATGACGATATTGCGGGTGAAGTAAGGACCGTGGGCGCCGCTCAGGTTGAGCAGCATGCTGTCGCGGCCGGCCACCGGTACGACACGCAGCGCGGTGACGACCGGCGCGCCCTTGATTTGCGAAGTGCTTGATGCAGACATGGTGTTATCCGGGAGAGGTGAGTGTTGTGCGCCGGGACCGGCATTCGGTCCCGGCCATGTGGATTCAATCCAGCGTGATGTTGCCGACCTCGATCACGCGCTTCCAGCGAGCGAGTTCCTGCTGCTGGAACTTGGCGAATTCCTCGGGTGAGTTGGCGACGATCTCGAAGCCCTGTTCAACCAGGCGGTTCTTGATTTCCGGATCATTCAACGCGCCGACGATAGCGCCATGCAGCTTGGCCTTCACGTCCTTCGGCAATCCTTTCGGCGCGGCGGCAGCCTGCCAGGAATAGACGTCCACTTCCTTGACGCCGCTCTCGACCAGCGTTGGCACCTGCGGCAGTACTGGTGCGCGCTGGTCGCTGGTGATGGCCAGCGCCTTGAGCTTGCCGGTCTTGATGTGGCCGACCACGACATTGATGTTCTGGAACGAGACATCGGCATGGCCGCCGATCAGATCGGTGATCGCCGGTGCGCCACCCTTGTAGGGAATGTGAACGCCGGTGGTTCCCGTCTTCTGCCAGAACAATGCGGCTGTCAGGTGATCGGACGAGCCGGCGCCGGATGTTGCGAAGGTCACCTTGTTCGGATTCTTCTTCAAGTAGGCGATGAATTCCTGCAGGTTGTTGGCCGGGAAGTTCGGCGTCGCCACCAGCACGTTGGGCGCGCGCACCGCTACGGTCAGCAGGTCGAAATCCTTGGCCGGATCATAAGCCAGCTTCTTCTGCAGGAAGGGATTGACCGCGTACACGCCGATCGACGCCACCAGGAAGGTGTAGCCGTCCGGCGCGGCATTCTTGACGAAGCCGGCGCCGATGGCGCCGGTTGCGCCCGGCTTGTTCTCGACGACGATCGGCTGGCCGAGAGTCTGGTTCATCTTGGGTCCGATCGCGCGTGCGATCGCATCGGTGGAGCCGCCGGCCGGGAACGGCACGACGGCCGTGATCGGCTTTTCCGGATAACCGGCGGCGGACGCCGCAGTGCTGAAGGAAAGACCGATGAGCAGGGTCGAAAGCAGTTTCTTCATGATGTCTCCTGGTGTCTCTGGTTGATGATGTCGATGATGTCGATGATGATTGGCGAAGGTCTATTGGGGACCAAGCTTGGCCATCAATGCGCGCAGCTCTTCGACTTCTCCGGGCTTCAGATCGGACAGCGGCGGACGAACCGGGCCTGCCCCGTGGCCGATGATGGTGGCGCCGGCCTTGACGATGCTGACCGCGTAACCCTGGCCGCGATTGCGCAGCTCCAGGTACGGCAGGAAAAAGTCGCGGATCAGGCGAGTGGTGGTTTCGGTATCGTCCGCGGCATGCGCGTTGTAGAACTCGATGGCCGTCTTCGGAATGAAGTTGAACACGGCCGACGAATAGACCGGACAGCCCATTGCCTTGTAGGCGCCGGCGAACACCTCGGCGGTGGGCAGGCCGCCGAGATAGGCGAAGCGGTCGCCCAGCTGCACGCGGATGGCGACCATGGCCTCGATGTCGCCGACGCCGTCCTTGAAGCCGATCAGGTTGGGGCAGCGGTCGGCCAGTTTCAGCAGCGACTCGGGCGTGAGGCGGCAGGCGCCGCGGTTGTACACGATGACGCCGAACTTGACGCTGCGGCAGACGGCTTCAACATGAGCAACCAATCCTTCCTGGCTGGCTTCGGTCAGGTAATGCGGCAGCAGCAGCACGCCCTGCGCGCCGAGCCGTTCGGCCTCCTGGGCATACTTGATGGCCAGTGTGGTGCCGCCGCCTGCGCCGGCGATGATCGGCATGCGGCCGCGGCAGGTCTCGACCGCGGTCTTGACCACGGCGGAATACTCTCCCGGCTCGAGCGAAAAAAATTCGCCGGTGCCGCCGGCGGCAAACAGGGCCGATGCGCCATACGGCATCAACCATTCCAGGCGCTCGGCATAAGGACCGGGGCTGAACTGGAGGTTGGCGTCGAAATCGGTCAGGGGGAAAGACAGCAGGCCGCTTTCGAGGACGCGTTTCAGTTCTTGAGGATGCATGACTTACCTTTCTTGAGGAGATGCTGGCGCACGTTGTACGGGTTGATGTATCGAATGCCAAATGGTACCGCTACCAAATCAGATGGAGCAAATGGTAGCGGTACCAAATTTAGATGTCAATCATTTCATCGGGATTTTTTGGACCGATATCCGGGACAAGTCCAACAGGAAATAAGAAGCATGCCGCACGTGGTACCGGACCGCCGACGTTCCCCGGACACGTCTGTTGTCTTCTCTGCTGCCTTATGCGCTATCGCGCTCGATGATGGTAAAGCCGATATCGTGAATGGGGTCCGCGACCGGCCGGCCGCCGGCACGCTCGATGATGAACTGCGCAGCCTTGCGGCCTATGCCGGTGCCGTCGATCCTGACCGTGGTCAGCGCCGGGTGCAGGTCGCGCGCATAGGTGAAGTCGCCGAAACCGATCACGGCCAGCTGTTGCGGCACCTTGATGCCGATTGCCTGCGCCTCGGTGAGTACGCCCAGGGCCAGAACGTCGGAGCTGCAGAACACGGCATCGGTATCCGGATGCCGCTCAAGCAGTTCGCGCAGCGCGGTGCGTCCGCTGCCAAGCGTGGTGGGCGCGGCCACCACGGCGTGCGGCGCCATGTCCTGATCTTGCGCGCAGATGCCGAGCCTGCGGGCCGACTCGGAAAACGCCCGGTGGCGGCGCACCGCCCGCTCGTCGTTGCCGTGGATGGAGCCGACGCGCCGGCGCCCCTTCCCTTGAAGAAATTCCGCGACGGCGGCGCCGATCTGTTCGTGGGAAAAACCGACCAGCATGTCGATCGGTGTCGGCGTCAAGTCCCATGTCTCCACCACAGGGATGCCGCTGGCCAGCAGCCGGCGCCGGCCATCGGCGGAACGCATGATGCCGGTCAGCACGACGCCGTCCGGCCGGCGGCCGATGATGGTTTCCAGCAGCGCATCTTCGCGTGAATTCTGGTAGCCGCTCTGGCCCAGCATCAGCTGGTAGCCATGCTCGGCAAGCGCCTCGGTCAGGGACTGCACGGTCTCCTGGAAGACGGGGCCGGCGATGGTCGGGACCACGGCAGCGACCAGCCGGCTCTTGCTCGAAGCCAGTCCGCCGGCCAGCATGTTGGGCACATAGCCGGTGCGTTCGACCGCTTCCCGCACCTTGCGCAATACTTCCGGGGAAACGGCATCCGGCTTGTTCAACGCGCGCGAAGCAGTTATGGGCGCCACGCCCGCCAGCTTGGCCACGTCGCGCAAGGTAATGCCGCCTGCGCCGCGGCGTCCGCGCCGCTCGGGACGATTCGGTTTATCGGCAGGAAAGGGAGTGCTTGTCATGAACGGGATTATACCGAAGCCGGATATGGTAGCGCTATCACAAACCAAGTCGCAAAACTGATTTCATGGCACGGCGCTATCGCAGCCTCCATTTTTCTGCGCAGCTACTGTTCAGTCCTGTGAACGGTGAAATCGCTATGGATGCATTTATTGAAACAGCATTGTTCAATATGATCGGCCCATCCCTAGGCGGTAAAGCGCACGGCGACCAATACGCCCTGCCCTAGCCTGCACTGCTCCGTTTCCAGCGGCGCGCGGCGGCATTGGCATTTCACCTCAAAATACTGGAGCATTTAATGTTTTTTCCGATTTTTCTCTTGTCCGGCGCAGGCTTTACCGTGCTGACCACGGAATTTCTGATCGTGGGCCTGCTGCCGGGCCTGGCGCGAGATCTGGGGATCAGCGTGTCGCAAGCCGGGCTCCTGGTGACGCTGTTCGCCTTCACCGTCGCCGCAGCAGGGCCGTTGCTGACCATGGTCATGAGCAAGACCAGGCGCAAGACCATTTTTGTGGGCACGCTCGTGCTGCTGGGCTTTGCCAATCTGCTCGCAGCATTTGCGCCGAATGTCGGCGTCATGGCTGTTGCCCGGTTTGTCCCGGCGCTTGCCTTGCCGGTGTACTGGTCGCTCGCCAGCGCGACCGCGGTTGATATCGTCGGTCCGGAGAAGGCGGGCAAGGCGATCTCGGTGATCACCTTCGGCATTATCTGCGCCACGGTATTCGGCATTCCGATCGGTACGCTGATTGCCGACGCCTATGGCTGGCGCAGCGCCTTCGGCGTCGTGGCTGCGGTGTCCTTCCTCAAGGCCCTGATGCTGCAATTCTTTTTCCCGCAGCTGGCCGCCAGGACCAGCGACGCGTCGTTGAGGAGCCAGCTGATCATCCTGCGCGATCCGGTCATGCTTGGCCATGTGCTGCTGTCGGTCCTGGTGTTCACCGGCATGTTTACCGCCTATACCTACCTCGCGGATGTGCTGGAGCGTCTCGCCGGCTTCAGCGGCCAGTTGGTCGGGTGGACGCTGATGGCATTCGGCGTCGTCGGCCTGGTCGGCAACCATCTCGGCGCGCGCATCGTGGACAGGTCGCCGCTGCAGGCTTCCCTGCTCTTCTGCGGAATGATCGCCGTCGCAATGCTCGCGCTGAGTGCCAGCATCCATACCCACGCCGCATTGGCCCTGGTGCTCGGCATCTGGGGCATGGCGCAGGCCGCGCTGTTCATGGTCAGCCATGTGCGTGTGATGAAGGCCGCACCGCAGGCCGCGGCGTTTGCCGCGTCACTCAATATTTCCGGCGCCAATCTCGGCATCGGCCTGGGTGCGATTCTGGGAGGATCGGTCATCGACCATCTGGGCATCGCCAACCTCGGCTATGCCGGCGCCAGCGTCATGGGATTGTCGCTGGTGCTCACGGCGATCCTGCTGGGCAGCAGGCAACCTCGTCCGACGCTCTGCACGAATTAAGGCAAGGGGAGTAAGGCTTAAGGAGTCGCAGGCAGTATTCCCGCATCCTGCTACTGCGGGTTTGAACGGCAGTAGCGATGCGAAAGTGAACCGCATCGCTACTGCTTAATCGCTTAATCGCTTAATTGATTAATCGCGGATTTCCAGCGCCCGGTTCAGGCTGAGCGCGGCAAGCGAGCATGCCGCGCCGGACAGCAGATAGATGCTGACGTAGGCCAGGCCGAAATGCGCGGACAATCCCAGCGCCACCAGCGGCGCAAAGCCTGCGCCGGCCAGCCAGGCGAGATCCGAGGTCAGGGCCGCGCCGGTATAGCGGTACTTCGCCGGGAAATTCGCGGTGACCGCGCCCGCGGCTTGTCCATAGGACAAGCCCAGCAGGATGAAGCCCAGGATCAGGAAGATGTTCTGACCCGTCTCGCCGCCATTCATGAGCATCGGGACAAAACCGCTGAAGACCGCGATCAGGCAGGCCAGCGTCCCGAGCGTGGTACGCCGGCCGAAGCGGTCCGCCACCAGGCCGGAAACCACCACGCCGACCGCCGCCAGTGCCGCGCCTATTATCTGCACCACCAGGAATTCGCTGACCGAGCGCAGTGAATACAGGCTGATCCATGACAGCGGAAACACGGTCACCAGGTGAAACAACGCATAGCTGGCCAGCGCCGCCAGTGCGCCGATAAGAAGGTTGCGACCCTGCGAGCGCGTCATCTCTACGACGTTGGTCGGCTCGAGTTCGCGCTCGTCCAGGAGGCGGGAATATTCAGCAGTGGAGACCAGGCGCAGACGCGCAAACAAGGCAACCACGTTGATCGCGAACGCGACGTAGAACGGATAGCGCCAGCCCCATGCAAGGAAATCCTCGGCCGACAGCGCATACAGCAGATAGGAGAACAAACTTCCGGCAACGATGAAACCGACCGGCGCACCAAGCTGGCCGAGCATCGCGTACCAGCCCCGGCGATGCTGGGGAGCACTGAGCGCAAGCAGCGAAGGCAAGCCATCCCACGAGCCGCCGAGCGCCACGCCCTGCCCGATGCGCAGCAGCGACAGCAGCACGATGGAAGCCATGCCCAGATGTTCGTAGGTGGGAAGGAAGGCGATGCCTGCCGTGGATACGCCGAGCAGCAGCAGGGCCAACATCAGCTTCAACTCACGGCTGAAATTCTTCTGGATTGCCATGAAGGCAATCGTGCCGAACGGGCGCGCAATGAAAGCGAACGCGAAAATCACGAAGGAATACAGCGTTCCCTGCAATGCATCAGCGAATGGAAAGAATACGGCTGGAAACACCAGCACGGATGCCATCGCATAGACGAAGAAATCGAAATACTCGGAAGCGCGCCCGATCACCACGCCGATGGCGATTTCGCCCGGGGCGATATGCCCGTCTCTGGCATTGATATGACGTGCGCTGTTGGAATTGCTACTGCTGCTTGAACCCGAGCCCGGACGGGCATCGCTGGAGGGGAGGGAATAAGAAGTGGTTGTTGCCATGAATATCGTCTCTCTTCTCTTTTACTGTCTGAATTACCGCTTGATTCCGTCCGTGCGGGATGCATATTCAGATACGGAAACGACAGTAGGACAAAATGTCCAATCGTAAATTCCGCCCTGCCAAAGTAGAGTAGCACAATCTTGATCCACGTTCTTGACTTTCCCAGATGCATCTGCTAACTGCACGTCGACTATTGCTTCTTCTGCCTATAGTGTTGCTCGCCGGCTGCGACACTGTGGTGATGAATCCTTCGGGTGACATCGCCGCCCAGCAGGGAAGGCTGATTTTCATTTCCACCATGCTCATGCTGCTGATCATCGTCCCGGTGATCGTGCTGACCATCCTCTTCGCATGGCGTTATCGCAAGGGCAATACCTCTGCAAAATACGATCCCGAGTGGGACCACTCGACCAAGCTCGAGCTGGTGATCTGGGGCGCCCCGCTGCTCATCATCATCGCGCTCGGCCTGCTGACCTGGATCAGCACCCACCTGCTGGACCCGTATCGCCCGCTGCAGCGTCTCGATGCCGAACGCCCCATTCCCGCAGGCGTCAAGCACCTTGAGGTGCAGGTCGTGGCGCTTGACTGGAAATGGCTGTTCATTTATCCGGAGCAAGGCGTTGCCACCATCAACGAACTGGTGACGCCGGTCGATGTGCCGATTCGCTTCAAGATCACCGCATCCACCGTGATGAATTCGTTCTATATCCCGGCGCTGGCAGGCCAGATCTACGCGATGCCCGGCATGGCCACCACGCTACATGCCGTCATCAACAAGCCTGGCGTATATGAAGGCTTTTCCGCCAATTACAGCGGCGCCGGCTTCTCGCACATGCGCTTCAAGTATCACGGCGTCAGCAATGCCGACTTCGACAGCTGGGTGCAGAAAACCAAGGCCGGCGGCGGCGCACTCAAGCGTGCCGAATACCTGGAACTGGAAAAGCCCAGCGAACGCGATCCGGTCCGCCGCTACGGCGCGGTCGACGCCGACCTGTACGACGCCATCGTCAATCGCTGTGTTGCGCCGGACACGGTCTGCATGAAGGACCAGATGGCCGCCGACGCCGAGCGCAACCGGGCCGCAGCCAACGCCAAGCGCAAGGAATCCAACGAAGCAAAGACCGCACAGCCTGCCGTCCATGCCGACGCCCACAGTGGCGCCGCAGCCGGCGCGCATGCACATCATCATAAAGAGTAACAATGATGCAAGACCAATTTGACCTGACGAAGTTGATTTTCGGCCGTCTGAGCTGGGAATCGATTCCACTGCATGACCCCATCCTGCTCGTCACCTTCATCATGGTGGCGGTGGGCGGTATTGCCATTGTCGGCACGGTGACGAAGATGGGATGGTGGGGGCCGTTGTGGCGTGACTGGATCACCAGCATCGACCACAAGAAGATCGGCATCATGTACATGATCCTGGGCCTGGTGATGCTGCTGCGCGGCTTCGCCGACGCGCTGATGATGCGCGCCCAGCAAGCCATCGCCTTCGGCGACAACGCCGGCTTCCTGCCGCCGCATCACTACGACCAGATCTTCACCGCCCACGGCGTGATCATGATCTTCTTCGTGGCGATGCCGCTGGTGACCGGCCTGATGAACTATGTCGTGCCGCTGCAGATCGGCGCGCGCGACGTCGCCTTCCCTTTCCTGAACAACTTCAGCTTCTGGATGACCACCGTCGGCGCAGTGCTGATCATGGTATCGCTGTTCGTCGGCGAATTCGCCACCACCGGCTGGCTTGCGTATCCGCCGCTGTCGGGCATCCTTGCGAGCCCGAGCGTCGGTGTCGACTATTACATCTGGGCGCTGCAAATAGCAGGCGTGGGTACGCTGCTGTCGGGCGTCAACCTGATCGTCACCATCGTCAAGATGCGCGCGCCCGGCATGACCATGATGAAGATGCCGGTGTTCACCTGGACCTCGCTGTGCACCAACGTGCTGATCGTTGCCTCCTTCCCGGTGCTGACCGCGGTACTCGCCATGCTGTCGCTGGACCGCATGTTCGGTGCCAACTTCTTCACCAACGACCTCGGCGGCAACTCGATGCTGTACGTGAACCTGATCTGGATCTGGGGCCATCCGGAGGTTTACATCCTGATCCTGCCGCTGTTCGGCGTCTTCTCCGAAGTGGTGTCCACGTTCTCCAGCAAGCGCCTGTTCGGTTATACCTCCATGGTATATGCGACCGTCGTGATCACCATCCTGTCCTACCTGGTATGGCTGCACCACTTCTTCACCATGGGTTCCGGGGCGAGCGTCAATTCGTTCTTCGGCATCACGACGATGATCATTTCGATCCCGACCGGCGCGAAGATCTTCAACTGGCTGTTCACCATGTACCGCGGCCGCATCCGTTTCGAGCTGCCGATGATGTGGACCGTTGCCTTCATGATCACCTTCGTGATCGGCGGCATGACCGGCGTGCTGCTGGCGGTTCCGCCTGCCGACTTCGTGCTGCACAACAGCCTGTTCCTGATCGCGCACTTCCATAACGTGATCATCGGCGGCGTGCTGTTCGGCCTGTTTGCCGGCATCAACTACTGGTTCCCGAAAGCCTTCGGTTACAAGCTGGACGTGTTCTGGGGCAAGGTGTCGTTCTGGAACTGGGTGATCGGCTTCTACCTCGCCTTCATGCCGCTGTACGTGCTCGGCCTGATGGGCGTGACCCGCCGCATGAGCCACTTCGAGGATCCGTCGCTGCAGATCTGGTTCCAGATCGCCGCCCTGGGGGCCGTGCTGATCGCCTTCGGCATTGCCGCCATGCTGGTGCAGTTCTATGTCAGCTTCAAGCGCCGCCATGCGCTGCGCGACGTGACCGGCGACCCGTGGGACGGCCGCACGCTGGAGTGGGCCACTTCCTCTCCGCCGCCCGACTACAACTTTGCGTTCACGCCGCGCGTGTATGACAACGACAGCTGGGCCGACATGAAGAAGCAGCGCTATACCCGTCCGCAGCACGGCTTCGTCCCGATCCACATGCCGAAGAACACGGCTGCGGGCTTCATCATCGCAGCGCTCAGCGGCGTGATCGGCTTCGCCCTGGTCTGGCAGATGTGGCTGCTCGCCGGCCTCGGCTTCGTTGCAATGATGGCCGCCATCATCGTCCATACCTTCAATTACAAACGCGACTACTACATCCCGGCGGCGGACGTCATCCGCACCGAGACAGCTCGCACCCGCTTGTTGGAAAGCCATGTCTGAAATCACTGCCAATACCGTCGATGCACTGAGCGCCGATCCAAGCTCGCGCTTCCATGTGGAGGAGCACCATCCGCAAAACGGCACCCTGCTGGGGTTCTGGATCTACCTGATGAGCGACTGCCTGATCTTTGCCTGCCTGTTCGCCGCGTATGCGGTGCTGGGGCGCAATTATGCAGGCGGTCCGTCGGGTGCCGAATTGTTCGACCTGCCGCTGGTGGCGATGAATACGGCATTGCTGCTGCTGTCGTCCATCACCTACGGCTTCGCCATGCTGGCGTCGCAACGCAAGCACCTGCGCTCGACGCTGGTATGGCTTGGCATCACCGGCCTGCTCGGCCTGGGATTCCTCTCGCTCGAGCTCTACGAGTTTAACCACCTTCTGCACCAGGGCGCCGGCCCGCAGCGCAGCGGGTTCCTGACAGCGTTCTTTGCGCTCGTGGGAACGCACGGCCTGCACGTCGCCTTCGGCACCATCTGGCTCGTCACGCTCATGTTCCAGCTTAAGCGTCACGGACTGATTCCGGAGAACAACCGCCGGCTGATGTGCCTGTCGATGTTCTGGCATTTCCTCGATGTCATCTGGATCGGTGTCTTTACCTTTGTTTACCTGATGGGAGTCTTGCCATGAGCGAGCATCACATGACAACTGCGCATGCCGGCAATCACGGCGGACACGGCCACGACAATCATCATGATCATCACGACGAGCACGCCGACCATGGCAGCCTGAAAAGCTATGCCATCGGCTTCATCCTGTCGGTCATCCTCACCGCCATTCCATTCTGGCTGGTCATGGGCAACGTGATCGAGGATTCAAGCACCACAGCCCTTGTCATTCTGGGGTTCGCAGCGGTCCAGGTTGTCGTGCACATGATTTACTTCCTGCACATGAACACCAAGTCTGAGGGCGGCTGGAACATGCTGGCGCTGATCTTTACAGTCGTTCTTGTAGTGATCATGTTTGCCGGCTCAATTTGGGTGATGTACCACCTGAATCACAACATGATGCCGGGCATGTCTCCCGGCGGCACCCATTCGACGCATAGCATGCCATGATTAATGGATCCGAACGCGGGCGTAACCCGGTCTCAGGGAGGACCGGACCGCGCTCGCGTTCGTTTGCGTTCAAGCTGGCTCTGACGATATGCGCGCTGTTCACCTTCGTCGCCCTGTTGGGCCTGGGCACCTGGCAGCTTTACCGCCTGCAATGGAAACAGGCTCTTATCGAGCGCGTCGAGCAGCGCGTACATGCCGCTCCGGTTACCGCACCCGGACCTGATCGCTGGATGCAGATCACTGCCGACAGCGATGAATACCGGCATGTCGAAGTCAGCGGCACATTTCTCTATCGGTTCACCACCAAGGTCCAGGCCCTTACCGAACTCGGCAGCGGCTATTGGCTGCTGACGCCGTTGCGCGACGCTGACGGCAATATCGTTTTCATCAATCGCGGGTTTGCCACAAGCGAAATTGCCGACAAGATCATTGAGCGCGAAACCGCTGTTGACAACGACTGCCGGCAACCCGCCACCGACAATTGCGAGCGGGTCCGGATCGTCGGCCTGCTGCGCGTATCCGAACCTGGAGGCGGATTTCTGCGCAAGAACGCACCAGACGCCGGCCGCTGGTATTCGCGGGACATAAAAGCCCTCGCTGCGGCCCATGGCCTGTCCGGTGTCGCTCCATATTTCATTGATGCCGACAAGGCAAGCGCTTCGCGTGTATCGTCCGGCCCATCTGTTCACGCTGTTCCTACTGTTCAGCCGGTGGGGGGCCTGACCGTCATTTCGTTTCAGAACAATCATTTGGTCTATGCGCTTACTTGGTATGCTCTTGCCTTGATGGTGGCGGGCGGATTCCTCTGGGCAGCAAGAGAGGAGCGCAAGTCGCGGCGTAGTGATGCAGGCTAGCCTGTCGAATGGAACCCGAAATGCAAAACAAGCCCGAAACGCTGGCAATACACGAAAGGCTCAAGGAGCGCTGGGTCTCCTCGGCGGTCGAGAATGCGGCAGGCCATACCAACATGCTGCAGCTCATCCATTTGCGCTGGCTCGCCGTAGTCGGTCAGGTCACGACGATCTCCGTGGTATCCCTCGGATATGGAATCCCGCTTCCTCTTCCGCAGATGGTTGCAGTATTGGCCTGTCTTATCGCATTCAATATCGGCAGCCATCTCCGCTGGCATGAGCAGCGGGTCGTCACCAATAGCGAACTGTTCTTTGCGCTGCTGGTCGATGTGGCGAGCCTGACCGCCCAGTTGTACTTCAGCGGTGGCGCAAGCAATCCTTTCGCGTTTCTCTATCTGTTGCAGGTCATTCTCTGCGCCGTGCTTCTTGAGACATGGACAACGTGGCTCTTCGTTGTCATCACCGGCGCTTGCCTTTCAGGGTTGGCCGTGCTTTCCAAGCCACTGGAACTCCCCGAGGGGCAAGAAGGCTTCTTCAGCCTGTATGTGCAAGGCATGCTGCTCTGTTTCATGCTCAACGCGGTATTGCTTGTCTTTTTCATCACGCGCATCAGCCAGAACGTGCGGGCGGCGGATGGGCAACTGGCCGCCCTCCGGCAACGTGCGGTGGAGGAGGAACATATAGTGCGGATGGGATTGCTGGCTTCGGGTGCCGCTCATGAACTCGGCACACCGCTTGCCACGATGTCGGTGATTCTCGGAGACTGGAAACGCATGCCGCAGTTTGCACGCGATGCCGAGCTGCTTGATGAAATCCGCGAAATGCAGGCACAGCTGCAGCGCTGCAAGAAGATCGTGAGCGGTATTCTGTTATCCGCGGGGGAAGCGCGCGGAGAGTCGTCGGCAAGGACCACCATCAATACATTTCTGGATGAGCTTGCAAAGGAATGGCAAACCGGTCGGCCGGCGGTGTCATTCGTGTACAGGAACCAGATAAAGCAGGACTTGCCTGTCGTCTTCGATTCGACGCTCAAGCAAATGATTTTCAATGTACTCGATAATGCCGCCGATGCCTCGCCGCAGTGGGTCAGCTTCGAAGCCGCCCGTGACGGTAATACCCTGCAGCTGGACATAGCGGATGCCGGAGCCGGCTTTCCGCCGGCAATGCTGTCGCAGCTGGGCAAGCCATACCAGTCCAGCAAGGGGCATCCGGGTGGCGGCCTCGGTCTCTTTCTGGTGGTTAACGTGGCTCGCACGCTTGGCGGTACGGTCAGCGCGCGCAACCGGCCGGAAGGCGGTGCCCTGGTTTCATTAATGCTTCCGCTTGCGTCGATCGTCTACGAAGAGGAAAAGGGAAATGTCAACTGAGCACCTGCTATTGATCGTAGAAGATGACGCGGCTTTCGCACGCACTCTTGGCCGGTCATTCGAACGGCGGCAATACAAGGTATTGCATGCAACGCACCGCGATGACGTGGAGGCGGTACTGCAGCAACACACTCCTACGCATGCGGTGGTCGACCTTAAGCTGGAAGGCAATACGTCTGGGTTGTCCTGCGTGCAATTGCTTCACCAGCATAACCCTGACATGCTGATCGTGGTGCTTACGGGTTTTGCCAGCATCAACACCGCGGTTGAGGCGATTAAGCTAGGGGCCTGCCAATACCTGGCAAAACCATCAAACACTGACGACATCGAAGCGGCGTTCGGACATATCGCAGGTGCAAGCGACGTCGAGCTGACTAACCGTTCCACGTCCATCAAGACGTTGGAATGGGAAAGAATTCACGAAGTATTGGCTGAAACGGATTTCAATATATCCGAAGCCGCGAGGCGGCTCGGCATGCATCGCCGCACGCTGGCACGGAAACTCGAGAAGCAGAGGGTGAAATAAGTAGATCATGATCCGTCGCCTCTCGGTTTCATATCCTGTAATCAGCCAAGTACAGGACAATGAAAAGGCCTGCTTCATGCACTAATGCAGTTCAGCTAAGGACTCGGACGATATAACGCTGAGGCAAAGCTTGACGGCCTGGTCGAATTTTCGGCTGGGCCGTTTGTCATTCAGGAGCATCATTAGGCGCTGGCGAACGCGCTGCATCGACGGCACGACTAAACAGCGACCTGGCGAGCAACTACAGCTCGCATGGCGTTCGCTGCGGCGTATGCCGGCACCCTATGCCGCCCTGGAAAAGCAAGGGAAGCAGGGAAAGCAGGCAAGGCAAGCCTATAACGAGTACTTATCATTGACGACCATGAAGCCCTGCTTCTTCTGAATGCCGAAATCCTGTCCGATCTCGGATATGCCGTCTACAGCTTTACTTCCAGCACGATGGCTCTGCAAGCGTTTCGAGCTGATCCTGGCAACTTCGACGTGCTCATCACCGATGGGCGCATGCCCGTTATGTCAGGGGCCGTCTTGATACAGGAGGCACGCAAGGTCGTTCCCCGGTTACCGGTAATCCTGATCAGTGGCTATATTGATGAATCGTTGCAGCAGGCAGGCATCAACTCTCAAGCTGATCTGGTACTTAAGAAGCCGCTGAAAGCGCGCGATCTGGCCGAGGCAATGGCTAAAGTCCTGGACAGGCAAGTGCTGCATCATCCTGGTGAAATGCCACTGTCGTAGCACACATCATCACACTCACTTCTTGGAGGTATCAATTGGCAACAGTTCACTCATATTCCGACAGCGGGTATCGGCAGATTTTAAGCGCGCGGCATCACGAACTGAAAGCGGATGAACCGGTCGCTCAAGGTGGAACCGATACGGGCCCTGCACCCTATGAATTATTGCTGGCGTCGTTGGCTGCCTGCACTTCCCTGACGCTGCGAATGTATGGCGACAGGAAAGAATGGAAACTCGGTCGCATCGAAGTTGACCTGGAGTTTTTCAGGGATTCCGATGGTGCGGAGCACATCACTCGGACAGTCCGTATAGGCGCGGCGATTGACGAGGAAAAGCGACAGCGTCTTGCCGACATTTGCGAGAGGACGCCTGTCACCAAGACACTCATGCGATCGCTTGCCATTACAACCGTTCTTCAGGCTCGCTAGATTTTCAGTTCATCGATTTGGCAACCGCACAGCGCGCACCGGACGGTCAAGGTGTTTCGAGGAATGGCAGACATTTCGACATGGATGTCACTGCAGGGGTTTTTCAATCACGTTCCGAAGGCCGTCCGGTTGAAGTCAGAGATGCCAGAGCAGCAGACGTGGAGCGTCCGTCTTGAGGCATCGTTTCTATCCAGCTTCAAGATCAGCTTCAAGATCAGCTTCAAGATGCCGACATGGATGGAACGCCCCTCGCAATTTAAGGTGACTTCAAACTTGCCCGCCATTTCCTGCGTATCTCGCCCCGCTTATCTGTGCAAACATTTAAATGAATGCTTTTGGAGCCGAACGGCCAACTCATCCAATTAATAGGTTTTTAATTCGGTCACCCCGTATCACCCTCGAACGAACCTGGTGCGACTCTATGGACATCTCAACATTTCTCCTTACTGAATCGGCCCGTGCAATCGGCACGGCCATTGCCGCGGGCAAGCTTACCTCCGTGCAGGCAACGCGTTTCTATCTAAACCGTATCAAGCAGTTCGATGAAGGTGCGAACGGCATCAATGCGGTGCGCACCATATCGCCTATTGCGCTACAGCTGGCCGAAGCGGCTGACCACGAGATCTCTACGGGCAGGAGCCGGGGAGCGTTGCACGGCGTGCCTTTCCTTGTGAAGGACAATATTTTTACGGCCGATGGTGCGACTGCTGCGGCCGGGTCGAAGGCACTGGCGGAATTCGTGCCCTCTTACCAAGCCACATTGATCGGCAAGCTGCTCGACGCCGGCGCGGTTTTGCTGGGAAAAACCAACATGACGGAATTTGCCGACTTTGTCTCCGACGTCATGCCAGCCGAATACAGCGGCGCCGGAGGTGTGGTGCGTAATCCCCATGGAATGCGCTATGACCGCGGGCAAGGCTCAAGCGTCGGCTCGGCCGCTGCGGTGGCTGCAAGGTTCTGCGCATTCGCGATTGGTACGGAAACCCAGAATTCAGTGCAGACACCAGCTGTGTTTTCCTCAATAGTAGGGTTCAAGCCAACGGTCGGGCGCGTTAGCCGCCATGGTATTGTCCCGCTTGTTCCAAGCCAGGATAGCCCGGGCGCATTGACGGTCTGCGTTGACGATGCCGCGCTGGTGCTGCAAACGATTAGCGGCGCAGATATGCGCGACACCGCAACCCTCGGTTTTTTCCCCATTGCCGAAGACAACGAAGCGGCAGGCACGCTGCGCGGGATAAGGATTGGTGTACCGCGACGCTTTGCGGCGGACTTGGTATTAAATTCCGAACGCGGCCCCGCTCTGGAGCGTGTGCTCACAGCGTTGGCGGGTGCCGGCGCAACGATCGTTGATCCATGTGATTTCCCAAGCGCCGAACAACTTCACGAGGTTCGCTCGTCCGTATTCCGGACGGAATTCAAGGCCAGCCTGAACGACTTGCTTGGGTCCCTTCGTCCTTGCGGGTTCAGCAGCCTGCAGGAATTGATCGACTGGAATAACACGTATCCGGAGGCGATTCCTTACGGGCAAAGCTTGATGGAAGCCGCAAATGCCGCAGCAGGCATCGACTCGCTTCAGTACATCAATGACCGGCGCCGCGATGTCGCTCTAAGCACTTTGGGTGGAATATCCGGGGCGCTCGCGGCTGGAGGCGCGGACGTCCTTATGGTACCGATGACTGTCGCTGCCAAATGCACGGGGAAGGCGGGAGCCCCTGTGATCGCAATACCTGCAGGGCACGATCTTTCCGGCACGCCGTTTGGAATTACCTTGTTCGCTGAACCGGGCGCTGATCAGCGGCTTTTACGGATCGCGATGGCGGTAGAAAGCGTCATCGGGCAACGCATCATTCCGAGCATGGGATGATGCGATTGCGCATTCAGACGGTTGCCTGGCACCGGACTGGCGCGCATTTCCACGACAACTCTTACTGATAAATTTGCAATGCCCATTGAAACGCTGCTCAGTTGATAATTGCGAAAGGAATCACATGAGCATGACGATGGAAGAAGAATGCGAGCCTTGCCATCGGTGGCTGGAGCGCCGAATGAACGGTAGGGGATGGATCTGTGTCGGGTATGGATTGGCCGAGATCCCTGGGCGGTACTGGCCCTGGTGATCGACGGTCATACCATATCGGCGCGGTCGCTCGGGGTAAGTATCACAGCTTCTTCCTCATCCACCATCAAAAGCCGGGGCGGCCGCGGCAGGCCCAGGCGCCCGGCAAGTGACTGCTCTGCATCGCTCAGCTCACGGCACGCCAGCGTCAGCCGTTGCCGGACGTGAGGGGCCAGAGAGGAGAAGCGCGGCTGATCGCGCCGCCTCGTCAGAAAATTGTCCAGAATACGCATCGTCACCATCCCGCCCGGTGAAAGGGCAGGACGACAAACGCCAGTGCCTGGAGAAGAAGCGACAGCAGAATGAGTCGCAAAGCCCAGGTCCTGCGGCGCGCACTGATCGCGTTACCCTTCAGATACTGCTCATACGCGACCGCATAGCTGGCGGCAAGAATAGCCCGGACGTGTGCCTCCCGACTCTCCTCGTCTCCCCTTTCCGCCGCATCATCTATCAAATCGACAAGGCGGGGCGGCTCGTGATAGACGAACAGCCATTCCGCCATCAGCACCTGCCAGGCCGAGGCGAGCAGCGCGATTGCCGAAGCGGCCCCGAGCAGCAGGATGAGCAGCGTCGGCAGCTGGCGCCAGCGGTTCGGATCGACCTCGACCGAGAGGCTGCTGAATGCAAAGACCGCGAAGGAAATTGCCGCCACCGGCGTGCTGAGGCTTCCGCGTATTCCTTCACGGCGAGAGCGTTCGCTGAGAAACAGGGTTTGGGCGTGATCGAGGTGCAGTTGCGTAATCAGGGGCATGGCCATTTCCTCTTGTTCAGGCAAGCCGCCGCGCATGGCGGAATCGTGCGTAGCGGTTAAGAAGATCGTTGATCAGCTGGTCGCGGCTGTAACCTGTCACGTCGTGCGGCTGATCTCCTTCGGAGCTGTAGGCGATCGCGCGATAGTGCCGGCCTTCCGCGGCATCCGCGTCTGTCTCGGCCCAGGCAAAACTTGGCGCGCGGAAGCTCCGTGCACGGATCGTGTATCGGAACAAGCCGTAATCACCGTGCGGCACGCTTAGATCGAGATGATCCTCATCCTGCGTGGACATCGGTGTGAGGCCGCTTTCCTGCATCTGCACGGCCACTGCCTCCAGCGCAGGCTGAGCGGTGCCGGTGAGGAATGCCGCGATTTCATGCCTGTCGTGGAAATGCGTGATGCTGGCCAGCCGCTGCTGCCAGCTCATGCGAGCCGAAACCGGAGGAGCGTCTGCAGCAATCGAGAGGTCGATCGTCGAACTCGCCGTTTCCGTCTGCAAGGCGCGCAGCAGTCCGTAACAGATGAACAGCATCATCACGGCAAACGGCAGCGCGCTGACAAGCGCGGCCGTCTGGAGCGCCTGCAATCCGCCGGCCACGAGCAGCACAGCCGCCACGACACCGGCACAGATTGCCCAGAAGATGCGCTGCCACACCGGCGGATTCGGCGCCGCACCCGAGGTGATCATGTCGATCACCAATGCTCCGGAATCCGCCGAGGTCACGAAGAAGGTGATGACGAGCAGCGTGGCAATGCCGGATGCCAGCGCGGAAAAAGGCAGTTGCTCCAGGACTTCAAACAGCGCCACCGGAAGGTTGTCGGATACCATCTCGACAATCGGCGCGGTGCCTCGCAAGTCGAGTGCAATGGCCGTATTGCCGAACACGGTCATCCACAGAAAAGTGAAGAGCACCGGCACCAGCAGCACGCCGGTAACGAATTCACGGATAGTGCGCCCGCGCGATATGCGTGCGATGAACATGCCGACGAAGGGTGACCAGGAGATCCACCAGCCCCAGTAGAACAGCGTCCATTTTCCCAGCCAGGCGTTCGGTTCATAGGCGTACATCCGGAACGTGCGCTGAACGACCGCCCCCAGATAGGCACCGATGTTCTGGAGGAACGCCTGCAGCAGGAAGACGGTCGATCCCGTCGCCAGTACGAAGGCAAGCAGTGCAATCGCCAGGATGATGTTGAGCTCCGACAACCGCTTCACGCCCTTGTCGAGGCCGATGCCGGCCGACAAAGTGGCCATCCCGGTGATCACGGCGATCAGAAGAAGCTGGATCGGCGCGCTGACCGGCAGCCCGAACAGATAGTTGAAGCCGGCATTGACCTGCAGCACACCGAAGCCCAGCGAGGTTGCGACGCCGAACATCGTGCCTAACACCGCGAAGATATCGATAGCGTGGCCGACCGGGCCATGGATTCTGTTTCCGATCAGTGGGAACAGGGCCGAGCGAAGCGTGAGCGGCAGGCCACGGCGGAATGCGAAATAGGCCAGCGCCAGTCCGATAACGATGTAGATGGCCCAGGCGTGGAGGCCCCAGTGAAAGAAGGTGAGCACCATGGCCTGGCGCGCGGCATCGATTGTGCGGCCCTCGCCCGTCGGCGGTTGGGAATAGTGCTGAATCGGCTCGGCAACTCCGAAGAAGAGAAGGCCGATCCCCATGCCGGCGCTGAACAGCATGGCAAACCAAGAGATATAGCTGTATTCGGGTTCGCTCTCGTCCGGCCCGAGCTTGACGTCGCCGTAGCGGCTCAGCATCAGAAAGATCACGAAGATCAGGAAAGCGGCGCCGGCCAGAATGTAGAACCAGCCAAAATCCCGCGTGATTCCGGCCTGGAGCGTAGCAAACAGGCGTCCGGCATGCCTGGGGTAAAGCGCGCCAAACAGCACAAATGCAAGAATGAGCGTGGCCGAGACGAAAAACACAGGCGGATTGACCTGCAGCCTCCGGCGAGGTCCGGCATCAGCGGCTTTTTTTAGCACGGGTTCAGTCATCGATTCAGTTTTTCTCCACGGCCTGTCGCGTTTCAGGACTAGTCCGGACATTGGACATGGACCGAACGTGCGAGTTTTGACAAGACACCATGTCGCTCGCCGGCAACACGAATGGTGCGTGTCCAGCTCTTGTTGGCGACACGATGGAGCGAGAATCGAGGCGGAACGGCGTTAGCGGATTTCCAGCCGAACCTTCCATCCGGCTGGAAGAATGGAATCGCTACCTGTCCAAGTCGATACTACTTGCGTCCCGCAGAAATTTTGCGCTGCCTCGTGATTTCCGCTTACGCGTGCACGGCGGCAAGCGAATGCTGAGCCGAGCGCGCAGCCTGAGCCACTTTCATCACCGAAGCGCGCGCCGGTTCAGGCAAGGAATTGTCGAGCGCTGCTTCGGCCTCCTCAGCCAGACGTTTTTCCCTTTGGATCTGATCGTCAAGAACGCTCGAAATGGTATTGCCTGACAATGTTTCCTTGATGGCACTCAGGAATTCCAGAGCGGTCTCCCTGTCCGGATCCGGCGCCCGAGGAAGGCTGCCCATGCCGCGCAGATGATCGGCCAGTTCCGTCGCTAGTTGCACGTGGTTCTGTGCCAGGCCTTCGAACATCTCCGCCAGTCGGCTATCCCGGATGCGCGCTGCGCTGCTGACGTAATGATCGGCCACTTCAGCGCAATGTTCGGCGAGTTCACTCAACGCGGCTTCAGCGTCGTCTCTGATAAACATAGGTTCAATCTCATTTCCTGGAAAAATCCACTGAATCAACAAGACGCATCACATGTGCCCCTGCGCAAGACTCGCAACGCTATCGCGCCGAGTCTTGCTTGCACAGCTGAGCCGGCCCCTTGCAATCAGCCTGTTTGGATTCGCGCCGCGGCGGCGGCGTTTCCTTTCGCTCAGGAGTTTTGCTCTGGCTCGCCTTCTCCGGCTGCTCACTTCGTACTGTGGCAGGAGGTTCGGCGCCAGAGCGTTGATTTTCGCTACTGCGCTGGGCGTGAACAGTCCCGGAAGCAAGGGCAACCACAGCGGCGAGGACCGCAATGCGTCTCTGCTCTGGAGTACGGATCATCCTTTCTCTCCTATCTTGATGCGCATGTCATGTACATGCCTGACTTGGCAGCCATAAATGCAGGGCACACATGGCTCTATTAGCTATATCAAAACCTGTGCTGGTACTTGCTGCTACACAGCAAGTATCTCGCAGCACTATATGCATTACTTCCGGAATTGGACAAGCGGATCGGCCCTTGGTTTAAAGCCAGTTTCTTTTAAAGCCTGTTCGACATTTCGCTACGTTGCGCGCTCGCATCAACCATACTGCATGCAGATTAACGTTGCCGAAGCGGAACGTTTTCAGCAACTTGGTGCAGGGTCCCAACGAATTCCCTGCCTTGCCCCTATATCTCCGTTCCATTGTCATGCTCATGTGATTCCCTTTGGTGACTATCACCTGAGCAGGCTTTCAGTGGGTCGTTACACGATTGAGCTGTCACGGCCAAATCGCCGTTGTCGAGCAACGAGTTGTGTCCGGAACCGATTCTTCCGAAGGTTTGCGACGTTCTGTGTGCGGAGGACAATTTAAGATCTCAGGAGGGCACGTTCCTGAGACGCTCGCCGAAAGCGATAGCGGACTATTGACCGCCTGCTTCCATTTCACAGGCGGTGTCTTCCATTCTTTCTTATGTTGCGCAAGGCATAAAGCCGCTATCGGTAAAAAGGCTCGACCTTGCCTTTTAGCTTGATCGTCATCGGATTGCCCTTGCGGTCACGCGCCTTGCCGGCCGCAACCTTGATCCAACCTTCGCTGATGCAATATTCCTCGACATTGGTGCGTTCCTTGTCATCGAGCCTAATGCCAACATCGTGCTTGAGGACAGCCTCATCGTAGTAAGGGCTGCGCGGATCGACCGAGAGACGGTCAGGAAATGGGGGGAGTTGTGTCATGTCGTTCATGGGTAGGAATTATCTACCATTCTCTTGCGCAAAACAATTTTCCAGCACTCGCCTGCTTTGCTGCACTGCTTTTCAATTTTCTGCCACCGCGTCGCAACGGGCGGATTGCGAAATCCAGCATTCCCCAATACCCGATGACCAAGTCCGCGAAGGCCCGCCCAGTTGCACGGCTGATGTTGATACCGACACCGTCGAGCGAGACCGCAGCCGCCAGGTCGCCCTTGCCATCAACCAATTGCGGGAGGCTGTTTTCGTAGTTGATTGGTCAGACTGTCCGGTTGTGGCCGCCAGAGGAAGAATGCTCGTTACGGCAAGCTTCTGTTCTGCGGGGCACAGCCGCCGCAGACAGTAGGGGCGCAAAGTGATATCGCCCTCGAGGAGAACAGGCGTCTCTACCTCCAACCGCGCATGCTGATAATTCCGCTAAAATGCTTGTCTTTGACCTTCCCAACACCATGAAACGAGAACTCCTGCTCATGGAAGCAATCCCCGGGAAGCCTTTGGAAGAGCCTGAACTCGGACCACACGGTCATCCGCCACCACCTGTCACTGTTGCAGGACAAGGGCTGGGTCGCTGAAGTGAAGAACGGTTTCTGGCGGCTGATGAACGCGGGACATGATTACCTTGAAGTCGCTCGGGTAGGCTTCCATGGCAATGACCTACGAAGCTTACATCGATGAATTGACCATGCTCATTACCGAGATGTACGACGTGAGCGAGGAAGCAGCGATCAAGCAGGTGATTCGCGCACAGGCAGCGGACGGCAGCGGCGCTGAAGCAGCCAAAGCCAACTCAACAACCACGGCAGCCGATACAAGCCCGGACCAACACGCGCAAAAAGTAACCGCAAACACAAGGATGCAGCAGAAAACCCCATGGACGACAGTTTGACGAAGGACGAATACGAAGCGCTGGCGCAGATCAGGAAGATGCGCATGGGAGAACGGCCAAGCGCTTGCGTTGCGCGAAATGCGAAGGCACTGATCGGCCTGAAATACATCACGCGCGGGAAAGATGGCGCGTTCATGCTGACTGAGAAGGGACAGCAGACATTGTTCGTCAAGCGTTGCATCGACGGCTTGCGCACGATGGCGGCCAGTGCCGTTACTACCGTTGCACCCGCGAAGCTGGAGAGCGATGTTGCCGCCTTCCTCAGCAAGAAGGGGTTGATCGCGCCACATACAGCAGGCGAAGGTTTCGAACTGACGGCACGCGGACGCGAATCGCTGGCGGATATCGAATCACGGGACAGCAAGCCATGAGCGAAGGGCCGAAAAGACCCATTTTCCGGTCCGGCTTATTCCTACTCTGATCCTGGGCCGACTCGTCATGATGCACGGCGATCAATCCCGTGCGCCAAAGCACTCATTCCAGTTGATTTTCGATCTGGAACGGATGCTACGACTTGAGTTGGATTGGCGAGGCGGTCAATTAACCCGAAATGTTTCTGCGCTGCGGCACATGAGCGAAATCGTGTAAATGGTCACATGCGAACGGGAATGGCCGGGTACGCCAGGAAACGGAAAACGCAATTCGAGCGGTCAACCGCTCAATTCGACCTACGGCGGAATTAGCTCACTCCTGAAAGCTGCCGTTCGCGTGTAATTAAGAAGGGCGCGAGACATCTCGTGGAGAACGGTAAATTATGAAGGCGTTTTCAAACGACCTGATCCCAACGCCATCATTCGCAGTTCAATACCAACATCCAATGCCAGTCAATGACTATGCTGTACTGAGCCATACTACTGGAGGAGGCTGCCAAGACTATCCATACTTCAGCCGCTCCGACAGGTACGCAATTACCCGATCCGCCGCTGCCTTCGTCGGCTCACCCTCATAGTCTCACAGCCCAACCGTCAGTACGCTATGGGGCGGCTCAGCATGCGGCGCTGCAGTTGAGCCAGGCAACTCGATTGCCTCAAAACCATCACCGAGCTCCCTTCGTAGCGTCTCAAACAGCACATCACTATCAAAGCGAATAACCTCTGCCGAGACACCTGGCACTTCATGCATGATCATGACCGCGGGTCCCATACCCTTGCGATAGACAGTACGCTCGCTTATTCATGGTGATACAAACGTATGCTTGCTGTTCAGGGCATACTGTCGCGCCGATCAATGCGTGCTGGCGCTGGGATATGCACGATCGCGGTCGGATATAACCGATATGTGCTCACTAACTTTCTCGATAAAGCGCTCATCGAATGGGTGCAGTTGCTGCGGCACGGAACGGGGTGCCCGCATCACGTTCAGCGCCATGTTTATCGTCAACCCCAGCACTAAATGTGCAGCCAAGCCTCGCGCATGCGCTTGCCAAGGATAATCTTTCTGCTTGCCTGACAACCCCATTAGCTGATTCAAGCCTTCATCTTGTATTAGGAATAAGCCTAAACCCAAGCCCATCCCATACAGGAAGTCCTGCCCTTGCGCAGTCACCGGAAGGCGCTCGCGCATGGCTGCGTACACAGTTGCAGGACCAATCCCTAGAGCGTAATGAATAGCTACCCCGGCCGGGTGCGTTTGTGCTGGTTGCAAGGACGTTCCCATAAGTCTGGCTGCCTTTTTGGCCGCCACATGTGCGGGATCGAGCCCTTGTGGACGCACCTGCTCGGTTCGGTGGCTTGCCTGCGGATCTTCATTTCTGAATAGGAACCAGTCGAGCCGGTCCATGGCCCACACACCGACTGCGCCCGCCATGGCACCCTTGAACATTGTGCCCAACATGCCGGCCTCACTACTGTAATGATCGTTCCTCTGCTGCATGAGAACCTCTCGGATATTGGTCGTCGGAATAATGTGTTTTTGCGAGACCTTTGCGCCGGCATCATGCGTATTTCGACTACTCCGCACCCCGCAAGGTTCTAATTTCGTATTGCTGGGCGCGGCGGTTCCGTGGGCTGGTTGGCAGGAGTTGGGCCGGAGCGGCGTGGCGCTCGCTGCAGCAGTATTGCTGCTGCGCCGACCGATGACGATGCTCCTGCTGCGGCCACTGCTGCCAGGAGTGCATTCGATGGCCGATGCCCTCCTTATGGGCTGGTTCGGGCCAGTTGCCGTGGCGGCGCTGTAATACGCGGCGATGATGGAGCACAAACTAAGCGAGCCCTTGATCTGGCATGTGGTCAGCTTGATCGCCTGTGCGTCGGTAGTGATGCATGGAATAACCGGTGCGCCGCTTATCCGGCTGTACGGCCGAACTGCCCCCAAACGGGATCAATGACAATAACTGTGTCTGGCATCTGCGGAGAATTAAATCTTGAATGTCCGCTAGAGCGCTTTCGGTTTGACCGGCCTAGGCGAGGCCGAGGTGGTTTGCCGGCGAAACAAGGCGTAGTGACGCGACATGGCGGGCTCGGCGCCCCCGGGCNCTAGAGCGCTTTCGGTTTGACCGGCCTAGGCGAGGCCGAGGTGGTTTGCCGGCGAAACAAGGCGTAGTGACGCGACATGGCGGGCTCGGCGCCCCCGGGCCATGGCAAGGAGGACTCGGCGTCCCCACACAACGCAGTGTCGCTGGCAAAGCAGCCGGGATCGTCAGGCAGGTCAAACCGAAGCGCTCTAATGGCCGAGGCACTAGCTTAGTTGCACGCCATCGGCAGCTATAGTCCACCTTTTGGACATTGGCTTCCAAGACTTGGATTGGCGCTATCGACCCTAAGCGGTCTCCACGAACTCCCGCAAGCGGCCGCTCATTCTACGACGTTGATTCTTTCCAAGTTTAACGACCTGGTCGTATTAACTGCATTACCTCACCCGCCCGGCATCATTCCGGCGTGCTCTGGCAAATGCGAATTGCTTAGCCTGATTGGTAGTTAATCAAACGTCGCCTACAGGTTCTTGGAGCATGCGAGACCGTAGGCGTGGAGTGATGAAATCCAAGAAGGCCCGGAGTTTCAAAGGCAGGGGCGCCTGACCAGCGTGTACGAGGCTGATTGGCCAAGTTTCCAGTTCGAATTCCTCAAGTACGATTTCAAGCGTTCCGCTTCGCACCGCTTCGGCAACCTGATAAGACAGAACATTGGCCAAGCCAAGCCCGCATATTGCCGCTGCAATTGCCGCTTCGGCCGTGTTGACGACCAGTCGTGTGCGAACGGGTACAGCTATTGGTGACTGTCCTGAGCTGAATGTCCAGGAGACCGCCGACGAGAGCCCTTCGAACGTGATGCATTGGTGCTGCATCACGTCGTTGGGGTGCCTGGGGATGCCATGGGTGGACAGATAAGTTGGGCTCGCGCAAACGACGCGTCGTATCGTGCCAACTCGGCTTGCAATCAGGGCACTGTCAGGTAGTACGCCAATCCGTACCGCGACGTCGACGCGCTCCTCCATCAAATGCACCACACGATCGGCCAGCGTCAAGCGGATGTTGATTTCGGGATAAAGCGAGAGAAATTCCGATATGAGCGGCACCACATACAAGCGCCCGAAAACGACGGGCGTCGTGACTACCAAGTCACCCTTGGGTGAGGCGTACTCGCCGGTGGCGGCGCGTTCCGCTTCGCCGATGTCTTCGAGGACGCGTCGGCATGCGGCCACATAGGACTGGCCTGCTTCCGTCAAGGACAGCTGCCGCGTCGTGCGATTGATCAGGCGTGTTTTCAGGTAGGTCTCGAGTTCGTTCACCTTGCGACTTACGGTCGCCAGAGGCATCTCTAGCCGGCGTGCCGCAGCCGAGAAACTGCCCGCATCAACTACGGCGCACAAGACGGACATGGAATCAAGTCGGTCCATATTGTTTTCATATTTTGGAAAGATGATTTCCAATATTGCAGGATTATCTTGAGAAATGGAAGGGCGTACAGTCGTGACTGTCAACAACGACACCTCTTTCTCAACTCTCAAGGAAAAAATCACCATGGCCCGAATCCCTACGCCTGCCAACATCGCTGCTGCTCCCGTCACCGCACAACCGTTGCTGGAGGCCGTCAACAAGCAACTTGGCGTTGTTCCCAACCTGTTTCGCTTGGTTTCTAACAGCCCGGCCGCCCTGGAAGGCTATCTCGGCTTGTCCGGTGCGCTGACGAAGGGCACGCTGCCAGCAGCGACCCGCGAGCGCATTGCACTTGCGGTAGCACAGGTCAACGGCTGCGACTACTGCCTGTCCGCGCACACTTATCTCGGCAAGAACCTCGCCAAGCTCGATGAGCAGGAAATGATCGCAAACCGCAGTGGCCGCTCGAACGAGCCGCAAGCCGACGCAGCCGTACGCTTTGCGGCAAAGGTTGCGCGTGAACGCGGCCATGTAGCGGAAAGCGACGTGCGCGACGTTCGTGCCGCCGGCTACGACGACGCCCAGGTCATCGAAATCGTGCAGCATGTCGCGCTCAACGTCTGGACCAACTACATCAACGTCGTTGCTGATACGGACATCGACTTCCCGGTCGTGAAGTCGGGCGATCTCTGATTCATCTAACCGCTGTCCTGCTGCGTTGTGCCTTGCAGCACGGCAGGAACTCATGAGGATAACCAACACAGGAGATGGAGTATGGAAACTTCACGTCCACCGCTGCCGCCCTTCGTTACTGCTGAAAGTGCTGCGCAGAAGGTTCGACTTGCCGAAGATGCGTGGAACAGCCGTGATCCGGAACGTGTGGCGCTTGCGTACACGCCCGACAGTCAATGGCGAAATCGCGATGTCTTCCTGAGCGGCCGCGATGAAATTTGCCAATTTCTCGCCTGGAAATGGTCGCGTGAACACGAATATCGTCTGATCAAGGAACTATGGGCCTTTACGGGTAACAGGATCGCTGTGCGTTTTGCCTATGATTGGCACGACGACGATGGACGCTGGTTTCGCAGCTATGGCAACGAGAACTGGGAGTTCGACCACAGCGGTTTGATGCGGCGGCGATACGCAAGCATCAACGACCTGGCACTCCTGGCATCCGATCGTCTGTTCCACTGGTCTCTTGGCCGTCGTCCGGACGATCATCCGTCACTGAGTGAGCTGGGACTGTGATGCCTCCCATGATTCATCCGCTCTGGCTTCGCATTACCCATTGGAGCAACGCACTGGCCGTAGCGATACTGACGGCCAGCGGCTGGCGCATCTATAACGCATCGCCGTTTTTCGACATCACCTTCCCGCCTGAAGTAACGCTGGGAGGATGGCTGGGAGGCGCCTTGCAATGGCATTTCGCCGCCATGTGGCTGCTGGGAACAAACGGATTGATTTACCTTACCGCCAATCTGGCCACCGGCCGCTTGCGTCGCCGCTTCTACCCGCTGCCGTTGGGCCATGTGTGGCGCGACATGCTGCAGGCATTCAGGGGCAAGCTGGCGCATAGCGACCCGGCTCATTACAACGCGGTGCAACGTGCGGCCTATCTCTTCGTCATTGCAGATACCGTACTGATCTTCCTTTCCGGCCTGGTGTTATGGAAATCGGTGCAGTTCCCCGTTCTACGCGAGCTAATGGGAGGGTATGAAACCGCACGACGGATCCATTTCGTCGGCATGACGGCGCTGGTCGGGTTCGTGGCAGTGCATATCGTGATGGCGGCGCTGGTGCCACGCACTTTGCGGGCGATGTTCCGCGGTCGCTAAGGAAAGCAGCATGTTTAGAACAAAAATCATCCAGCCCAACCCCGAAGGCGAGCAAATGCTCCGGGACGCGATGCGCAATATTGTCCAGCCTTCACGACGCGCCTTTTTGCAGCGCACGCTCACGCTGGGCGGAATGACGCTGCTGACCGGATGCACGCCCAATAGCGAACGAAGCATTGAAGCGGCGCTAACACAGATATCCAGGTGGAACGACCGCGTGCAAGGCATGCTGTTCGACCCGACCAGGCTGGCGCCGATCTATCCCGATTCCATGATCACGCGTCCGTTTCCCTTCAACGCCTACTATGGCGAGGATGAGGTACGCCAGATCAATGGCGACGACTGGCGACTGGAGCTGAGCGGCCTGATTGCCGACCGGGCACCCTGGCGGCTGGAGCAACTGCGCCAACTGCCGCAGGAAACCCAGGTCACGCGCCATATCTGCGTAGAAGGCTGGAGCGCCATCGGCAAATGGGGGGGCGTGCCGTTTGCCTCTTTTCTGCGCCGCATCGGCGCCGATCTTTCGGCCAAATATATCGGCTTTCTATGCGCTGATGACTATTACACCAGCATCGACATGGCAAGCGCGCTGCACCCGCAGACGCTCATGGCTCTTACCTATGATGACCGGGAGCTGCCGCCGCGCTACGGATTTCCCATGAAACTGCGCATACCCACCAAACTGGGCTACAAAAATCCCAAGCATGTCCATGCCATTTTCGTCACCAACACTTACCTCGGAGGCTATTGGGAAGACCGGGGTTACAACTGGTTCGGTGGCAGTTAACCTGCCCTGAAGTTTCAACCCTTCGTTTGATTTACTTGTTCACTTTAAGGAGAAGCACCATGAAGAAAATCACCGCAACCGTCCTGTCCGTCTGCCTGTCGCTGTCCGCCGCCGCCATGGCGCAGGATGCAATGAAAAAAGATGTGATGTCGAAAGACGGTATGAAGCAGGATGCCATGTCCAAGGATAGCGCGAAGCACGACGGCATGGCCAAGGACGGTATGAAGAAGGATCCTATGGCAAAGGATGGCATGAAGAAAGACGCCATGGCCCATGACGGCATGGCAAAGAATGATATGAAGAAGTAATCTTGAAAAACATCGGTCACTCAGGGCCAATGCGGCGGGTGACCGATGCGAGATTACAGGCACCTCCGAGCTGCTCGCAAGCCGCCGGTGAAGCAGCGTGGGGCATAGGCACTGTAAGCAACACGCGAGCAAGTCCTGTATGGCTAGATTGCATATTCGAAGTCAAGCATGTCCAAAGAAAATGCAAACAGCAATGCCTGGAGCTGCGGGACGAGTGAACAGGAACAAGATGGAAGAGATCTTTCTGTAGCGTTGTTGTGAAAATGGGGCGGTCGTGACCGACCGGTTTTGGCCAGCATGCGACCTATATAGGTATCTAGGGTCAGCGGCAGTTCGGCGCCGCAAACGAGACGTATGCATCACCGTACTGAAGCGCGGGACGCGACCCTAACCGGCCTGTCGGCGATTCAGAAAGCGGCTATTCAACGCTCTTTTGGAGGCGTGAGGGTCCAGTTCAACAGCGGTTAGATGTTGTTCTAGGTTATGCGCATGACGCAGCGCCCATGTGCTGGACTTGAGGCGACTTGCTCAATAATTCTAACGGCTTGCGCTAAGCCGTCTTCTTGTCGTATGGCCTGGCCAAGCTCATTGGCCTTGCTGCGCATGACAGAGTCGTCGGTTCTCAAAAAAGCCGCAGCCATCTTGTCCGCAGTTAGTGTCTTGCGGTCGAGCGCTTGTGGCCCGGCCCCAAGATGTGCAACTCGTCTGGCCCAGAAAGGCTGATCACCGAAGAATGGACAGATTATCGTTGGGAGTCCTGCCCGGAGTGAAGCGGCGGTCGTCCCCGCTCCACCATGGTGCAATGCCGCGCTGACGTGCTTAAAGAGCTGACCGTGGGGAGCGGCCCCAACGACATGCACATGGTTTGGCACGCTCGTCATCTCGAGTGCGCCGCCACCTATTGCAAGCAGGCCGCGCTTGCCCGCTCGATCCAAGCCGTTGACTATCTCTCGTGCGAATCTTTCAGGATCGATTCCGGGCATGCTTCCGAAACCAACGTAGATCGGTATGTCACCGTCTGCCAGGAACTTTGCAAGTCCAGGTGGCATGTGCCAGGACGCTTCGTCGTTCAAGAACCAGTAACCCGATACAAATACTCTCTCATTCCAATCATTCGGAACCGGCACTACGTGCCGACTGTAAGCGTAAAGTGTCGCATCAGGGCAGACACGTGTGATTCTTGTGAGTCCCAGCGACAGATGACCCCATTCCTTTAACACTTTGCTGAACAGGAAGTCGGCTCCCCGGATGGCCAGTTGATGGCTCACTTTATTGAGGGGGCCCAGCGAGGAGAAGGGCAGCATCGGTGTGGGAAACGCTGAGGTCGGCGTGAAGCCTGGCAGGGGCGAAGCAAGGACTGCCTTGATACTCAGGCGCTGAGCGATGTAGGGTGCAGCAATGGATTTCGGATGATAGACCAACAGGTCGGGGCGGAAAGTTTGAGCAGCGGCCCAATCTGTATCGAGAAGCCGCCGCATGAGCGGTCGTACGTGCTTCAATAGCTTGAAACCTGCGCTATAACCCTGCCCACTAGCAATAGCTGCCTTACCGTCTGGTGTATCGAGCAGAGTTAGGAACTCACCCGGCAATGGGAAGAAGGAAACACCGTTTTCGGTGACAAACCTGTCAAACTGAGCTGGGCCCGCAAGCTGCACCTCGTGTCCGTTTCGCGAGAGGCTTCGGGCCAAGGCCACGTATGGCTGGACGTCTCCCCGGGTACCAAGCGTGTGGATAGATATGCGCATATGCTTTTCGAATACTCGTCTCAACATTCGTAGGCGATTAAATGAACAGAGGATCGGCTGCCATTCCAGGAGACGCATCTACTTGTCGACGCAATGTTAGCGGAAAGCTGTCCTTGATTTCAGATCTGCCCATAGCAAATTTCCCGCATTCTTGTGCGCATCTTAAATGTATGCGTTCGTCAGGGCTTCGTTCCCGATTGTGGCAACATCTGGCGTAGGTATTTCACGCAAAAACCGGGAGCTATAGGTAGGTATTACGAATCACCAGATGTCTGCTCCCGGCCGATTGCTGTCAGCCCCCCTTCCTTTGTGAACGACAGCTTGAAGCGGCAAACCGGCCTTACTTGCGCTGTCGAGACTGTCCGTTGCTGCCGTCCCTGCTTACGGTGTCGAAACTGGTGAAGCCGAAGTTCTGGAATGGTTGTGGACAACCAACCATGCAAGGTGCTTGCGAAGAACCGTTATACGCAGCAAGGGAACCTAATCTGCGTTAAGAATCCAACCGGATACAAGCGGCTCCAATAACTTTTGCAGCTCCGGCTTTTGGAACTGCAACGACTGATTGCGGGGGAACAGCATGGATGAGTTCTTCTTGGTGCTCGTGGCGGGACTACTTCTTGCCCTGGCGCTCTATGCACAATTTGAAATAGGCCACTTTACCGCAGGAATGCTTCGCGCTGGTATCGCACGCACAATACTTGTCATAGTCGGCATAGGTTTTGGCCTGACGGCCGCGGCATCGATGGAAGGCACGTCATCGAAGGTACTGACGCTTCTGATTGGCTTCGGTGCGGTCCATGTGCCGGCAGCAGCCATTCTTTTTATCAAAAGGCAACGCGGCTCGCGCAAATCGTGAACATGATCTAACGATTCCGCCAATATGCGGGAAGTGCAACGACAGCAATGTCATCGCCTTATGCAATCACTCAGCCAGACTTCTCAACTTCCATTGAACGATATGAGCATCCATCTCGATATTTCGAGACATTTCAATAAAGCAGGATCGTCAGGTACTCAGCGCCCACCTTGCCGGGAACAAGAGATCCCGAATGTACCTGCCCCGCAGCCTGAGATCGCTCCTACGCGGACTCCCGGTCCCGAAACGCCCGGACGCCCACAAGACCCCGCTGTCCCGCCGGGCCCCGGCGAAGGTGGAACTAATCCGACTCCATCGCCATCGTCCCCACCAGCAGTACCGCCTCCTATTCCCGAACACGTCTGACAGAGGAATAAGTACCTGGCGATCTACCTTGTCGCCGCATGTCCAATGATTGGAGGGATGTCGAACGGGTGGCTTTTACATCTATCAGCAATCCGTGTGGTCTACCCGCGACCCTGGCATGCAATAACATGCCGGAGTCGAGACGGCATTTCGAGCGGCTTTACCTGTTCGACGTCCCCGGCTGCTCTGCATTCCCTCGCTCGCGCGGAACACTCGCGCCGGTCACCGGAGCGGCATAAATTCCTCCAGACACCCCCGCATCGCCGCCGGATGGCCCGGAGGTGCTCACGCCTTGTTGAGCCTCGTTTTGCGTTGGCCGCTCCAGCGCGAGGAAATAGTTTTCCGTCGTTGCGCGTTGCGCCGGTGCGTTGATATCCGGCCACTTGGTCCGCTCGAACCCCTTGGCCATATCCAGACGATCGCGATTATGCTTCAACACCAGCGGGCCGCCACGTTCCTTTGGACGTCAATGCCGCGCCTGCCGATTTCATTCGCGAAGCTGCCTTGATAGGACTGCACCAGCAAGACATCAGTCAAGCACGCTGACATCGTAGATCTTCAAACCCGTCTCATTGCGCACCAGTCGCCAGGGCGGTCATCCGTTCAAAATCGACATGAGGCAGTACGCGCTCCCGTACCAGCGCCAGGATGCGCTGCAGATTGCCTCGCTATTGCCTTATCATTGCGTGCAATGTCGTTACCTCCTGGCTGCCCCCCGAATAAGATCATCCGCGGCTTCCAAGGACGATTGCGCATACGCCGTGCCTGCCAAGCCTGGAAGAACGGCAAACCTAAATGAAAGTAGGCGGCAAGCAGCCCCGTTAAGGATTTACGGAACGCTGGAATTACTCGGTCGAGCAAAAATGCTGTACGAGCGGGCCCAGCACCTGCTCTTATGCGTATTGGCAGTTCTCGGCAGGCGCCGTCTCTTCATGTTCGACGGCCATCACGCTTTGCGATCGCATCGGCAGGCGTAAAGGGCGGCATTTCCGAAAAACCAGCGGCGTGCCGGTACACTTCGCCGTATTCCGCGGCGGGAGAGTGACTTTCATCGTACTCGGCACTCTGCTCGATTTCGGTCCGGGATAGGTTGACGCCCACCCGTTTTTCCTCCCAGCTTACGCAGGCGATGCGCTTCGGCGAGATAAGGACGTGCTTCCCCGGCCACCAGTTGCGCGTATCGATCACCATATGGGAAATCGACCAATCGCGATCGTCGAACAGAAAGTCGTCGACATGTCCAATCTCGTCATCGGAGGCCTTGATGTGATAACCAACCACTTCGTCCTTGCTGCGCAGGTGTGGATCGCCGTTGGCTGAACCGGCGTCCGCATTCACACCAGGTCCGCCAGACTGGGCGGACTTGAGCAACGCAGGGTCCACCAGCATGGACGATGCGGTGTACCCTCCAAAGCCGGCGCCTGCCCAGTAGTAGGGATAGCTGTAGTAGTCCGACAGCGCAGCCTCCTGCTGACGCGAAACCGGCTTTTCTAAATCGATACTCGGACTGTCTTCGACCTGCTTTCGGCTCAGGCTTACCATGACTTCTTCGCGTTCCCAGTCGATGCCGAGAATCGATACCGGAGAAACGAGCACGCGGCGACCGGTCAGCCAGCCGCCAGTATCTACTTCCAGATAACGTATGGTCCAATGATGATCATCGAAATAGATATCCTTGACTTTGCCGATCAACCCCTCCGAGGTCATGATTGGAAAGCCATCGATTGCTTTCAGACTATGTAGCATGAAAGTTCCTCCTTCCTTGCGTTGCTGATAGGCGATAGGGATAGATAAGACTTCAACCTTCATCGAGGCCATCACAGGTACCGCATCGTGAGGGCAAAATACCAGCAATATTGGCCTTGTCGACCAGTTTTTTGCCATAACTACAGGACCTTGAAAAACCCTGGGAGTTCATGTCTGCACCTTTGACGACCAGCGCGACAATGGGCACATTTATCAGAAGAACCGCATCGGCATCCTGGTCCTGAAGATAATAGTTCAGATAACGCGGTGCATTCCTCGCGGTGGATTCCTCGCCGTGCATTCCTATTTATCGCTGCGTTGCAAGACAGCAGAATTTTTGCACTGCAGGTATGTAGTCCTTGCACAGTGATTGAAATATCTGCCAGCAGATGCGCTCAGCGACCACTCGATTCTTTCTATTCAAATAGGTTAGAAGCGTACCGGCATGACTCTTGCGCCGATTCTTCGCAATGGGCTAAACCCAATTCATTCATCGAAGTATTCTTAGAAAGGAATTTTCATCATGGCACAACGCTTCATAGTTTCCAAACTTTTTGGAATTGGCGCAATCAGTTTCATGCTTGCAGCTGCACCGGTACACGCACAATCAACACAGTCATCGGGCAGCCGTGCTAGCCAGAGTACTGCTGCCAACAGTGCAGATGCGCGCAACGAAACGACAGCGAATACCAGCGGTGCGTCGGAACAGCGCAACTCGACCACAATGAATAGCAGCGGCGCTTCCGAAAATCGCGCAGGAAATCTGGCCAGCGAAGATCAGGAGATGATGCAAGACATTGCGCATGCCAATCTTGCGGAGATTGAAGTCGGCAAGCTTGCATTGGAAAAATCCCAGAACGAACAGGTGCGCAAGTTTGCGCAGCGTCTCATCGACGACCATACTGCGGCCATGAAGGAGCTGCAGAAGCTGGCGCAGTCAAAGAATGCCGAACTGCCAACGGAAACCGATATCCAGCACAAGGCAATTGCCACGGCCTTGCAGGCTCTCTCAGGCGAAACATTCGACAATCAGTTCATTCAGCGCGTCGGCGTAGGCGATCACCAGCGTACCCACGAATTGCTTCAGAAGACACAGAAAAGCGCCAAAGACAAGGATCTCCGGGCTTATGCACAGAAGACCATGAAGGTCGTCGGTCAACATCTTGCTACCGCCAAGAAAATGGAAATCAAAAAGTAACTGTGCTCACGCCAGTCGCGAAAATCTTGGTCTGGCCAGCCTTGCCTGGTGGGCCTGATTTTTAGACGACTGGCATTGAGTACCGGCAAATACGTTTTCATTGCAGAAAGCCGCCTATAGTGCTGCGTCTACAATGGTAGGCGTCTTCTGAAACACAGGAAACATGGCTCGCCGACGGACTCCATTTCCTTACAAAAGCGCGAGAATGATCTTCGAGGCGCAAACCTGCAGCAAGCAGGCAGATATGAGGGAAGCTGATCTGTCAGGTGCCGAGATCAATCCTGCCAAGCTTAATGGCGCCAATTCCTTGCGGTCCGACTTCCGGTCTGCCAACCTTCAATGCGCGAGCTTGCGGTCAGCCGACCTGCCAGGTGCAGACTTTACCAACGCCAACCTCACTAATGCAGATTTGAGCAACGCCAACATCAACCAGACCCTGTTTGCCGGCGCCATCACAGCCGGCTGCAAGGGATGCCCGCAGCAACGCTAGAATGCCTTCAATCGGAACAGAGCGACAGGGACATGAGACAAGGCTGAGCTGATACTGCCGTTACCGGTTGACATTGCCCCTGGTGGTTTGTCAAAAGCTTCGCGACAAAATTTCGCTATATGGCATACCTTATACCAATCCCAAGTCATTCCATGAATTGGGATTGGTATAAAGTGCCGAATTCCTCGACGGGGAATGAACTTTAATTTTGGTGATTTTCTAACGAGTTCCGGCGATCCGCCGCTGGAGATAAGTCTCCTGAGTAATCGCTTTTCAACTCTCTTCTTTCGCTTTGTCTGAATGCACGTATCTGGAGGCGTCTATGCGCAAGTTATTGACCGCGCTTTTACTACCAATATCGGTTGCCGGCCACGCAGTAGCGCAAAATGCAACGCTCGGAGCAAAGACGGCATCCGAGCCAACTGAGGTCGATGCAAAAGCTACCGGCCCACAAGACAGCATCGGCACATCCGGGACATCGCCGACGAAGAGTTTGATGCAGCGACGTAATGAAGACTCATCCGGTTCATCTGGCACCACGAGCAACAACTCCGGAAACATTGCGCCCGGAAGCTTTAGGGCTGGGCATGCTACTGATGTTCATAAAAATCCGGACGGCAGGTCCGATTCTGGCACGGTAATTATGCCAGGTGAACAAAAGCAGTAACGGCATAGAAGCCCGATAGATACCATGTCACGCGATAACCCCAGTTCCCCAGATGGGCAACCTGCTTTCAACTCCTAATTTAAAGGAGTCAGCATGGCCAGCGAGCAGTTCCAGTCTTGTATCGAAGCATGCTATGCATGCGCAGCAACCTGTGACAATTGTGCCGCATCCTGTTTGCAGGAGGAGGATGTAAAAATGATGGCACGGTGTATTGCCTTGGACATCGATTGCGCGCAAATCTGCCGGCTTGCAGCAGCTTATATGGCGCGCGGCAGTGAAATGTCAACTTCGCTTTGCCAGCTTTGTGCCGAGGTGTGCGAAGCCTGCGGCAATGAATGCGCCAAACATCAGATGGGCCATTGCCAGGCGTGTGCACAAGCGTGCCTTCGTTGCGCAGAAGAGTGCCGTCGCATGTCGACAGCTGCTTGAGAAAGATAGGGACTTCTCCTGGCGCCTACCGGATATGGTACGCTGGCCTTTAGTGATGGATACCCTGGACGCAAGCGCCCTGTTTACGATCTGTGTATCGCGCCATTCTCTGCAATCGAGCTTGCGCGTGGGGTGATCAAGTTTCCAGCTAGCGGGAATGGGATGTCCCGTCCGCACGTGTGCTACGACCACGTTGCAACACATGACAGGCCGTTACGATAATTATCACTGTCATCTTTGCCAATAAGAAAAGAGGAGACAATATTGGAAGTTCTGCGTACGCCCGACGAGCGTTTTCACAATCTGCCTGATTACCCCTTTGCCGCACGCTTTCTTGACGATCTCAGGAATTATGAGGGATTGAGAGTTCATTACATCGATGAAGGGCGGCAAGACGACAATAGTGCGCAAAAGACCTTCCTATGCCTGCATGGGCAGCCGACCTGGAGCTATCTCTACCGGAAGATGATCCCGGTCTTCACCGCTGCTGGCCATCGTTGCATTGCTCCTGACCTGATCGGCTTTGGGAAAAGCGACAAACCCATCGACGACCAGCGCTACACGTTCGATTTCCATCGCGGCATGCTTCTGCGCTTTATCGAGCGCCTGGAACTGAAGAATATCGTCCTGGTGGTGCAAGACTGGGGCGGCCTGCTCGGTCTGACGCTACCAATGGACATGCCTGAACGGTTCACCGGGCTGCTGGTCATGAACACCAGTTTTGCGACGGGCGATACACCGCTGGGCAAGGGTTTTCTTGACTGGCGAGCCTGGAACAATGCAAATCCCGACATGGCCGTTGGCAAGCTGATGGCTCGGAGTAATCCTCATCTGTCCCCTGAAGAAACCGCTGCTTATGATGCGCCCTTCCCTGGGATCGATTACAAGGCTGGCGTGCGTCGTTTTCCCAATCTGGTTCCAGACAATCCGGATGCCGAAGGCGCGGCCTTGTCCCGGCGCGCGCGCGATTGGTGGAGACAGCAATGGAATGGGGAAACATTCATGGCCATCGGAATGAAGGACCCAGTACTCGGTCCACCGGTGATGGCTGAGGTACGCCGGCATATCCGTAACTGTCCACCCCCTTACGAAGTCGCAGAGGGCGGACATTTCGTGCAGGAACACGGGGAGGAAATTGCCCGGCAAGCACTTAGACATCTATGAATTTTCATATTACGCCGCAAAAACTGGTACCGCGGCTGCCCGGCAAGGGAACGAGTAATACCAATCCCAGGTCATTCTATGACATGGGATTGGTATAAGCGGGCCAGCCAGCCGGGCTAGAGCGTTTTCGCCCTGACCGGCCTAGTCGAGGCCGAGGCAGAGTGACGCTGGAACAAGGCGTGAAGACGCGACATGGCCAAGCCATGCTTTCATTCGGAAGGACCCTGCCTTTGGCACTGATGACGCCTACCGTCACGCTATGCAGTATCGATTCAACGCGCCGCCGTCACGCGCCAGACGACGTTGCCTACATCGTCCGACACCAGCAGTGCTCCCGTACGGTCGGTGGCGATGCCGATCGGGCGTCCCAGGGCCTTGCCGTCTTCCGAAAGAAAACCGGTGAGCACGTCCGTAGCCGGTCCGGAGGGCTTTCCCTCCTTGAACGGTACGAAGATCACCTTGTAGCCGCTATGGGGTCGGCGATTCCATGAGCCGTGCTGGGCGACAAAGGCGCCGCCGCCGTACTGCTGCGGCAGCTGCTTACCTTCGTAAAACAGTATGCCGAACGAAGCGGTATGCGCGCCCAGCGCATAGTCGGGCACGATGGCCGAAGCTACCAGATCGGGACGCGGCGGCTTTATCCTCTCGTCTACGTTTTGTCCGAAATAACTGTAGGGCCAGCCGTAAAAGCCACCATCCTTGACTGTTGTCATGTAATCGGGAACGAGGTCGCTCCCGATTTCGTCGCGCTCGTTAACCGTGGTCCAGAGTGCTCCCGTTTCCGGATGCCATGCCAGGCCATTCGGATTGCGCAGTCCTGACGCAAACAGGCGGGATGTGCCTTTGGCCGGGTCGACTTCCAGGATCGCGGCGCGATTGACTTCGTTCTCCATGCCCACTTCGCCGACATTGCTGTTCGAGCCGACGGTAACATACAGGCGTGATCCATCCCGGCTGGCAATGACGTTCTTCGTCCAGTGATGATTGATCCGGCCTGCAGGCAAATCAACCACCTTGACACCGGCTTCCCTGATCTGCGTTGCGCCCGACTTGTACGGAAAGCGAACCAGGGCATCGGTATTGGCTACATACAGTGTGTCGCCAACCAGCGCCATGCCAAAAGGCGAGTTCAGTCCTTCAAGAAACGCAGTCCGCACTTCCGGTTTCCCGTCTCCGTCCGCATCGCGCAGCAGGGTGATCCGGTTGGCACTCGGCACACCTGCCCCGGCACGCTTCATCACTTTCTTCATGATCCATCCGGCGATGCCGGACCGGGCGCCTTCAGCATCGGCCGGGCGGTTGGATTCGGCGACCAGAACGTCCCCATTCGGCAATGTATAAAGCCAGCGCGGATGGTCCAGGCCGCTGGCGAATGCGGTGACCGTCAAGCCCGAACCCGCCTTCGGCACCGCACCATCCGGCCAACCTTCGGCTGGAGCAATATTGACCGTCGGGATCAAGCCTTTCACCGGCGACGGCAGCTTGGGGTTTTGTCCGATGCCTGCTTCCACGGGAAGTTTTGCCTGCTCCGCGCAAGCGCTCAAAAACACCGTTCCAACTAAGATAAACACATAACGATCTGCACGCATGATCGCTCCAGAATGGGTTCAAAATGGGAAGAGACGAACTTAAACAGAAAATTTCCTTTAAGGACAGCATACACACTTAAGGGTTCGCGGTTTCCAATTCATCAATAATGGCACGCCTCTTTAAGACGGGATTTGCGCCATGCGTTCATAATCGCGTGCCATTCGCCGGAAGCGTGCGGCCCAGGCGAAGCTGCGTTTAACCACCCATGACGTGGCAACAGCACAAGGCCCTTCTTGGCCTCGCCTCGGTATGCCCGACCACCAGGTGCTCCCCGCAAAAGCCCTGCGATTGACCGGCCGGCTTCGCCGGTATAGCCTTGATCAACATAAGCGATCTCGACGTCGAGGTTGGTGGTTTCCTGTACTCCCTTTGCGACCTGTGCCACCTGATCCTCATCCTGTTCATTGGCCAGTGACATGCAGCGCCAGCCAGCGTAGCGCATTGAACGCCTCATGCAGTGAATGCTTACGTTGCGCCGTGGCTAATGGCAGTAACGATAGGTAAGGCGCAACTGGAGCGCGATGAAGTCCCATACTTCGTGTTGCACGTCGCTGGTACGGTGCACCGGGCAAATCAGCGGTTCGCAGTCTACACGCCCGGACTTTTTACCAAAATGCAAAGATGAATTCACTTTTGCGCTCACCTATCGCTTTTAATAACAAATAAACTTGCTGCATTTCCACCATTAGACTGCGCAGCCATGCCCGTTCAAGCGATCCTGTTCGACGCCTATGGCACGCTGTTCGATGTGTATTCGATCAGCGCCCTGGCGGAAAAGCTGTTTCGCGGCAAAGGTGAGCCGCTGGCTTCGCTTTGGCGTGCCAAGCAGATCGAGTACACCCAGCTGCGCACGCTGTGTTCGATGTACAAGCCGTTCTGGGAAGTGACCCAGGATGCGCTGCTGTTTTCCTGCAAGAAGCTCGGCCTCGACCTGACGCTCGATGCCCAGCATGCGCTGATGTCTCAGTATGCGAAGCTGCAACCCTTTCCCGAATGCATCTCCGTCCTTGAACAGCTCAAACGGGACGGCTTCAAGCTGGCGATCCTGTCGAACGGCAATCCGCAGATGCTGGAGACTGTCGTCAAGGCGGCCGGGATGGAACCCCTGTTCAATCACCTGCTCTCAGTCGACAGCGTGAAGAAATACAAGACCGCGCCCGAGGCCTACCAGATGGGGCCGGACATTTTCGGCGTGGCGCCGAAGAACCTGCTGTTCGTCTCCAGCAACGGCTGGGATGTCTGCGGCGCCAGCTGGTTCGGCTACAAGACTTTCTGGGTCAACCGCGCCGCGGCGCCGATGGAAGAGCTGGGCGTGACGCCCAGCAGCGAAGGCCCCACGCTGGAAGACCTGGCCGCTTTCGTCAGGCAGGAGGCCGCGCATGCTTGATAAAGGCAGCGAAGACAACGCGGACGGCAGCATCCACCGGCCTGCCCTTTTCCTTTGTCCGAGTGTCTTACGAATGCCTTACTGATTCATCGCCATTACAACCATAAGCAATCATAAACAACCATAAGAGGTCTCTCACCATGACTAATCGCACTCCTTGCAATCGGCTCCAAGTCGCCACCGTCCTGTACCGCTTCATCGAAGACAAGGTGCTTCCCGGCACCGGCATCGACAGCGCCGCCTTCTGGAAAGGCTTCGACGCCATCGCCCACGACCTGGCGCCGAAAAACGCGGCGCTGCTGGCCGAGCGCGACCGCCTGCAGACCGAGCTGGACAAGTGGCACAAGGCCAATCCCGGCCCGATCAAGAACATGGAAGCCTATCGTTCCCATTTGGAAGCTATCGGCTACCTGGTGCCGCAGCCGCAGGAAGTGCAATCCACGACCACCAATGTCGATGCCGAGCTGGCCCTGCAGGCCGGACCGCAGCTGGTGGTGCCGATCCTCAATGCCCGCTATGCGCTCAACGCCGCCAATGCGCGCTGGGGCTCGCTCTACGACGCCCTGTACGGCACCGATGCCATCCCCGAAAGCGACGGCGCGACCAAGGCCGGCCCCGGCGGCACGGGCTACAACCCGATCCGCGGCGCCAAGGTGGTTGCCTTCGCGCGCGGCTTCCTCGACCAGGCGGCTCCGCTGGCCAGCGGATCCCACCGCGAGGCCGCGGGCTATCAGGTCGTGGACGGCAAGCTCAGCGTCAAGCTGCAGAACGGCAGCACCACCGGCCTGGCCGACGAGAGCAAGTTCGTCGGCTACCAGGGCCAGGCGAACGAACCCACGTCCGTGCTGCTGATCAACAATGGCCTGCACATCGATATCCAGATCGACCGCGGCACGCGCATCGGCAAGGATGATCCGGCCGGCGTCGCCGACGTGGTGATCGAATCGGCGCTGTCGACCATTCTCGACCTCGAGGATTCGGTTGCCGCCGTCGATGCGCAGGACAAGGTGCTGGCCTACAGCAACTGGCTCGGCATTCTGCAGGCCACGCTGTCGGAAAGCGTGACCAAGGGCGACAAGACCTTTACCCGCAGCCTCAACGCCGACCGCCAGTACACTGCCGGCGTGGGCGCTGCCAATGCCAAGGATGGCGTGGTGACCCTGCACGGCCGCTCGCTGCTGTTCCTGCGCAATGTCGGCCACCTGATGACCAACCCGGCCATCCTGCTGGAGAACGGCCAGGAAATCCCGGAAGGCATCATGGATGCGGTGGTGACCACCACCATCGCGCTGCACGACCTCAAGCGCAAGGCCGGCCAGGCCATCGGCAATTCCCGCACCGGCTCGGTGTACATCGTCAAGCCTAAAATGCACGGCCCGGCGGAAGTCGCGTTCGCCGGCGAGCTGTTCGGCCGCGTCGAAGGCATGCTCGGCCTGGCGGCCAACACCGTCAAGCTCGGCATCATGGATGAGGAGCGCCGCACCAGCGTCAACCTGAAGGCGTGCATTAACGAGGCGCGCGCCCGCGTGGCCTTCATCAACACCGGCTTCCTCGACCGCACCGGAGACGAGATGCACACCGCGATGCATGCCGGCCCGATGCTGCGCAAGGGCGACATGAAGACCAGCGCCTGGCTGTCGGCCTACGAACGCAGCAACGTGCTGACGGGCCTGTCCTGCGGCCTGCGCGGACGCGCGCAGATTGGCAAGGGCATGTGGGCGATGCCGGACCTGATGGCCGCGATGCTGGAGCAGAAGATCGCGCACCCCAAGGCCGGCGCCAACACCGCCTGGGTGCCGTCGCCCACCGCCGCCACCCTGCATGCGCTGCACTACCATCAGGTCAGCGTGGCCAACGTGCAGAAGGAGCTTGAAAAGGTCGATGCCAACGCCGAGACCGCGCGCCTGCTGGGCGACTTGCTGAAGGTGCCGGTCGCCGAGGAAGCCAAGTGGTCGGCCGCCGAAATCCAGCAGGAGCTGGACAACAATGCGCAGGGCATCCTCGGCTACGTGGTGCGCTGGGTGGACCAGGGCGTGGGTTGCTCCAAGGTGCCCGACATCCATAACGTCGGCCTGATGGAAGACCGCGCCACGCTGCGCATCTCCAGCCAGCACATCGCCAACTGGCTGCTGCACGGCATCGTGACCAAGGAGCAGGTGGAGGAAACGCTGCAGCGCATGGCGAAGGTGGTCGATGCACAGAACGACAACGACCCGTTCTACAAGCCGATGGCGCCGGACTTCGAAGCATCCTATGCCTATCGCGCCGCGCGCGACCTGGTGATGAAGGGCCTGGAGCAGCCGAGCGGCTACACGGAACCGCTGCTGCATGCATGGCGTTTGCGGGTGAAGGCGGAGCTGCCGAAGTAAGACCGTCAGACACATGTCAGCACCCCTGCCGGCACGCCGTCAGGGGTGTTTTTTCTTGAGCGCCGGGTTTTCACGGACTCACGCCGTGGCCGCGCATTTGCGCAAGCATCCTGCCTGCCGGAATGCGGATTATGAAGAACTCCGGCGGCCTATGTTGTCAATGCAAGGTGGCCCGGTACGTCGAAAGCCCCGGTAGTCTTGCGATACCCAAACCTTGCTTCCATTACTTCTCCAGGAACAGCACCTCCATCATGACCAGTTCCTCCGCATCCATTTCCCGCAGCAATACCAGGATCGGCATCGTCGGGGCCGGCCTCGTCGGCAGCACTGCGGCTTATTCGATTGCCATGCAAGGCGTCGGCAGCGAACTCGTGCTGATCGACCGTGACCCGAAACTCGCCGAGGCGCAGTACCGGGATATCCTGCATGCCACGCCCTTCTCGCATCCGATGCGCATTAGCGCCGGTGACTATGCCGATCTTGAAGGATGCGCGCTTGTCATCCTCGCAGCGGGCGTGGGCCAGAAGCCCGGGGAAAGCCGCATGCAACTGCTCGCGCGCAACGTCGCGGTGTTTGCCGACATCGTGCCGCAGGTCATGCGCCATGCCGCGGACGCGGTGTTGCTGGTGGCAACCAATCCGCTTGACGTCATGACGCAGGTCGCCACCAGGTTGTCCGGTCTGCCGTCATCTCGCGTGCTGGGTTCCGGCACCATGCTCGATACCGCGCGATTCCGCTCATTGCTTGCCGAACGCTTCCAGGTGTCACCTCGCTCGGTGCATGCCTATGTGCTCGGGGAACATGGCGACTCGGAAGTGCTGGCCTGGTCCGGCGCGCAGATTGCCGGCCTGCCTCTCGACCGGTTCGCGGACCAGTGCGGCCAACCGCTGACGGCGCAGATCAGGCAGGAGATCGACCATGATGTGAGGCGCGCCGCCTACCAGATCATCGATGGCAAGGGCGCCACCAACTATGGCATCGGTGCGGCGCTGGCGAGGCTTGCCCGCTGCATCGTCCACGACGAGCGCAGCATCTTCACCGCCTGCTCCGTCGTTCCGGATGTGGCGGGAATCAGGGACGTGGCGATCTCCCTGCCCATGGTGATCGGACACCAGGGAGTTAAGATGCTGATCGACCCCCTGCTGAGCAGCGAGGAACACGATGCCCTGCGCAAGAGCGCCGAGCTGATCAGGACCACTTTTACTTCGCTGGGCTGCTAGCGCGGTTTCGTTCGGCGGCGCGCGTGTCAGGCGTTCTACCTCGGTTCGGTGACCACGATCCGCGTCACTGCCAGTCAGGGCTACACGGGCAGACCCGTGCATGGATTAAGATCTGCGACTGTTTGGCGAGCCGCCAACCGGAAAATCAGGAAACTTGATGCTGCATTCCCTTCCCTTTCTCTATCCGCGCCTGTTCCTTGGAAAGGAACCGCCCTCCATCACGATCTCCGAGGGATGGCAGCGCCTCGTCATCGACATGTGCGCCGCCATCGATGCGGCCCTGCCGAACGGCATGGTCGAAGACTTTTATATCGAGTCGATCAAGGAAGAGCGGGCACGCCTGAGCGTGCGTTATCACGGGACCTTTACCCCGGAGGTCGCAAATATCATCGACGCCATTGAAGACCTCAGCACGACGGTTTGCGAGGATTGCGGAGAGGCCGGGCGTCAGCGCAGCGATGGCTGGATGCGATGCCTGTGTGATTTCTGCGAAAAGGAAAGGCTGATCCGGCTGAATCGGAAGAACTGATTCAATGCAGGTCAGCTCAGGCAGCCCTGGCCTTGCACGAAAGCAAGCCGGAAGCAATACGAATTACTCTTCATTTTCCGCTCGCGCCATATCGGTTTTCTTATATAGAAGGTATTGCGGTTATTCGGTATCCGGCGGCCTGGCATGTCTATATCTTTCCTTGTGCAAACAGCGGCTCCGCCTTGCGGACCGCGTCTCCCGCCCACATGCACAAGGAACCTCATGCCCGGCTTACCGAATCATCTTGATATTCACCTGATACGCATCCTGCACCTTGTGCTGACCGAAAGGAACGTATCGCGCGTCGCATTGAAGCTGAACCAGCCCCAGCCATCCATCTCGGCATCGTTGCGCAGGCTGCGCGAGCTGACCGGCGACCCGCTGCTGGTGCGCGGCGCGCATGGCATGATCCCCACCCAGTACGGAGAAAGCCTGCTGATGCCGGCCAAGCAGATCCTCGACCAGGCCGAAAGACTGTTCGCTGGAAAGGGGACCTTCGATCCGCAGCAGGAGGCGCGCACCTTCCATATCGCCGCGCCGGACTACCTCGACAGCCAGCTGCTGCCGCATATCGTCGCCAACGTGCGCCGCGAATCGCCGAAGAGCACGGTGGTGGTGCATAGCGTGGCGCGCGAGATCGACTATCTGAAGCTGCTGTCCGACGGCACGCTGGATGTGGTGATCGCCAACTGGGAAGAGCCGCCGCAGCATCTGCACATGTCCAAGCTGTTCGATGACGAGATTGCCTGCGTCATGCGCGCCGACTGCGCGTACGCGCTGCGCACCGCGCCGGATGCGATGACAGTGGAGGATTATCTGTCGCTGCCGCATGTCGCGCCGTCGCAAATGCTGGCGGGATACTTCGGCGTCATCGAGTCTTTCCTGTCGCGCCAGAACATGCATCGCAACGTGGTGGTGGAATCGGCTTACTTCGGCATGATCCCCTATCTGCTCATGCGCAGCGACTTGGTGCTGACCACCGGAAGGCAGTTCACGCGCTTCTTCGAGAAGAATCTGCCGCTCAAGCGTTTCACCGTGCCGATCAAATTCCCGACCATGCGCTTCTACCAGCTCTGGCACGACCGGGTGCACCACGCGCCGGAACATAAATGGCTGCGCGACCTGGTGTCGGCCAGCACCGCGGAGCTGGTGTCGGGCTGAATCTCGTCCACGCCCGCATATCCACATATCCGCCCAGTCCTATGGTGGCTATACGAGAGGCGCTATCCCCAAGCACTGCTCCCTGGCACATGATCACGCATGGAGACAGGGTCCATGTCGGATCCCATATAACGATACGAGGAGCATGCAATGGCGCTGCTGGAACGGCTTTTCAAGCTGAAGGAGCAGGGAACGAATGTCCGCACGGAACTGATGGCGGGTTTCACCACTTTCCTGACGATGGCTTACATCATTTTCGTCAATCCTTCGATCCTGGGCGATGCCGGCATGCCCAAGGATGCGGTATTCGTCGCGACCTGCGTGGCCGCCGCGATCGGCTCGCTGATCATGGGCCTGTATGCGAATTACCCGATCGCGCTGGCACCGAGCATGGGCTTGAACGCCTACTTCGCCTATGGCGTGGTCAAGGGCATGGGCTATACCTGGGAAGCCGCGCTGGGCGCGGTGTTTATTTCAGGCAGCATCTTCGTGGTCATCAGCGTGCTGCGCGTGCGCGAGCTGATCGTCCGGGGCATACCGCCATCGATCAGGATCGCCATCACGGCGGGCATTGGCCTGTTTCTCGGCATCGTGTCGCTCAAGAGCGCCGGCATCATCGCGGCCAATCCGGCGACCTTCGTCACCCTCGGCGACCTGCACAAGCCGCAGGCCCTGCTCGCCATCTTCGGTTTCTTCCTGATCGTCGCGCTCGATCACCTGCGGGTCAAGGGCGCGATCCTGATCGGCATCATGACGGTGACCATCCTCAGCTTCGTGGTCGGCGGCAATCAGTTCGCCGGCGTATTTTCCGCACCGCCGTCGATCGACCCGACACTGTTCAAGCTGGATATCTCCAGCGCGCTATCGGTCGGCATCCTGAACGTGGTGCTGGTGTTCTTCCTGGTCGAGCTGTTCGACGCCACCGGCACCCTGATGGGCGTCGCCAGCCGGGCCGGCCTGCTCAAGGAAGGCAAGATGGAGCGCCTTAACAAGGCGCTGCTTGCCGACAGCGGCGCCATTCTCGCAGGCTCGGTGCTCGGCACGTCAAGTACCGCCGCCTATATTGAAAGCGCAGCCGGCGTGCAGGCTGGCGGGCGTACCGGCCTGACGGCGGTGGCGGTCGCTGCGCTGTTCCTTGGCTGCCTGTTCATCGCGCCGCTGGCCGGCACGGTGCCGGCCTATGCCACCGCGCCTGCGCTGTTTTATGTGGCCTGCCTGATGACGCGCGAACTGGTCGAGCTGAACTGGGGCGATACGACCGAAAGCATTCCCGCGGTCATCACCGCGCTGCTGATGCCCTTCACGTATTCCATCGCCAATGGCGTGGCGTTCGGCTTCATCTCCTATGCGGTATTGAAAATGTTCACCGGCCAGCCGCGGCAGGCGCCCGTCATGGTGTGGGCGATCGCGGTCGTCTTCGTCTTCCGGTATGCGTTCATCGGGGCGGAATAGCCGGCGCGGTTTCCGGGACGACGCGTCATCTCGAGTCAGCCGGCCGCATGGCCGGCTTTTTACTTTGTAAGTCGCCTTGAGCGCGACTATGATGAGAGATCATCAGGGCCATCGGCCATCGTTGAGCATCGCCCTAGTTGTCCCTCCGTAACATTCACCCCGCTGAATGCATGTACTCGGTTCCGCTTCCAGCGCATTCCTTGCTTCCCCTCATTCAATTGAGATCAACGCTTAGAACTAAACCATCGCTTGCATTTCTAACATGTTATGGACGGACAAACCTGTCTGCAACGAAAGATGTCTGGCGGAGACAGGGATGCCGGATTGAAGGTCTCCAAACAGCCGTAACCAACCAATAAACAGGAGTGATAGCAATGGCAGATCAAAACAAGGATGGAAAAACACCGATTTCGACCGGCGTGCAACCGGGACCGGGTGAAAGGCTGCAGGATGCGGCATCGCTGACTTCAGGAACATCCGGCGCGTCCGGTGCCACTGGCACCGCAGGCACGCTCGGCGCCACTGGTACTTCCAACACGCCGGGCGCATCGAGCGCAACCGGGACGCCGGCTTCGACTGGCACCGCAAGCAGCGCGGCCGGCAGCAGCGGCGGCATCGAGGCCGATGTGCTGACCAGCGGCGGCGCTGGCAAAGGCACTGGCACTGGCTATGGAAACACTGCATCGGGCATGTCCGGCACGATGGCATCGGCAACCGACAAGGTCAAGGAAAGCAGCACGCGCATCGCCGAACAGGCGCGCCAGTATGCCGGCGACATGGCGAGCCAGCTGAAGGAATCCAGCCGCACGATGTTCGACCAGCGCAAGGAAACCGCGGTGGGTCAGGTCGACAATGTCGCCAACGTGATCCGCAGCACCGCATCGCAGCTGCACGGACAGGGTCAGGACCAGGTGGCGCAGTATGTCGAGATGCTGGCCGATCAGCTGGAAACGCTGAGCACCCGCCTGCGCGAGAAAGACCTCGATACCCTGATCGATGACGTACAGAGCGTTGCGCGGCGTGCTCCCGGCACCTTCTTCATCGGCGCAGTCGCCGCCGGCTTCCTGCTGGCACGCTTCATCAAGAGCTCTTCCGAGCGGTACCAGCAGCAGCAGCTCGAACTCACCGAAGGCAACTGGCGCACCTCAACTTCGTACCCGCCGGTGGAAGCCGACATGACATCGAGCGATGCGGCCGCCATCGGCGCGGACGGCACGCCGGGCGCCGGCCTCGGCACGACCGGCACCGGCGTCGGCAGCTCGACCAGCCCCCTGAACGGGACCGGCACCCGGACCGGAGGTAGCTCGCTATGATGATCGACAAGAGCGACAAATCCCTGCCGGAGCTGATTTCGGATCTGACCCGGGATGTCGTCGACCTGGTGCGCCAGGAAATCGCCCTGGCCCGATCCGAGCTGTCGACCAAGATCGTGCATGCCCAGGCGGCCCTGACATCGGTTGCCATCGGCGCCGCGATCCTGCTGGCAGGCCTGTTCATCCTCCTGCAGGCGCTGGTCAAGGGTATCGAGATGATCCTTCCGGAATCGGTGGCGCCGTGGCTGGCTCCCCTGATCGTCGGCCTCACGATTTGCGCGATCGGCTTCGTGCTTCTCAAGGGCGGGGCGTCGAAGCTGACGGCCGATAATCTGCTGCCGCACAAGACCATGGACTCGCTCAAGCGAGATAAAAATCTAGTCGAGGAGAAAATGCAATGAGAGAAAATATCGACAATCGCAGTCCGGAGGAAATCGAGAGCGACATCGAGCGCACCCGCGCCGACTTCAGTTCCACAATCGATGCGATCCAGCAGAAACTGAAGCCGAGCGAACTGAAGAACCAGGCGGTCGACTATGCCCTGTCGACCACGCCCGGAGCCGTCAGCGTAGGACTGGTCAACATGGTCCGCGAGAATCCGATCCCGGTGGCAATGATCGGTATCGGATTCGCCTGGCTGCTCGCCGCTTCGCGCCAGCCGACGACCTATGTCGCGGGCACGCGCCGCCGCATCGGCCGACGCGGCACCGCCTATCCCGACATGGAAACATCCACCTATGACAGCACCTTCGACACGACCACCGGCAGCGTCCGCAGCCGCGGCGTCAGCGTCGGCCGCACCAGTTATTCGACCGGCCGCGGCACCAGCGACGGCATGCTGAGCCGGGCCATGTCCAAGGTCAGCGAAACTGCGCAAAGCCTGCGCAGCAAGGCGAGCGACACCGCCCAGGGCTTGAAGAGCCGCGCCAGCGAAACGGCCCAGGGTCTCAAGAGCAAGGCGGGCGATGTCAGCCAGCGCCTGAGCAGCACGGCTTCCGATGTAAGCGGTCGCGCGCAGTACGCCGGACAGAATGCCCGCTCCCGCTTGCAGGAAACCGCCCAGACCTCGCAGGCCCGGATGAGCGAGATGAGTGAAATGTCGAAGGCGCAGTATTATCGTGCCAAGGACAGCGTCTCCCATGTCATCGACGAACAGCCGCTGATCGTCGGCGCGCTCGGCATTGCCATCGGAGCCGCACTCGGCGCAACGCTGCCGTCGACCCGTCGCGAGAACGAACTGCTGGGCCAGACCCGCGACAACCTGCTGAACAAGGTCAAGGAAACCGCGATGGAACAAGCCGAGGCTGTCAAGCAGACGGCCATGCAGTCGGCGCAGCGCGTTGCCCAGGTGGCCAAGGAAGAGGCGGTTCGCGTCAAGGATGATGTATCGAGTTCGGTACTGCAGAGCAAGGACCAGCCGGATTCGGTTTCCTCCGGCACCACGGGTACCACTGGAACGACTGGAACCACCGGCACCTCTACCGCCAGCTACGGCGGAGTGTCTGGCCAGCAAAGCATTCACTGATTGTTTGCCGGCCTGAATCGGACGGGCCCGGACGCTGCGGCGTTCGGGCCCGTTTGCATTGCAGCATCTTCATTGACGCGGCATCGGCGACGCGGCTGGAGCATAAAGCAGGCTGCTTCCGTATCAAGTGCGCGGACGCTGTATCTCCAGGACTTTCGCGGACTCCTCGGCGATGCGCTCCTCGCTCAGTTCTACATCCGCGGCATCTGCATTCAAACCTTCCTGGCTGGCCCCGCGAGGTTCGTCATAGACCAGTTCGACCAGAACCGGAAAATGGTCGGAACCGAATGAAGGCAGGCGCTTGATGAACGACAGGGTGAAGTGGCGGCTGTGAAACAGATGGTCCAGCGGCCAGCGCATGAACCAGTGGTCGGCATGGAAGGTATTGAACATGCCCCGGCCAACGCGCGGGTCGAGCAGGCCGCTGATCTTTCGAAACAGTCGGGTCGTACTCGACCATGCGACATCGTTCAAATCACCGGCGACGATGATCGGACAATCGAGCTTGGCCACATGCTTGGCGACCATCAGCAACTCAACGTCGCGCGCGGCCGACTCGGGGTTTTCCGTGGGGCTCGGCGGGGTCGGATGAAGAAAATGCACCTGTATCCGCTGACCCGAGCGCAACTCGACGTTGGTATGCATCGAAGGAATGTCAGGCTCTACCAGAAAGCGTGTTTCGCTCCCCTTGAGCGCCAGCCGCGAATAAACGTGCATGCCATATAGATTTTCCAGCGGGCACTTGATGGTGTAGGGATACTCGGCTTCCAGGACGTCGAGCTGGGCCTGCCACCATGCATTCGATTCCAGCGTGACCAGAATATCGGGCTGATGCTGGCGAACCAGCGCGATCAGCCCGGCGGCGTTGCGATTGGTGCCGAGCACGTTCGAGGCAAGGACCCGGATGCGGTTTTCCTGCGGCGCGTCGCTCGCGCACAGCCTGACTTCATTCGGATAGGGCCGCGTATAAGGAAAGATCCACCATGCCTGGTAAAGAATGCAGCCAAGGGTGGCGGCAATGATGACATCATCGAGGACGTCCGTCAGGTTCAGGAAAAAGAACTCGGCGACCAGCAAGGCCGTACCGGCGGCGGCAATCTGCAGCCGTGGAAAGTCCAGGTCGCGGATCCACCAGTGCGTCGAGCGCGACAGCGGCAGAAGGGTTGCCAGCACCAGCGCGGCAGCCAATATCAGGATAACGGCAAAGGACATGTTCGTATTGTCGTCGAGACACCGGCTGCCGTGATGAGCATGCGCAAGGCCTTCAGCCGGTCAAGGTCTCCGGGCATCACTCCCGGCGTTTTCGGCATCATCACCAGCTGCCGGTTTCCTGGCTGGCGTACCAGCCGAGGAGAAACGCATTCCAGCGCACGTTGACCGGAACGCTCCAGTAACCGTCGCCTTCCCGCTCCAGATTCCATTCGGGTGCCTGATGCAGCGCTTCAAACAGCTTGCGCGCAGTCTGGTTGGTACGCAGGCTTGCCTGGCTACGGATGTTGTGCAGTGCGGAATCGGATACGGCCATGGATGGATTCGGTGATTGAAATACTTGCCGGCGTCATTATTCCTTGGAACATGCCGGGCCACAAAAATTGCATGCCTCCGAGCTCGCATCCGGAACGCGCCGGTACAATCACTGCTGCAATTTTGCCGAACCAGCCTAGAAATTCAACAACACTGACAGGAGCGCACATGACCTACATGCTTTTGATTCTGGAGCCGAACGGCCAGCGGGCGACCCGCAGCGAAACCGAAGGCCGGGCGGTCTATGACCGCATGCTGCGGTTCGCCGATGAATTGCAAGCGGAAGGGCTGCTGCTGGGAGCGCAGTCGCTGGCCTCGCAGGCAAGCGCAACCCGTGTCAGCAAGCGCGATGGCCGGGCGCAGTTGATGGATGGACCGTTTGCGGAAGCCAAGGAAATGGTGGGAGGTTTCTTTCTTGTCAACTGCAACACGAAGGAAGAAGCCGTTGCCCTGGCGGCGCGCTGCCCGGCAGCGGAATGGTGCACGGTCGAGGTCCGCAGCCTGGCGCCCTGTTATGAAGCCTGACAGGAACAGTTGAACCCGCGGTCATTGCCGACAACAATCTGTCAGCAGCAAAAATTTTCCACCGGCCGTGTCGATTCCGGAACCGCCCGTTCGTCGTGTTGCTGAACGCCGGATTTCCGGGAGATGTCCTCCCGGATCGGGACACCAGGAGAACGATATGCGCTACATGATCATCATCAAGGCCACAGCCGATTCCGAACGCGGCGCCATGCCCGAGGACAAGCTGGTCGCCGCAATGGCGGACTACCACGAGCAGCTCGCCAAGGCCGGCGTGCTGCTGGACGCCTCCGGCCTGCAACCGACCTCCAAGGGCTGGCGCATTCAATACAGCGAGGGCGAACGCAGGGTGGTGGACGGTCCGTTTGCCGAGACCAAGGAGCTCATCGCCGGCTATACCCTCATCCAGGTGCGCTCGCGGCAGGAGGCTTTGGAATGGACACGCCGCTTCCCCGCTCCGCATGGCAATGGCGCCGACTGCGAGATCGAAGTGCGCCAGGTATATGAGCTGGAAGATCTCCCGCCAAGCGATGGCCTCGACAAGTTCCGCGCCTTGAGCGTGGGCACCGTCGCAGCGCAATGATGCCGATACCGGCATTGACCTGTCACTCACTTATCCGGAAAGACCTTCCATGACACAGCAAATCTTCGTCAATCTTCCTATCAAGGACATGAACCGCTCCAGGGAATTCTTTACCCGTCTCGGTTTTTCGTTCAATCCGCAATTCACCAACGACCAGGGCGCCTGCATGGTGGTGGCCGACAATATCTTCGTGATGCTGCTGGTGGAGAGCTTCTTCCAGACCTTCACCAGGAAGCCCGTGGCCGACGCCACCAAGTCCACAGAAGTGCTGGTCTGCCTGTCCTGCGACAGCCGCGCCAGGGTCGATGAACTCGTCGCCAAGGCGCTGGCCGCCGGCGGCACCGCGCCGAACCCGCCCCAGGATCACGGCTTCATGTACGCGCACGGCTTCGAGGATCCCGATGGCCATGTCTGGGAGCTGGCCTACATGGACATGGCAGCCGCTGGTGCACCGGGCAACGCCGGCAACGCCTGATGCATTCGGCCACGCATCAGGCGATCGACGCCGTCTGGCGCATCGAATCGGCGAAGATCATCGCAGGGGTGGCGCGCCTGGTGCGCGACATCGGCCTTGCCGAGGAACTGGCCCAGGATGCGCTGGTCGCGGCGCTCGAGCACTGGCCCACCGGCGGCGTGCCGGACAATCCAGGTGCCTGGCTGATGGCCACCGCGAAGAACCGGGCTCTCGACCATCTGCGCCGCAGCAAGCTGCAGGATAGCAAGCTTGCGCAGATCGGCCATGACCTGGAGGCGCAGGAAGCCCTGGTCGTGCCCGACTTCGTGGACGCGCTCGACGCGGCCAGGCAAGACGAGATCGGCGACGATCTGCTGCGCCTGATCTTCACTGCCTGCCATCCACTGCTGTCGACCGATGCCAGGGTGGCCCTGACGCTGAAATTGCTGGGCGGCCTGACCACGCACGAGATCGCCCGCGCCTTCCTGGTGTCGGAGCCGACGATCGCGCAGCGCATCGTGCGCGCCAAGCGCACGCTCGGCGAGGCGCGCGTGCCCTTCGAGGTGCCGCGCGGCGATGCGCTGGCAAAGCGCCTGGCTTCGGTGCTGGAAGTCGTGTATCTCGTGTTCAATGAAGGCTACACCGCCACCGCCGGTGAAGACTGGATGCGGCCCGCGCTGATCGACGAAGCGCTTCGGCTCGGACGCATGCTGGCGGAGCTGGCGCCGTCCGAGCCGGAAGTGCTCGGCCTGCTCGCACTCATGGAGTTGCAGGCATCGCGCGCCAAGGCGCGCACCGATGCCGAAGGACGGCCGGTGCTGTTGATGGACCAGGACCGTTCCCGCTGGGACCGCCTGCTGATTCGCCGCGGCCTCGCGGCGCTGCAGCGGGTGGAGGCACTGGGCGAGCTGCGCAGCCCGTACGCACTGCAAGCCGCCATCGCCGCCTGCCATGCACGCGCGAGCGCCGCAGCCGATACCGATTGGGCCTTGATCACCGCGCTGTACGGCACGCTGGCTCAGGTCAGTCCCTCGCCGGTGGTCGAATTGAACCGCGCAGTGGCGGTCGCCATGGCATACGGCCCGGCCGCTGGGCTTGAACTGATCGATGCCCTGCAGGAGGAACGCTCGCTGCAGAATTATCAGTGGCTGCCAAGCGTGCGAGGCGATCTGCTGGCCAAACTGGGGCGCAACGAGGAAGCAAGTGCCGAATTCACGCGGGCGGCCGCGCTCGCGCGCAATGTGCGCGAGCGCGAGCTGCTTCTGGAACGTGCTGCCAAACTCTAGTCATTTGCGCCGGGAACCGCGCTTCGGCGCCAGCATCACGCCGGTGCAGCCGGGCGCCCCGCAATGGCAGGCGAAAGCGCGCTTGACCGCCGCGGTATGGCGGCCATCGTAGATGAGCGCATAGTTGTAATGAAGCTCTTCGCCGCGCGCGATTTCCTGCAGCGAATAAATGAACACCCGGCCGTCTTCATGTTCCATCGCTTCGCAGTTGGGCTCGCAGCAGTGGTTGATGAAGCGCGCATCATTGCCCTGGCTGCCGCCGTCGATGACCAGTCCGCTGGACAGGGTGAAGAAGAACGTATGGTTCAGCGGACCGCCCTTGGCTTCGGAACGGCGCAAGGCTTCATCCCATGCAATATGTTCACCCTTGTACTCGATAATGCACTCGCCGGGCTCGATCCGGCGGCGCGCAAACACGCCGGTGCCGTGCACCTTCGACGGCTTGACGATATAGACAGGCAGGGTCTTGTTGCGAAGGGCGGCGGGCATGGTCTCTTGGAAGAAGGTTGGGGAATCAGGCTTTGGAACGGGTCTTGGAGAAGACGGCAATATCGAATGTAACTCAACTGGCATGACCGCATATGACATCCCTGAATAAAGATGCAGATGGGACTCCAAGCGCGCTGCTACCTGAGCCTCCGGCGGCCGGTTCCACTGCGGTGGTTGCCGGGAACGAAGAAACAGGTTTGAACGCGAAGCCTATGGAATAAGGACCGGATCCAAGTGAGGCTGTCTCAAATAGTCCAAACGAACCAGATTGCCGCCATTTGCCGGTTCGGTGCTCACTGACCGGCAGTTACTTCGAGGCCGTTTTTATTTGATGGAACTATGCGCCGTCTCCATCTACTCATACGTGCCTTGCTCAACTGCTTAATTGCTTGACAATCGACTGGCTAATGTCATGAGCCAGGTATTTATCTCTATTGGATTTTCCCCGGTGTTTCGACCTATGCCCAGCATTCCCGCTTCTCCTGTTGCAACATGCGTCAATGTGAAATTCAAACCGACGCTTGGCGCACATGGTCCCGTCAACGAGAGCACATCTCCTTCCGCTGCGACAGCACTGGGAGCACTTGAACAGTATCAGATTGTCGCATCCGCACTGCGGCATCTGAAGGACGCCTGCCATGCCTACACTGCCGATGCGGGAGAGCCAAATTTCAAACAGCTCTTGGCCTTGCACGACACGGCGATAAAACTGCACGAGGCAATGACTGCCGCCGAGCGGAACAACGGTAGTACGGCGGGAACGACGCGCGCTGTTTGCGACGAAGCGCAACTTCACTTGACACAAGTAACGACGGCTAATCCCGCGAACCTGTCCATCCGGCTCGCCGAATTGGACGAGCGGGTAAAGCGTTTCCTGTCAGGTGCTCATGCACTTGCCAACTTTCCGAATTTGCGCGCAGCCGCACTGGCCTACGTTTCGGCACTCAATGCCCAGCCGCTTCAAAAACGAAACGGCGGCAGGCGCACAACAGCCGACATACACGAGGCGACGTGGAAAAAGATCCGTGAGGAGGCATGCAGTCCGGGCGCACCAGCTGCTCTTCTAAAAAGACTCTCCGCGGCACAGGACAAGGGAAAGGGAAAGGCCGGAATGACAGGCGCTCAAACCGGTGCCACATCCGCCAACCCGGAAAGAGACCGCTTCGCCATCAAGTTGCAGGCCCAGTTGCGCGGGAGAGAAATTCGAAAACAGCTAACCGTTGAGAAAATCGCAGAGGGAATCACTCATGTTGCCTTGCGCGCCAATGCAGATTTCCTCCAACGTCTGCACGTCGGTGGGTTGAAGACTGAAAGGGGCCCCAAGATTGTGGACTATTTGGCAGTTAGCAACAGGCTCTTCAGCTTCCACGTTTCAGCAAGTGACCGACTTGTTTCCAACGCCGTCAAGGATAAGTCCCTTCGTGAAATCCTGTGCAGCTATCGGCCTTCGAATGGCACAGTCGTCTATGTCAATGCGTCTTACTTCAACCTGGGTCAAATGACAGCACCCGGCATGCCGTCTCACGCCACTATCGGCGAGGCCGGGATACCGGGAGCACCGCCTATTCCTCATGTTCCCGTTCCGGCGGATTACCGGCGCGACTATCATCGGATTGCTTTCGATGATCGCTCATTCGTCACGGTCGGACCGCTTCTATCCCAGGGCGGAAAGGCGAAATTTCTACCAAGTCAACTCAAGAAACCGAAGTATCAATATAGTCGAGGCACGGATTTGCCGGGACAACTTGGTCACGCAGGCCAACCAAATCCGAGAAGCGCAATCAGCCTTCCGGCCTCCACCTCAAAAGCTTCCAAACCGACGTTCTATGATGACCGTACGCGGTTGGTGCTTGTTCGTGAAGATATCCGCAGCTGGGACGGAATGTCCTTGCCGGAACTTTCATCACTAATGGCAAGACTTGACCGGCTCAACGGTCATCCCGGCGCCTCTTACAACCTTGACGGAGGAAAGTCGGCAATGTTGGGCGTGCTCAACAAAGATGGAAGCCACTTATGGCAAGGGCGGCAGATTTTTCCTGGATCAGCCTCCACTTTCATTATCGCGGCCGCCAATGATTTCACGAGCGCCAATTAAACTCTTCCGAGTATGAATTCTGTCCGTATCCATCTTTTCATATCCGGGTCCGATGGGCCGCTCTTCCAGTTGGGGATACCGATCAGGCGAACGAAAACGAAAACCTTGCAAAGTGACGCCCTTGTGATCGACGTCCTAATCGGGTCTTGCAGGAGACGGTAGTATCAAATGCAAATCCATTGGCGTGACAGCATATGACATCCATCAATCAAAACGCAGAGAAGGCGCTGCGCGCGCCGGCCTGGTGCGGGCTGGCGCTTGGCATCATCCTGCAGGCTTCGGGAATGCACGCGCAAGCGGCCGATGCCGGGCGCCTGGCGGAATTGATCAACGCCTACCGGCAGTCATCCGGGCGCTGCGCCGGCGCACCGCGCAGCGTCGCCGGTCCGCTCGTCCCGGACCCGGCCCTGGACAGAATGCGCCTGTCTTCCGGGTCGGACCTGCAGCAGGCATTCAAGAACGCCGGTTATCAGGCCGCGCTCGCCGAAGCCATCGTCATCAGCGGACCGCAGAACGATACTGCGGCCATGGCGGCCATCAGCGAACGCTATTGCAGGTCGCTGGCAAAGCCGGAGTACACGCACGTCGGCGTCGCGCGCTACGGCGATACCTGGCAGGTGGTCCTGACCAAGCCATTGCTGGCTTCCGATCAGGGCGATCCGGACGCCGCCGGCAGGAAGGTTCTTGCGCTGGTCAACGCCGCCCGGGCCCGACCGCGCAGCTGCGGCGGCAAGCGCTTCCCGCCAGTGCCGGCGCTGACCTGGAACGACAGGCTGGCAAAGGCGGCGCAGGCGCACAGCCGCGACATGGCAACTCACAACTATTTCCGGCACAAGGACAGGAGCGGCGCGCAGGCCGGTGAGCGCGCCAGCCAATCCGGCTATCGCTGGAGCCGGATCGGCGAGAACATCGCGGCCGGACAGGGATCGGCGGAGGACGCAGTCAGCGGCTGGCTGGCCAGTCCCGGTCATTGCGCCAATATCATGAACAAGGACTTCAAGGAAATGGGGGCGTGGTTCGCCGTCGAGCCGCGCAGCGATCTGCAAATCTATTGGACGCAGGTCTTCGGCGCATCGCGTTAGAGCGCTTTCCTCGATGGCATGCCTTTGCGGCAAATATCAGGCAGCCGAAGCGGCACCGCGCCAGCCTTCCATGCAGGGATTTAACAGGCCTATCATAAACAGCGGGATAATCTCGAAAATTTATGTTGCGAAGCACAGACAGTTTATCTTCCTCCATTTACCGGGGCACATCGCAGTGATATTGTTGCTGGGCAATTCCAACCCTTTCTGTTTTCGCCCGCTCCGCCATGCTGATTCGTGATCTGACCGCCATTCTTGTCCGTACTGCCATTGCTTCCGTTTCGGTCTCCGCGCTCGCCGTTGCTTTCGCAAGCTATCTCGGAAGCTGATTCCGACGGTCGCCGATTGGCTGCAAAAAGTTGTATTGCCGGTAAGCGCTTCAATAGGCGCTTACCGGTTCACTTCCCATCCCAAGTCTCGATTCCCACCTCCGCCCCTGCCCTTGCTGTTTTCCTACCATTGAAGAAGCACCGAGGAAAACTTGCGGCTGCTCAATACCTTGTTGTAACAAACCGTCATGCTGTGTCTTCACTACGGAGGACACATGTCAACTCTTCTGCTAAGCGTCTATGAGCAATGGGTCATACTTTTCTACATAGCCTGCGCCGTCGGCGCAATGCTGTGGTCGCTGCCGCGCGACCATTGATGCCGGCACGGCGACGTCTGTTCACCTCATCCATTTCCTTGCACTTTTCCGGCATGCAACTCAGGCCTGGTCCGATTTCAATGTTTATGCCGGAGCAAACAGGAAGCGCTGCGTAAACAGCGAGGGTATTTCCGCCGCCGGCAGAGCCCGAGCGATCAGGTAACCCTGCACTTCATCGCAATGCAGCCGCTGCAGGCTGCGCAATTGCTCGGCGGTCTCCACCCCTTCCGCAACGACCCGGATATCCAGCGCCTCGGCCATGGAGGTCACGGCGCGGAACATGACTTCGCCATTGCCGTCCGCCAGCGCGGTGGTGAATGCCCGATCGACCTTGAGCACATCCACGTCGAGCTGATGTAGCTGGGCCAGCGAAGAATAGCCGGTGCCGAAATCGTCGATCAGCAGCTTGACACCCAGCCTGCGCAGTTCAATGAGCTGGCGGCGGGACGCGACGCTGTTGTCCAGCATTGCCGATTCGGTCAGCTCGACTTCGATCAGCGCCGGTTCGATCGCATGCCGCTGCAGGCAATCCTCGATGAATCCCGCCAGCCGCTCGTTGCGCAGCTGATGCGCCGACACGTTCAGCGATACCGGAACGATAGCCATGCCGCAGGCTTTCCATTCCGCCACCTGCGCGCATACCTTCTCGATTACCAGTTCCCCCAGCGGCATGATGAGACCGGTGTCTTCGGCCAGGCCGATGAAGTCGTTCGGATAGATCATTCCGCGCTCCGGATGCTTCCAGCGCACCAGCGCTTCCATGCTGCTCAGCCTGCCGCTGACGGCTTCCACCCGCGGCTGGTAATGCATCACGAACTGGTCGGAAGCGACCGCGTCGCGCAGCGCCCTTTCCTTGTCCAGCTTGAGCAGCAGCGTGTCGGACAGGTGGGAATGATAAAAATGATAGCGTCCCTTGCCGGCCGCCTTGGCGGCGTACATGGCGATATCGGCATGCTTGAGCAGCGTGTCGCTGTCGCCTCCGTCCTGCGGAAACAGGCTGATGCCGATGGAGGCATTCACATGATGGCCGTCGGTCGCGCCCAGAGTGAACGGCTCGCCGATGACCCTGACGATATGCAATGCGACGCGCGACACGTCGTCCACCAGTTCGACGTTTTCCAGGACTACGATGAATTCGTCGCCGCCGAGGCGCACCACATGATCGCTCGCGCGCAGCACGCTTTTGAGGCGGACGGCGGCGGAGCGCAGCAGCTCGTCGCCGGCGTCATGGCCGAGGGTGTCGTTGATATTCTTGAAATTGTCGAGGTCGATGAATAGCAGCGCCAGCGAGCTGTCGCGCCTGTCGCTGCCCCGCAGTGCCTCCGGAAGGAAGGCCGACAGCCAGTGCCGGTTCGGCAGCATCGTCAGCGCATCGGTATTGGCCAGGCGAGACAGCGCGAACTCATGTTCCTTGGCTTGCGATATGTCGCGCATCGTGAGCGCCAATCCGTCTCCCGAACGCACTATCCTGCGGTACACCCAGGTCGCCTGCAGCCGGCTGTCCTTCGGTACCCGGAACTCGTCCTCATGGAAGCCGCTGTCGAGCGCGCGCCGGAACAGGGCGAACAGGTCTTCGCGATATTCCTTGGGTACGAACTCCGAAAAGCGCAGTCCCTTGAGGGAGGCTTTCGGCAGGCGGAGCAATTCGGCGCCGCGCTCGTTGCAGTCCACGTAGAGAAAGTCGGTGATGAAACCATTGCTGCCGCGTACCGGCCGTAGCATGTAAAAGCCTTCGTTCGCGGCATCGGTGGCAAGCCGCATGGTCGCCTGGATTTCCTCCTCGCGCCGCTTGCGCCATGCCAGGCGCGATGTGAAAAACATACCGGCGCAGGTGAAGGCGGCGGCCAGTGCGCTGATCGCATAGGCGAAGCGGCGATAGGTGGATGCGGTGTGTTCGAAGGCGGCGAAGGCATTCTTTTCCGCAATGGCGGCGAGCGCAACGACCGGGTACCTGTTGAGCCGCTGCCAGGACAGGAAACGCGCCTGCCCGTCGACGAATTCTTCCCGCGGTTCGATTTCGGTTCCCGTATCCGATGGGAAAACCGGGTCCTTGCGGTAGTACATCTTGCTAGGCTGGGCGCCTGTCTTCGTGGCGATCAAGGCGCCGTTGATGAATCTGACCGAAACGAAGTCGCCGACGCCCAGCGTTTGTGCGTCATGGAAGGCGGTCAGGTAGGACGGCTCCACCACGATGACGGCAACGCCGTCGAAAGTTCCGTCCGTGTCGTTCATGCGACGCGTGAACCGGACGACTTCGCGCCCGAGCCGCCTGCCGGGACTAACCTCGCCGATGTGCAAGCCGCCGTCGGGGCTGGCGCTGTGCCGCTGAAAAAAAGGCATGTCCGCGAAATTGGGCCGCGTCGGCGATTGCATTGTGGTACTGACGATATTTCCGTGGCGGTCGAGCACCGTCGCATACAGCTGCGCGCTGGCGGGAAACAGCCCGCGATCCCGCTGGCGCTCGAGATCGACGCTCGCGCCCGGCTCTTCCCAGGAATAACGCAGCAGCAAGGTAAGCTGGTCGATTTCCTGGATGGTTCTTTCCAGCTGCGCCGCATAGGCACGCGACAGGCTTGCCGACAGCCGCAACGCCGCGGCCTCGGCCTCGCGTCTTTCCACCCCGATCAGCGACAGGGTAAAGGCCCATAACAGATAGATGACCGAACTTCCGATTGCCAGCCAGAGCAGCATCGGCCACAGATGTCCGTAGGCCTCGCGTGCCGACTTCAATCGTCCAACTATGCGGTGGGCATGCGAAGGCATGGAGCGGATATCTGGTTGATGTCTTTGATGGACAGCATGGGGCCGATAAAGTTGTCAGCACTCATCGCAGCCACGCCGGAGGCTTGGTACGGCTCCGTACATAGAAGGCGCTATTGTGTCATCTCAAATCCCGGGACTTCATGCTTGTTATTCTTTACCCATGCCGGCTTAGCTCATCGGGTAGAGCAGCTCAAATGTAATGAGCAGGGAGGGGGTTCGAGTCCTTCAGCTGGCACCATATTCGCGCTCCGCGCGGCCATATCGTCATGCCTCGCATGCACGTCTTGGCCGCCATCAGGCCCGTTGCCGCCGCTTGCCGTATACTGGGCCAACCTCCAACGACATGCCTCCCGCATTGCTGCCTTGAATCTGATCGCACTGATCCTGATGATGGTGCTTGCGCATATCGCCTTCACCGGCGGCCGCGTCGCACTCACCCTTCTCGCCATCGACTTGCAAGCCACGCCCTTTCAGGTCGGCCTCATCATCAGCCTGCTGGCGGTCATCCCGATGCTGTTCTCGGTGCATGCCGGCCGCTGGACCGACAGGACAGGCGCCGCACGGCCCACGCTGATCGCCAATCTGATGCTCTGCGCCGGCTCGCTGGCGGCGGCGCTCATGCCTTCGCTGGCCATGCTGTGCGCCGCCAGCGTTCTGCTGGGTTCGGGCTTCATGATTGCGCATCTCGCGATCAACAATGCGGTCGGCCGCGCCAGCACGCCGCAGAATCGCACGCGGGCTTTCTCCATGCTGGCCCTGGGCTTCTCGGTGTCCACCGTGCTGGGGCCTGTCATATCGGGCTTGCTGATCGATGCGGTCGGTCATCGGATGGCATTCCTGCTGCTTGCGCTGTTCCCGGTGGCGGGATTGCTGGTGCTCCACCGCTTCGGCCGCAATGAACAGCCTGCGCCAAAAGCCGAGGCAGGGCGCAACAAGCCGCGCCTCATGGACCTGCTTGGCCATGCGCCGCTGCGAGCGGTCTTCGTTGCCAGCGGACTGCTGTCGATGGCATGGGACCTGTTCACTTTCATGGTGCCGATCCAGGGCGCGCGCATCGGCCTCTCCGCCTCCACCATCGGGCTCATCATGGGCACCTTCGGCGTCGGTACGTTCGTGGTGAGGCTCGCCATACCCAGGCTGATGCTGTCCGTGTCGCAATGGGGCGTGCTGGTGGGCGCTCTCGGCCTGACCAGCGCCGTCTATCTTCTCTTTCCGCTGTTTACATCGGTACCGGTGCTACTACTGCTCGCATTCATTCTCGGCCTCGGTCTGGGCTCCGCGCTGCCCACCATCATGAGCCTGATCCATGAGACCGCGCCGGCCGGCCGGACAGGAGAAGCGGTAGGCGTGCGTTCAACGCTGATCAATACCAGCCAGACCGTGCTGCCCACCGCATTCGGCGCGCTGGGAGCGGTGGTGGGCACCATACCGGTGTTCTGGACGCTGGCCGCGGTGCTGGCCTGCGGCGCCGCCTTTGCGCGGCGCAGGCGTCCGGCGAAATCCGACGATCAGTAAACCTCAACCAAAGCTCAACAACAGCGAGCCGTCAACGGCAATGGTGAAAGCCTCACCACTGCCGCGCGTACATGCTCTCGAACTTTTCGGCCGGCAGGGGCGCGCTGAAGTAGAAGCCCTGCACTTCATCGCAGCCATGCTCCTGCAGGAACGCAAACTGTTCCTTCGTCTCCACGCCTTCGGCGATGACGCGCTGGTTCAGGTTCCTCGCCAGGTCGATGATCGCGCAAGTGATGGCGGCATCGTCGCGGTCATCCGGAAGGTCGCGGATGAATGATCGGTCAATCTTGAGCGTATCGGCCGAAAACAGCTTGAGCTTGCTGAGGCTGGACGAACCGGTGCCGAAGTCGTCGATGGAAACGCTCACGCCAAGCCCCTGCAATTGGCGCATCAGCTTGATGGCATATTCGAAGTTCTGCATCACCGTGGTTTCGGTGATCTCCAGGTCGAGATAGGCCGGGCTCAAGCCGGTGCTCTTCAATGCATTGTGCACCAGGTCGGCAAAATTGCCGCTTCGGAACTGCGCAGCCGAGACATTGACCGAGACCTGCAGCGGCAGGTAGCCCGCGTCCTGCCATGCCTTGTTCTGGCGGCAGGCTTCTTCCAGCACCCATCTGCCGAGCGGTACGATCAGGCCGCTTTCTTCGGCGATCGGAATGAACTCCACCGGCGATATCGGCGGCCGGCCGTCGGTCGGTTTGAAACGCACCAGCGCCTCGACGCCGATCAGGCGGCCGTTGCTGACCGACACCTTCGGCTGGTATTCGACCGCAAAGCCGCCTTCCTCGAGCGCGATGCGCATCTGGCGCTCGATGCTGGCGCGGCGCACCGCTTCATGCGTCATGTGCGGCGCATAGAACTGGTAATTGCGCTTGCCCAGCGACTTGGCATAGTACATCGCGGCATCGGCATGCTCCATCAGCGCCTGCGGTTCCATGCCATCCTTGGGAAACACGCTGATGCCGATGCTGGCGGACAAATACATTTCATCCTCTCCCACCTTGTATGGCTGCTCGATGGCGGTGATGAGCTTGCCGGCGATGAGGCCTGCATCGTCGTTGGCCCGCGTTTCGGCAAGCAGCACGACGAACTCGTCGCCGCCCAGCCTGGCAACGGTATCGGATTCTCGTACCACGTCCCTGAGCCGCTGCCCGATCTGGATCAGCACGTTGTCGCCGGCCTGATGTCCGTGGGTATCGTTGATCGGCTTGAAGCGGTCGAGATCGATGAACAGCAGCGACACGCTGCCTGCCTTGCGGCCGGCCGCCTTGATTGCCTCGCCCAGCCTTTCATTGAGCAGGACGCGGTTCGGCAGGCCGGTAAGCCCATCATAATGCGCCAGGCGCGCCGCCTTTTCGAGCGCCTGCATCTTTTCCGACTGCTTGATCGAGACCAGGCGTTCGAAGGCAAGCAGCGAGCGCGCGCACCAGCCGACCACCAGGGTCAGCACCAGCGCGATGATGATGGTTTCAATCGCGAGCGCGGTCCGGATATCGATCATTCCCACTTCATGGCCGAGCAGCACCAGCCAGTTCAGCAGTATCGGCGTAATGATTGCCGTCGGCAGCAACCGCCGCGCCGCCAGGCCCGCGTAGCTGCGGTTGGTGAAGTAAAACATGAAACCTTGCTGGGCCTGGGCCAGCAGGATGCCGGCGTTGAGCAGGATGAAACAGGCGACGGTCGGAATGGCAATGCCACCGTAAGCATTGAATTCGTAGAGGGAAGCCAGGCCGTATAGATACGCCACCGCAAGCCCGGTCCAGGCAAACATCGAGACGGCGGCCAGCTTGACGCCCCGCGAACTCCAGCGCTTCTGCTGCAGCATCAGCAGTGTCGCGCCGGTAATGATCATGCCGCAGGAAGTCGGCACCGACATGCGCCCGGGATTCCGGTTTGCGGCGGTGTAGGGATCGCGCTGCAGCAGTTCATCGATGCCGACATTGACATCGAACAGGTATTGGATCATGTTAAGCAGGCCGATTGCCGCCATGAGGCCCGCGAGCCCTCGCGCTGCTCGCCGGACAGCGAGCCTGCGATGCTTCCCGATATGGAGCCATAGCGACACGGCACCGCACGCAAGTCCGATGATGGTGTTTACCTTCATCTGGTAGAGAGCGACTCCGGACTCGGTCAGTATCGGTTCATACCAGGCCCAGCCGGCGAAAACCAAAGCGCAGATTCCCAGCACGGTGAGGCCAAGAAACTGGGCGTAACGTGAATAGCGGTCGGGGGAAAAGGAAGGAAAGGAGTCCATTGTAGTTATCTAATTTTCTGTAGGACGTACTTCCCTGGCCGTGGTTCCCTCGCGACAACAGGTTTAGCGCACTTCTTTAAGTTGCCTCATGGATTGTTCGAACTCTTCCACGAAATACGCAAGCGTCGTGCAAGACCGCCGGCATTCCTTCGTCTGAGCTTCAACAAAGAATTGAATAAAATGCCATGCCTGTGGTCATAAGGGCTGGCCCTGTTCCAAAGGCAATTTCCATGACCAATGCCCAGTGGTTCCTGTTGATCGGCTTGCTGATGCTGGCACGCGGCCTTGCCGCGACCACCATCATGCGGCTGCCGATCACGTCGGCCATTTTCTACCTGAGCGTGGGCTTGCTGCTCGGGCCCACCTTCCTGAACCTGTTCCGCTTCGATCCCATCGAGCAGTCGGGCGTGCTTGAAGTGCTCACGGAAATCGCGGTGCTGATTTCGCTGTTTTCGGCCGGGGTGAAGATGCCGGTGCCGCTGACCCTGAAACGCTGGGGGGCGCCGATTCGGCTGGCCTGGGTCTCGATGTCGATTACCGTTGGGCTGGTGGCCGCTTTCTCCTACTTCGTTCTCGAACTGCCGCTGGGCGCAGGCATCCTGCTTGGCGCCGTCCTGGCGCCGACCGATCCGGTGCTGGCGACTGACGTGCAGGTCAGGCATGCCGGCGACAAGGATCAGCTGCGCTTCGTACTGACCTGCGAGGCCGGCATGAACGACGGCAGTGCGTTTCCCTTCGTCATGCTGGGCCTCGGCCTGCTTGGGCTGCATGAGCTCGGCGAATTCGGCATGGAATGGTTACTGCGCGACGTGCTATGGGCGACCGTAGGCGCGATTTTGATCGGCGCTGGCGGCAGCTCCCTGCTGGCACGGCTGGGATGGAAGCTGCGCGGCGGTGGCAACAAGCATGAAGTGCTCGACGACCTGGTCGGCCTTGGGCTGATCGCCGTGGTGTACGGCTTGAGCGTGTGGCTCAAGGCCTGGGGTTTTCTCGCGGTGTTCTTCGCCGGCGTCGCGCTGCGCCATACCGAACTGGTGCTGGCCGGTGCGCCGCGCGACAAGCAGGGCTTGCTGGAGCAGGATCCCGCGCGAACCGAGGCAGCCAATGCAGCGCCGAACAACGAACCGCCGCTGATCGTCAGCGCCGAGGCGCTGGTGTTCAAGGAGCACCTCGAGCGCCTGTCCGAATTGATCCTGGTGCTGCTGCTCGGCGGTATGATCGTGCTCGGCTCATGGAGCTGGCGTGCCGCCGGCGTGGCCCTGTTCGTGTTCTGCATCGCGCGTCCGGTCAGCGTCTGGATCGGCCTGATGGGATCGGGCACCTCGCATCGCCTGCGCCAGATCACCGGCTGGTTCGGCGTCAGGGGCATCGGGTCGATCTATTACCTGATGTATTCGATCCAGCATGGGCTTGAGGAAGCCCTGGCCCGGGAATTGACCCAGATCGTGCTGACCGTGGTCATGCTGTCGATTTTTGTGCACGGCATCAGCGTCAAGCCGCTGATGGACCGTTTCTGGAGACGATGATTGCGGCTTTCGGTATCGCAGCAGAAGTCATGTGCCGGATCATGAAGCACCGGCGCTGTTGATGCGATGATGCAAAACCCGCCACGCGCAATGCCTAACCAACGAGTCGGAAAAGAATTTGGAAACAGATACGGTCAAGCCATCCGCATTCCGCCGCCTGCGGATGTACTTCATGTCGCTGCTGCGGCAGACCATCGATTCCGCCCTGCCGCTGCGCGCCCGCATGCTCGCGGCGTTGAAGACGCTGATGCTGCTGGGCAGCGCGGTCTTCATTCTGCTGCTGGCCTATGCAATTCTCCTGATTCCCTTCACGCCCAGCATCGCCGACCTGCGCAAGGCAAGGCACGAGCAGCCGAGCGTGTTGATGTCGGCCGACGGCAAGCGCCTCGCCGTGTTCAACCGGATCAACCGGGAATGGGTGCCGCTGAACCGGGTGTCGCCGCATGTGGTGAGCGCGCTGGTCGCCACCGAGGATCACCGCTTCTACCAGCACTTCGGCATCGAGCCGCAGCGCATGGTGATCGGCGCGCTGCGGGCGCTGATCGGGGATCCGGAAGGCGGTTCGACCCTCACCCAGCAGCTGGCGCGCAACATGTACCCGAAGGAGATCGGCCGCCAGCCGCTGCTCAACCGCAAGATCATGGAAGTCATCACCGCGCTGAAGATCGAGCATGCGTATTCCAAGAAGGAGATCCTGGAAACCTATCTCAACACGGTGCCCTTCCTGTACAACGCCTTCGGCATCGAGATGGCGGCGCGCACTTACTTCGACAAGCCGGCCAGCAAGCTCAACCTGCTGGAAAGCGCCACCCTGGTCGGCATGCTCAAGGGCACCAGCTACTACAATCCGGTGATCAATCCGCAGCGAGCGATCAAGCGCAGGAATGTGGTGCTGTCGCAGATGGTCAAACGCAACGTGATCACGCAAGCCAGCTTTGACTCGCTGAAGACGCGCCCGGTGGTGCTGGACTTCGAGCGCCAGCAGGAAGCGCTGGGACCGGCGCCGCATTTCGCGCAGCATCTGCGCAAGTGGCTCATCGAATGGGCCGACCGCAACGACTACAACATCTACCAGGATGGACTGGTGGTGCATACCACCATCGACACGCGGCTGCAGGCCATGGCCAACCGCGCCGTCGAGCGGCAGCTGGACCGGCTGCAAGCGGTGGCGGACGTGGAATGGGCAACGTCTTCCGGACGCCTGCTCTCGACCAGCGCCGAGGCCTATGTCAGCCGTCGCCAGCGCAGCCAGCCCTTTGCCTATTTCTGGAGCAGCCGCGGCGACCTGCTCAATGCCGCCATCCGGGAGTCGCCGGCCTATGCCCGCCTGGTCAACGCCGGCACGCCGGCCGATGAGGCGCTGGCCGAGCTGCGCGGCAATGCAGAGTTCATCAATCAGTTGAAAGCGCGCAAGACCCGGCTGGAAGCCGGCTTCATGGCGATCGATCCGATCACCGCCCATGTCAAGGCCTGGGTAGGCAGCCGCGACTTCGCCACCGACCAGTTCGACCATGTCGGCGCGGCCCGCAGGCAGCCAGGCTCCACCTTCAAGCCCTTCGTGTACGGCGCCGCGCTGGAACAGGGGATGTCGCCCAACCGCAAGTTCATGGATGCGCCGCTGGAGATGCGCCTGCCCGGCGGCGAAGTCTGGCGGCCTGCCGACGTCACGCCGCCCACCGGCAAGCCGATGACGGCGCGCGAAGGCCTGATCTATTCGAAGAATACGGTCACCGCGCGCGTCATGCTGGAGGCGGGCCCCAGGGAAACCGCCGCCCTCGCCCGCAAGATGGGCGTGGCGCAAAGCCCGCTCGACCCGGTGCCCGCGCTTGCGCTCGGCACCAGCCCGGTGAGTCTCTTTGAAATGGTGACTGCCTACACCACGATCGCCGCCGGCGGCGAGTACCGCCAGCCGCTGATGGTCACCCGCATCACCGACAAGGCCGGCAATGTGCTCGCCAGCTTCGAGTCCGACTCCAGGCGCGCCGCCTCGACCGAGACCTCGGAACAACTGATCGACATGCTGCGCGGCGCGGTCAACCAGGGCACCGGCCAGAACATCCGCACGCGCTTCGGCATCCGAGCCGATGTCGCCGGCAAGACCGGCACCACCCAGGACAACGCCGACGGCTGGTTCATCCTGATGCATCCGCGCCTGGTGGCCGGCGCCTGGGTCGGCTTCAACGATGCGCGGGTCGCCATGCGCAGCAACCACTGGGGCCAGGGCGCGCACAACGCACTGCCGGTGGTCGGCGATTTCTACCAGCAGGCTCTGGGCGGCCGGATCATCAGCGCGGCGACGCAGTTCCCGCGGCCGAGCGAATCGGTGCTGGAACGCGTCTGGGATTTCATCCGGAACCTGTCCGGCCCGGATGACGACCCGGCGCCGCCTGCCGGCAAGGCCGACTCCGGCTCGCCGCTCGATGCCGTGCAGCGGGCGATCGACCGCATGCGCGAGATCGAGCGCACCTATCGGGGATGGCAGCAGAATGTCACCGACATTCTCGACCGCATCCGGCGCTGGCTGGATATCTTCGGCTGATATTCATGCGATTCTTCTCTGTGGCAACTGCGGGACCGTTCCCTGGTTCATGTAACTTCATTTGCCAGCAGTTGAATTACCCTAGGGTCCAACTCCCCAAGGCTTATTTCCTCGATTGCAGCGGTTTACTAAGGCAACCGATATTCCGAAGGAAGAGCCCACGTCACTATCACCTTCTCAATATTGTGCTTGTCGGGGACATGATAGTAATGCTTGTCATTGCCTTTCTTGTCGGTTTCCGTGAGCAATAACGACGCTCCATTGAGCGACTTCCCGCTCTTGGCTTCCTTGAGATAGAACCCGCCCTTGTAGTGATCCCCGAGCCGGTGATTCAGGGCAGCCTCCAGACGCTGCACGCCGCCGTCCGCCATGCCCGCACGCAACTCCAGATCCATGGCCTCGGGCGACCGCGCTGGAACAGCGATGGCAGGCGCCGCCTTGTCGCGCACATTCCGTAACGCGCCCTTCGCAAGCGTTGAGACCTTCGACAATTTCTTGTCATCGGCAAAGATCAGGGGCATGGAGGATAGCTTCTCCAGCCATCGATTACCCTCCAGCGAATTGCCCTTGGGGTTAAGGGCCGCATGGTGAGAAGCGAAGATAATGTCCGGATTGCCATGGATCTTGCTGGGCAGGCTGCCGATCAGTCCACCGTCCACACCGGACTTGGCCGAGGCGCCGGTATTGGTGAAGATGTGGCCCGATTCGTCATACATGCCGTGCACCGCTGTCGATCGGGTCAACACCTCAGCCTTCTCCGCCGACATGAAGCGGCCGGCTGTTCCCGCATATCTGCCAGTGCGCAGGCCGGCTTTTATGCGCGCGGCATCCTCCGTGTTCACCATGATCGCGCACGCCTTGCAATACGCCAGATACACTTCCTCGCGCGGGTTGTCGAGGCTGCCGTCCGCCTGCAACTCTGCAAGCATCTGCATATTGTTGCTTTCCTGTCCCTCTGCAGGCCTGTAATTGAACTCGCCGTTCGCCATGTCTTGCTTGAAGTTGAGCGTCGAATTCCCCGCAAGTTGCCTTTCGAATCCCAGGTAAAGCTCGAACGGGTCTCGCTTCTGCTTCTTGGCTTGAGTGATGATGATGTCCCAGGTTTTGAGGGCTCCTTTGTTCACGCTGCTATTGAAAGGCACGCCTGGACGGTCGGGATACGTCGCATGGTCATTGTAGGGACGGCCGGACGCATCGAAGCCGACCATTCGCTCGAATGCCTTGACTTCATTGGCGGCGCCGTTTTCGGCCAGCAGCTTGACGGCCAGCGCCTCGGCGACCGACTTGGAGATGCTTTGCTGCGAAAATTTTACCAATGCGCCGGCATTATCCCGCGTACCGGCGGTGACGCACTTCCCGGTTTTCAGGTCGAGCAGGGTAATCGACCGGACGTTGTGCTGCGGAGTGGTACCCGGTATTCCGCGGACGAAATACCCTTTGTTTTCCGGCGATCTCCAGCGATCGATCAATGCATTCAGCATGCGCTCGCTGACAATGACAGGCTTGATCATGCCGCCGTTATTGTCGCGTACCATGACATGGCTGGCTATGCTGCTTCGCAGTTTCGATGCAAGGCTTGCATTGGCTCCAGGGTTACGGTTAGGCGGACGTTCGCCGTCAGGGCGCTGATGTTGAATTGAAGAGGTACTTGCCTGCTGCGGCTGGGCCGTATCGTTGTTGACAGGGCGCCCCCTGGACGTCACGGCGAATGTGAGACCGGTCCTAAACATAGGTTTGCTTTTCAAAGAATCAGGTGGGTGAACAAAGGGAGACGCGGTTTATCGCCCTCGCCGGTCGGTTATTCCATGGGCGATTGCAAGATAAACACGCGGCACCCTGCTGTGTGTGGCGAATCCCGCGACGGTTCCATCTCTTTCAACGATTTCATTCGCGCCGACGCCCTGAACATGCCGGGCCATTCCCGGCATGCCTTCCCACTGCTTCTTCAACCGCCGCAGGACTCGAAGAAACGGTTACTGCAGCCGCTGCACCACGTCGACGCCGATGCCGTTGGGGTCAACGACCACGAAGTGGCGGTCGCCCCAAGGCTCGTCCCGCAATTCAAGCGCGATCGGCACGCCCATTTCCCGGATGCGCTGGTATTCCGCCCGCGCATCGGCGACATCGACGGCGAGCCACATGCCCTGTCCCTGGTAAGCCGACCGGAACACCCTGGCCTGCGACTCCAGCCCCGGTTTCATGAAGCCGATTTCGCTGCTTCCCAGCTGCAGCAGGGCGATCCATCCGCCTTCGCCCTCATAGATCACTTCGCAGCCGAACAAGCGCACATAGAAGTCTCTCGACTCCTCCACCTTTTCCGTAATGACGCCGCACCATAGTTTCATTTCCGTTCTCCCGGATGAGTTGAACACGCAGGCTCATTGTCGGCATCCGGCGCGGCGGCGTCTTGAACGAATGCGACATGCCGGCGCGCATAGGCCGATGGCACCATGCCGGCCAGGCGCCGGAAGTCGCGGTTCATGTGGCTCTGGTCGGCATAGCCGCAGGCATGGGCGATGTCGGCGAGCGTGGCCTGGGCGGCCGGCATTTCCAGGAGCAGGCGGCCGGCGCAATGAAACCTGACGATGGATGAAAACAGCTTGGGCGCAATGCCGACCGTGTCCAGGAATACACGTTCGAACTGGCGCCGTCCCGTGCCGAAGATCTCGGCCGCTTGCTCGATGCGCAACATTCCGCGCGCCGCCGCAATGCGGGCAACAGCGGCATCGATCCGGTCCGGCGCGGACGGCACCGATGCCGCATGGGCCAGGAGCACCGCGTCGATACGGGCAAAGATATCCTGTTGTCCGACATTCTCTGTCAGGTGGGCAATGGAAAAGGGAAGCAGGCCGGAGACGGATTCGCGGTGGTCGGTCAGCTCCTTTGCCGCCGCCTTGAGAAAATGGCGCCCCTGTCCCGGCTTGAATCGGATGCCGACATAATGCGCGCCCTGCTCAAGCACGGTGTTCATGGCCGCAGTGGTTGTGCCGTACACCCAGGCCGATGCGTCCGTACGTCCTTGCCGGATAACAAGATCAATAGAGCCGTCCGGCACGATGGCATGCATGGGGCAGTCGTTGTCGAGGCTCAGCCAGTAATGATCGATCCACGCACGCAGCGGCGCGGCCGGCAGCGCATAGCGCACCGACAACTGCGAGGGAAGACCGTTCGTTGACAAGGCTGGAGGAATCATGACTGTTGTACAGGTTCCGGGAGGTGCCGTCATGCACTCTAGCGCGGATTGCGAATGGGTGTACGGTCGCCTCGGCCTGCCTTGAGCGCATGGCAGCAAGCTTGCAAATTGGAAATCAGGAACGGTTTTCGTTCTTGGCGGACTGCGCGCGGCGATGCCTGCAAACGCAACACAGCACAAGCAGAGCGTCCGTATCAATTCCTTTGCGAGGACGACGTTGCCAATATGACGCGACGCTCGCGCCGCCTACGGATACAAAGCACAAGGCATCCGCCACGGCATTCGGCGAGATGCCGGCGAGGCTTTTCTCATCACGGCAGGCAACGCGAGGCAAGCATCACGTCAATCCTGCCAGCACCGAGGCAAGCTTGGCCGTGTCAACCGGTTTGACCAGATGATGATCGAAGCCGGCGACCAAAGCTTTCCGCCTGTCCTGCTCCTGCCCGTAGCCCGTAATGGCGATCAGCTTGACGCCGGCGGTCGCGTTTTCCGCCTTCAAGCGCGAAGCCAGTTCATATCCGTCGATCTCCGGCAGGCCGATATCCAGGACACACACGTCGAGACGCTCGCTGCGGGCGCGCTCCAGGGCCCTGCGCGAGGTGTGTTCGACCACCACATCGTGGCCCGCGCTCTTCAGGTACATGGACAGCATCGCCGCGGCATCGGCATTGTCGTCGACGATCAGGATCTTGAGTTGCCTTGCAACCAGGTTCGGCTTTGAATGATGTTGATGATCCGGCAATTCGTGTTCATGCTGAGGGCGCGGCAGCGTCACGATGAATTCGCTGCCCTTGCCAAGGCCGCCGCTATTGCAGTGAACTTCGCCGCCATGCAGCTCCACCAGGCTCTTTACCAGCGCCAGCCCGATGCCCAGTCCGCCCTGGGCGCGGTCGGGACTTCTTTCGGCTTGCGTGAACAGTTCGAAGATCCGGGACTGCAGTTCCGGCGTAATTCCGATACCGTTATCACGGATGCGCAGAATGATCTGCTCCGTGCCCGATGTCATGCACAGATGGAGGCTGCCGTTGGCTGGCGTGTATTTCGCCGCATTGTTGAGCAGATTGGTCAGCACCTGGACCAGCCGCTTCTGGTCTCCCGCGACGCGTACCGCGTCTGCTGGCAGTTCCACCGTTAGCTGATGGCCCTTGGCTCGGACCAGCGGCATCACCTGTTCGACCGCGCTGGAGACTATGTGCTTGAAATCAAGCGGCTTTCTCTCGATGTCGACAAGCCCCCGCGTGACGCGCGACACGTCGAGCAGGTCGTCGACCAGGCTCGTCATGTGCCGGACCTGGCGGTTGATGATTTGGCTGGTGCGCCTGATGTGCTCGGGGTCGAGCTGCACCATTTCCATCAGTTCGGCGGCTGCGCTGATCGGCGCCAGCGGGTTTCTCAATTCATGGGCCAGCATGGCAAGAAATTCGTCCTTGCGGCGGTCGGCTTCGCGCAACGCATCCTCGGCCAGCTTCTGGTCGTGAATGTCGGTGCAGGTTCCCATCCAGCGGACGATGTTTCCGGCATCGTCGCGCACCGGCAGGGCCCGGCCGAGCGCCCAGCGATACTGCCCCGAGCGATGTCGCAGGCGGTAGCGCACTTCATACGGTTCGCCGGTTTTCAAGCTGTGCTCCCATATCCGCCAGGTGGCGTCCTGATCCTCGGGATGCACGACGTTCTCCCACTTCTCGCCGTCGGTGGAGCCGACGGGCATGCCGGTGAAGTCAACCCATCGCTGGTTATAGTATTCATGGTATCCGTCCGCGCGCGTCGACCATACCATCTGCGGCATGGCATCCGTGATCGTGCGAAAGCGCGCCTCGCTCTGGCGCAGCGCTTCTTCCTGCTGCTTGCGCTGCGTAATATCGGTATTGGCGCCTATCCACTCCTTGACCGAGCCGTCGGCATTCATCACCGGCACCGCCTTGGCCGAGGTCCAGCAGTAATGTCCGTCGGCGCGGCGCAGCCGGTATTCGGTTTCATACACGGCCTTGCTGACGATGCTTTGCATGAAGATTTCCGAGGCATGCTCGCGGTCGTCCGGATGCACTGCCTGAAGCCAGCCGCTGTTGAGCCATTGCTCGACGCTCTGGCCGGTGAAGGCGCGCCAGGACGGCGAATCCTCGATCGCCAGGCCGTCCGCTGTCGTCGTCCATACCATGATGCTGGTGGCCATCACCAGCGAGCGGAATCTTTCCTCGCTGGCACGCAGCATCCGCTGCGATTCGACCTGGTCGGTGATGTCCTCGTGCATCAGCATCACTTCCTGCACGCATCCATCCCGGTCCTTCAGCGGATGTGCCACGGCGGTCACCCAGCGCGGGCGGCCGAATTCCCCCATTTCCACCGGGTTGTAATAAATCGCCGGCATCTTGACCGATTCGCCGGCGAATGCCCGCTCGAGGTAGGGCGTGATGCCGTTTGCGCGAAGCTGAGGATCGGTCAGGACGTTATAGTCGGAACCCAGCACGAATTCCTTCAAGCCCGGACGTTGCGGCACTTCCCAGAGCGCTTCCCATGCCTTGTTCACCTGGATCGTCCTGCCGCCGGCGGCCAGCAGCTGAATGCTGGTGGGATTCTGCTCGAACAGGGCCTGAAACCGGTATTCGGGACCGAATGGCTTCTCCTGTGAGTCAGCCAACGATTCATCGTGCGATTGCGCCATAAGATCCATGCCGGTTTGATTGATTGCACCTGAAGCAGGCACATGAAACCGGCAAAGTATAGCAAGACGTACAGAGTGAGAGTGCCATTTCACCTTGGACCGGCGCCTGCGACAGAATGCGCGTCACGGAACGCGCCGGCTGTCGCCAGAAGTCGCTTCCGGCAGGACCGCCGTGGCTGCGTCCTCCTTCAGCTGCACGCCCGACAGGCGAAGTCGCAGCGCCGCCTGCAGCAGATAGGCCAGCTTGTGGGCGGCCGCTTCATAGGCGAGTCCGTCGGGACGGACATTCGAGATGCAATTGCGTTCGCTATCCATGCGGCCGCGCCGGGGCGCATAAGTGAGATAGATACCCAGGCTGTCCGGCGAACTGAGGCCCGGGCGCTCGCCGATCAGCACTGCGACCAGCCTTGCGCCTAACGCTTCCCCGACCTCGTCGCCAAGCGCTACCCGGCCCTGGCGGACAATGACAACGGGCGTTCGCGTCCAGTCGGTTGCGAAGCGCTCGCGCAGGAGTTGCAGCACCGGCAGTGCATGGCGCTGTACCGCAACTGCCGACAAGCCGTCGGCAACGACAATCGCAAGTTCCGCCGCCGGTAGGGCCTGTTCCAGGGTGAGGCGGTCGTCATCATGAAGGCGGCGACCGAGGTCCGGTCGCCTCAGATACGCGTGCCGGTCGGGCGCCATGCTGCGCGCGTGGCAAGTCAGGAAGCCGGCATCGTTCAGCTCCCGTGCGAGCGCCGCTTCATCGAGCGCGCAGTGCACCGCATCGCGCGCCTGCGCATGAGCCAGCCCGAAACGCAGTACCTCGGCGCTGGGCAGGCTGCTGCCGGCACGGCCGAGCGCAATCCGCGCCGGCGTCCTTGAACGCAGTGCCTGCCAGGGATCGGGACGGATCATTGGATCGGATGGCTCGGTCATGCAAGGCTCCTGTGATGATGATTCAACCCTGGCGATTCGACTTCGGCGTTTCAAGCACGAGGCATGGCCAGTTGCAGCAGCGGATGTTGCGCATCGACCGTGCGCAGGCGACCGCCGGCATCTGTGATGCCGATGCGCTGCAGCCATTCCTCGAATTCCGGTGCCCGTTTCAGGCCGAGCACCTCGCGCAGGTAAAGCGCGTCGTGAAACGACGTACTTTGGTAATTGAGCATGATGTCATCCGCTCCCGGCACGCCCATGATGAAATTGACACCGGCAGCGCCGAGCAGCGTGAGCAGGTTGTCCATGTCATCCTGGTCGGCTTCGGCATGATTGGTGTAGCAGATGTCGCAGCCCATCGGCACCCCGAGCAGCTTGCCGCAGAAATGGTCTTCCAGTCCGGCGCGGATGATCTGCTTGCCGTCGAACAGGTATTCCGGGCCGATGAAGCCGACCACGGTATTGGTGAGCAAGGGCTTGAGCTCGCGCGCCACGGCATAGGCGCGCGCCTCGCAGGTTTGCTGATCGACGCCGTGGTGCGCGCCGGCGGACAAGGCGCTGCCCTGCCCGGTTTCCAGGTACATCACGTTGTCGCCCACGGTGCCGCGCTTGAGCGAAAGCGCCGCCTCGCGCGCTTCCCGCAGCAGGGCAAGCGAGATGCCGAACCCGGCATTGGCCTTTTCGGTGCCGGCCACCGACTGGAACACCAGGTCGACCGGCGCACCCTGCTCGATGGCCTTGATCTGGGTAGTGACATGCGTGAGCACGCAGCTTTGCATGGGAATCGCGAAGCGGCTGCGCAGTTCGTCCATCATGCGCCAGAGATCCATCATTGCCGCCGGCGCGTCGCTGGCGGGATTGATGCCGATGACGGCATCGCCGGCGCCATACATCAAGCCATCCAGCATGCTCGCGCCGATGCCCTGCAGGTCGTCGGTGGGATGGTTGGGCTGCAGCCGCACCGCGAGATGGCCAGGCAGACCGATGGTGGTGCGAAAGCGGGTAACAACGCGGCACTTGCGCGCAGCCAGGATCAGGTCCTGGTTGCGCATGAGCTTGCTGACAGCCGCCGCCATCTCCGGCGTGACACCCGGCGCACACGCGGCCAGCGCGCCGGTATCGGTGGTCTCATGCAGCAGCCAGTCGCGGAATTCCCCGACCGTCAGGTGCGCGATCGGCGCGAATGCGCCACCGTCATGAGTGTCGGCGATCAGGCGCGTGACTTCGTCGCTTTCATAGGGAATCAGCGCTTCCCGGAGAAAAACCCGCAAAGGCAGGTCGGCCAGCGCCATTCTGGCCGCCATTCGCTCCTCGTCGCGCTCCGCGGCGAGTCCGGCGAGACAGTCTCCGGAGCGTGGCGGACTTGCCTTCGCCAGCAACGTGGCCAGGTCGGGAAAGGCGTATGTGGTGACGCCTATGCTGGTGCGATAAGCCATGTCTTTCCCCGAATGCGGTCTGGCGATATGCATGGGAGCAATAATGCTGAAGTGCATATTGCCGCAGTCCATGGCGTGCGCATGGTGTTCATGTCGCGCGGCGTGCAATTCGATGCTGCATTGCACAAGCCGAAACGCCAGCGAGGCGAACCAAGCCGGATACATTCTGTGATGGAAGGCGTACAGAGATGTTGATCTAGGGCAGAACGAAAGTTTCGCCGGCCGTCATTGTGGAATTGCACTTGGAAAGTACGTGGCAATTGCACCGGATTTGCATGAAAAAACGGGGCGCGAGATTCTATCCTTTTTTTTATGCTGCAATGCGGCTTGACTATTCCGGCTGGCGGAGCAATCGTGGCGTGCTTGTCCATGTGCACTACTACAAACGAAACACAGCGACACTGACAAGTTTCGACATGCCAAAACTAGGAGACAACCATGAAGAACGGTAAGAAGGCAGTACAGGCAAATACACGTCGTCGTTTTTTCGGCAAGGCTGCCGCGGGTTCGACCGCACTGGCCATGCCGATGATCGCCACCGCGCAGACTCCTACGCAATTCCGCTTCCAGAGCACCTGGCCCAGCAAGGATATCTTCCACGAATACGCGAATGACTTCGCCAAGAAGGTCAACGACATGACCGGCGGCGAACTCAAGATCGAGGTCCTGCCCGCCGGCGCCGTGGTGCCGGCCTTCGGCCTGCTGGATGCGGTGTCGAAGGGCACGCTCGACGGTGGCCATGGCGTGATGGGTTACAACTATGGCAAGCAGGCGGCGATTGCCTTGTGGACCTCGGGCCCGGCCTACGGCATGGATGCCAACATGGTACTGGCATGGCATAAGTACGGCGGCGGCAAGGAACTGCTGGCCAAGCTCTATGACTCGATCGGCGCCAACGTCGTATCCTTCCTGACCGGCCCGATGCCGACCCAGCCGCTGGGATGGTTCAAGAAGCCGGTGACCAAGCGCGACGATTTCAAGGGCCTGAAATATCGTACCAACGGATTGGCGATCGACCTGTTCACAACGATGGGCGCCGCCGTCAACGCCTTGCCCGGCGGCGAGATCGTGCCGGCGCTCGACCGCGGCCTGCTCGACGGCGCGGAATTCAACAATGCTTCATCGGACCGCGTGCTGGGCTTCCCCGACGTATCGAAGGTTTGCATGCTGCAAAGTTTCCATCAAAGCTCCGAGCAGTTCGAAATCACCTTCAACAAGACCAAGTACAACGCGCTGCCGGCAAAGCTCAAGGCGATCATCGACAATGCGGTCGAAGCGTCTTCGGCCGACATGTCTTGGAAAGCGGTGGACCGTTATTCCCAGGATTACATCGCCTTGCAAACCAAGGACAACGTCAAGTTCTACAAGACGCCCGATACGTTGTTGCAGGAGCAGCTGAAGGTATGGGACGAAGTCATTGCCAAGAAGCGTGAAGGCAATCCGCTGTTCCAGGAAGTCGAGAAATCGATGCACGCCTTCGCCGAACGTGCGGTGAAGTGGGATATGGATACCAACAATCCGCGTCGGATGGCCTTCAATCATTATTTCGCAAAGAAGGCTGCGCCAAAGAAGAGCTAAGCACTTTTCTGCCCGGCAGCAGGCACCATTCGCAAAGGCGGATGGTGCCTGCGCGCGCATGCCGGCAGGGTGCAATTGAAATGCCGCGCAGTGCAGCAAGCGCTGGCGGCAGTATTTTCTTCCTTGGAGCTTCAACATGCAAAAACTCCTGCTCACCATTGACAGGATAAGCACCTGGATCGGCCATGCGTTTTCGTGGCTCATTCTGCTGCTCACATTACAGGTCGCGTGGGAAGTCTTCTCGCGCTATGTGCTGAATAAACCCAATCCCTGGGCCTTCGACCTGATGATCATGATGTATGGCACCGTCTTCATGATGGCCGGCGCCTATACCCTGGCCAAGAACGGCCATGTGCGCGGCGACGTGCTCTACGGCTTCTTTCCGCCGCGGCTGCAGGCCGGGCTCGATCTGCTGCTGTATTTCGTCTTCTTCATTCCCGGCGTAGTGGCGCTGGTCTGGGCCGGCTATACCTACGCCGAGGAATCCTGGGCCATCAACGAGACATCCAACATCACGGCCAACGGACCGCCGTTGTACCCGTTCAAGACGGTGATACCGATCGCGGGCCTCTTCCTGCTGTTCCAGGGCTTCGTGGAAATCGTCCGCTGCATCCAGTGCCTCAAGCTCGGCGTCTGGCCGTCGCGCGAGGAAGACGTGGAAGAAGTCGATGTCGGCAAGCTCAAGGAGATGGTTAATGTCAATGATGAACAGATTGCCAGTCTCGACAAGTTCGTGACGAATCAGGACGGGGGACGTAAATGAGAAAGGAAGTCTGGTTCGGGCTGTCGATCATGGGCATGATCGTCATCGCCATCTTCACGCTGATGCCGGCGCCTTCGGACATGACCAACGGTCATCTCGGCTTGCTGATGCTGGCCCTGATCGTGCTCGCCATCATGCTGGGCTTTCCAACGGCGTTCACCCTGATGGGCATGGGCGTGATGTTTACCTGGTTCGCCTATCGCCATGTCAATCCCGACCTTGCAGTGCAGCAGACGCTTGACCTGATGGTGCAGCGCGCCTATGCGGTCATGGCCAACGATGTGCTGATATCGGTGCCGCTGTTCGTGTTCATGGGTTATCTGGTCGAGCGCGCCAACCTGATCGACAGGCTGTTCAGGAGCCTGCACCTGGCGATGTCCAGAGTACCGGGCTCGCTAGCGGTTGCCACGATCGTGACCTGCGCCATTTTCGCCACCGCGACCGGCATCGTGGGCGCCGTGGTGACGCTGATGGGCCTGCTGGCCATGCCCGCGATGCTCAAGGCCGGCTACAACGTCAAGCTGGCTGCCGGCTCGATCACGGCAGGCGGCTGCCTCGGCATCCTGATCCCGCCGTCGGTGTTGCTTATCGTCTATGGCGCGACGGCTGGCGTTTCCGTGGTCAAACTGTATGCCGGCGCATTCTTTCCCGGCCTCATGCTGGCGCTGCTGTATGTCGGCTACGTGATCGTCATCGCCAAGATCAAGCCGCAGTGGGCGCCGCCCCTGCCCGAGCAGGACAGAACGGTTCCCTTGCCGACTTATGTACCGGCGATCGGCCGGACCGGTCGCAGCAATGCCTTCGGCGGCCTGATCACCGCGCTGAAGGGCCGGTCCAATGCCGCGGTACCGATGCGCGTCATCCTGTCGCAATTATTCGTGGCGCTGCTGCCGGCGCTGGCATTCGCCGCGGTGATGGGGTTCACGTATCAGGCGGTGACGAAGCCGACGGCAGCCGAGACCGAACTGATTGAAATGGGCAGCTCGCTGAACGAATCAAGCTACGAAGCAGGCAGCAGCGACGGCGGGCTTGCCGAACCGCCGGCGGAAGGCGGCTTGGCGGAGCCTGAAGTGGAAGGCGGCCTCGCCGAACCGCCGCAGGAAGGTGAAGCCGAGGCACTGTCTTCCCCGCCGGCCGGCGACGCGCAGACAGCGAACGAGACGGCTCCGGCATCACCGGCAGCCACGCAGGAGTCGACAACGCCTGCGCAATCCGCCGAAGCCGAAAGCGTGAAGGCGCCGTCGGGATTCTGGATTGCGTTTGCCATCGGCCTGGCCATGCTTGCCGTCTTCTATGCGGTGCTCAGCTTTGCCCGGCTCGAGATCTTCAAGATGCTGCTAGGCTCATTCTTCCCGCTGGCCCTGCTGATCCTTGCCGTGTTGGGCGCAATCGTGTTCGGCCTGGCGACGCCGACCGAAGCCGCCGCGATGGGATCGATGGGCGGCCTGCTGCTTGCGGCGGCCTACCGCCGGCTGAATTTCGGCGTGCTCAGGGAATCGGTGTATCTGACGGCCAAGACCAGCGCCATGGTGTGCTGGCTCTTTGTCGGTTCGAGCATCTTCTCCGCAGCATTCGCCCTGCTGGGCGGGCAGGAGATCATCAACCAGTGGGTGCTGTCGATGGACCTGACGCCGCTCCAGTTCATGATCCTCGCACAGGTGGTTATCTTCCTGCTCGGCTGGCCGCTGGAATGGACCGAGATCATCGTGATCTTCATGCCGATCTTCATTCCCTTGCTGCCGCATTTCAACATCGACCCGTTGTTCTTCGGCCTGCTGGTAGCAATGAATCTGCAGACGGCCTTCCTGTCGCCGCCGGTTGCGATGGCTGCGTTTTACCTGAAAGGCGTATCGCCGCCGCACGTCACGCTGAACCAGATCTTCCTGGGCATGCTGCCGTTCATGGCGCTACAAGTCATCGCGCTGATCATGTTGTACACCTTCCCCGCGATCGGACTATGGCTGCCGGAGGTGCTGTACAAGTAACCGGCTGACAAGCAGGCGGCAAGTCAGGCCCCGGGAGCGAATGGGCCTGAGCCTCGTTATCTATGCTGTTGTGGTTTTGTGGAACCGGCCCGGGGGGCTGGTTCCACACACTAGAAGTAGAAGACGCCGGAAGGCAAGCATAGTCGAGGACGTTCATGGAGACACCGATAGTAAGCTCCCAGTGCGCAAGCACGCCCCCTGAACATGGAATGGCTGCCGACGCCGCCATTCCACAGCCGGATGAGAAGCAGGATGCATCGCCAGCGGTGGAGCTGGAATGCAGAGGAACAATCGCTAGTCTGTACGCCAGACGCAATATTGCAGCGGGCGAGATCATCGCGCGCATCTCCAAATGCATGCTGGTGACTTCCAGCGTTGCAGCCACGTCGCCATCTGTCCGCCACCTTCTAGAACTTGGCGAGCCGTTCGCGCAGGATGTCTGCCTAGCCGTATTCCTGCTGGCTGCCAGGCGCGGCGGCACATAGCAGCATCATGTCGCTAGCATGTGGCATGGATGCGCACTGCATCCCTTATTTCTGCCCGCCGACGAAGTGGACATGCTGCGCGGATCGTTTGTCATGCCGACCCTGGAGGTATGCCGGACACGGTTCACGGCGGAACATGCGCGGTTGTCTGCCAGCCTTCCTCCTGGCGAGGCCGGCACGCTTGACGACTATCTCCGGGCTCGTAGCCTCGTCATGACGCATGCCCAGGCAATCGACACGGCGCAGGGACAGGTTCTGGCCATGCTGCCGGTCCCGGCCATGTTCAGTCATGCCCCAGATGCATGCGCACGCTGGGAAGATGCACCTCAGGAGTTGGTTCTTCGAGTGCGGCGTGTCATCGGGAAGGGCATGCGGCTGCCGCTTTCCAACAGCGGTTGGGATCGCGATGAAACGCTGGCGCCTCTGGGCGCGTTGTTTGAAGGCGAAGCAAATTGCCAGACCGACATCATTCGGCCGGACCCCCCAACCGAATGGGCTGGCAAGGTTTCCCCTGCCTTGTTTGGCCGCCAGCAGGACGGCAATCGGCTATTCAGGATTTCCAACGACCTCGACGATGCCGCTGCACGCCAGCTGCTGGCCTACCTGCGTGTGACCGCTCACCTGCAGGTAACTGCTGCAGATGGACGCGCCGACGTAGACGAAGCTGTGCAGCGATACATCGCCAACGGTAAGCTGGGGCCACTTTGTCGCGACAGCGAGCTTCTTGCAATGCAGACCTTGCGTACAGCCTGCCAGCAACGGCTCGACGCCTTTTCGACTTCGATACAAAACGACGACCAACTGCTCCAGCAAAACACATTGAGTCCGGTCCAGCGTGGCATCGTGTCATTGCGGCTTCGGGAAAAGCGAATACTGACTTCGCTCATCGACACCGTCGATGTCGCGCTTCCGCTGCTTCGCAAATACCAAGGCAATTCTCATCCGGCGTTTTCCGAGTATTTGAAAAGTGCAGTCGCAGGCGAGTGCGGCGGAGAACATACGATCTTTATCAGTATTGCGTCGTATCGCGACCCGCTGCTATGGAACACGGTCAGGGAATGTCTAATGAATGCCGAACGACCAGATTTTTTGCGCTTCGGCATCGTCGATCAAAATGATGAAGATGCGAGCGATGATCTGGCCCGTCTTCCCTTTGCGCAGCAGATACGCTACGTGAATATCAAGCCACGCTTCAGCCGTGGCGCATGCTGGGCCCGTTCGATCGCATTTGGCCTTTACGACAACGAGGATTACCTGCTTCAAATTGATTCCCACATGATTTTCGATCCCGGCTGGGACCGCATCCTGAAGATGCAGCTTGAGGAGCTGTCTACGTTCAATTCGAAATGCATTCTTTCCGGTTACCCTTGGGGATTTGAGATCGAAGACGGGCAGGCGGTACGCAAAGTAAACTCGCACGGCACGCTGGCACTGCGTCTGGTACCGGATACGGCATTCGCCGAGGATTCTCCGGTGTTGAAATTCCATCCGCTGCCGCAACCATTGGCTGCGCATTACTACGCCTATGAGCTTGCCGGAGGCTTCCTTTTCACTCTCGGCAGCTTTGTCGAAGAAGTGCCTTATGACCCCCGACTCTACTTTCATGGAGAAGAACAGAACCTCACGATACGAGCCTATACCCATGGCTGGAATATGTTTCACCCGCGCGTCATGTCTCTTTATCACCTTTACAAGAACGACAAACGCAGCGAGGGCGACACGCCACGGCATTGGGATGAGAAAGACAACCAGTCCAGACAGACACCCTGGTGGAAACTGGAAGAAGCGTCGAAGCGCCGGATGTCTCAGCTGGTTTATGCCGAGAAGATTAAAGGGGCTTATGGACTCGGCGTTGTCCGCAGCCTGGACGATTTTGCGGCATACAGCGGGATCGATTACCGCCATCGCAGGCTGACCCCGCGTGACCCGATACCGGTGCAGATACCGCCGGTTTGAATGGGGTTGTAGCTTTGCAAGTCGTTAGTCTGGCGGCCGCCACAGATTAAAAGTGCGCGGATGATGCAGGGAACCGATGGCGAACCAAATCCACATACATTTACAGGTGATCACTCCATTAGACCGTGTTCTATGTCAGTTACCAAGGATAGATGCACTGGCCGTGCATCGGCGGGGAGACAGCGGTACTGCGGCACCGGTTTCGGGAACAAGTGATTTTCAACTAGTAATGCAATATCCTGAATCAGGAAGAGGAAGGCAGGATGGGAAAAGTATACGGTAACGTCAATGACGTCTTTGCTTGCTATAAAGGCGTAGAGTGGGGAGAAGAGCCCAAACACATGATTGTCATGCCGAACAAGCAGGTAAGGGAATTGGACCCTTACGATATTCAGAATCCTGAAATCGCCAAGAAAGTCAGTCAGCTCAATACGCTAGACAAATGGTGGGAGTACGATGAGGTTCCTCGACGCTCGTCGTCGTCGACGGCACCGGCGCCATCGTGCTCGAAGCCGATGCCATCGCGTTCGGAGCCGACGCCTTCATCCTCGGAACCGACGCCATCGACATCGCCCTCGCCATCCACCACACCGCCGTCACCCTCTAGCACACCGACGCCATCATCTTCGGCTAAACCGCCGTCCTCGGCAGCGCCGCCGCCGTCGTCTTCGGCAGCACCGACGCCATCGTCTTCGGCAGCACCGACGCCATCGTCTTCGGCTAAACCGCCGTCGTCCTCGGCAGCGCCGCCGCCGTCGTCTTCGGCAACACCACCGCCATCGTCTTCGGCAAAACCGCCGTCGTCCTCGGCAGCACCGCCGCCGTCGTCTTCGGCAACACCACCGCCGTCGTCTTCGGCAACACCACCGCCGTCGTCTTCGGCAACACCACCGCCCTCGTCTTCGGCAACACCGCCGGCGTCCACGGCAGCACCGCCGCCGTCGTCTTCGGCAACACCACCGCCCTCGTCTTCGGCAACACCGCCGGCGTCCACGGCAGCACCGCCGCCGTCGTCTTCGGCATCACCACCGCCGTCGTCATCGGCAACACCACCGCCGTCGTCTTCGGCAACACCACCGCCGTCGTCTTCGGCAACACCACCGCCGTCGTCTGCCAACGTGCAACTACCATGGTCGACAGAAGAAGGCCAGACGATGAGAGAACTGATCACTAAGTCTGAACTAATTCGTTCGACTCTTACCCGTGATGACTTAGAGGAAATAGCGGCCGGCAAGTGGAGTGAATATCCGGAAAGTAAAGGTGCCCTTACGGACGCAGAAATAAGTACTGCAAAGAAGCTGCTGGAGAACGATGCGGAATTATTCAAGAGTCTTGATACACAATCGAATGGCTCTCTAAATGCGTACGAACTTCTAATGGGAAATAGGTCGCTGCTTTGAAATAGTCAAGGTACACGGCGCGGGTATAAAGGAACGGGCACATGAAAATTTACCCGATTCCAAGCCTGCGCCATCACAAAACGGCTACCTTAATACCAGGACACTTCTCATGACTCCGAATCAATACAAGTAAAAGATTGCGTGCCATTCTCTGAGATAGCAAAACCGAATTTAAATAAAGTCATTGGGATTGCTGCCTGTATGCCGGGAGTTTTCCTACTTGTCTCAATCAGGCCTGATAAGCCGATCTTCCGCTAGTCGGCTTATCAGTTGTGTTTATTTCTGTTCTGTCGGACACCGTCTGAATGGAGCCAGTGAAAAGCACTACGACGGACCACTCTGTGCAGCCAAGCGGCATCTGCTGGAAGCACCGCTTCATCCAAGCAAGCAAGAAAAAGTTGTTTGACGCATCGTGTATTTCCCCCTTCTCCCACCAGCGTGGCGGAGGCAGGAGCTGCGAACCGATTACAACGATGATGACATAGTCTATGTCTGAGACGCTATGCGCCTGGAGTCGTTGTGGCCGACGGATTCAACTCTCCGCATCTGTACGCCTTTGCTTATGCATCATTGCCTCACTGCCCGCATGTGGCGATGACAGACGGTACCGCGATATCTGAAAGGAGCCTGAGTTTCGTTCACCGGACTATCCGGCGCATCGGCTAATCGCGCTCGCATGCCTATGCGCCGCGAGCGACGGGGACTTCCAGCTGGTTGATGAGCATGGCATTGCGGAAAGCGATTTCTTCAAGTCCTGCCTGTGCATCGATTTTACGAAAAGCCGGAGAATTCCCTGTTCGCTTTAGTGGATCGATAGCAGACGGCGACGCCGACCGTTGACTCATCAAAACAGGGAGACGCTCTGCGCCCGCACTTGTCCGGTGCGCCAGCATGCATCGAACAAGTGCACAACCCGCGAACTGCACGCGTCGTGGCAGGCATGTCGATTGCTGTTGTCAGGCGAGAGCGTTCATTCGCATGACTTCGAAAAGGTCTGCGGCAAAAATTCCGCTCCGGGCACTGAATTCGATTCCGCGCGGATGAACATCTTCTCGTCCTTTCCGATATCTGCTTTACCGCTTGTCGGAGGAAGCCCGATCATTGCCCGCCGGCTCTGGTTGGGCGTCGCACTGCTGCAACTATACTCAATGTTCAATCCAGGAGCCACGATGGACCGTCATGAAGTCACCAAAAAGATCATTTCCGTAAAAGTCGCCAGGAAGATGCGCTGGGCCGATATCGCCGAGAAGATAGGCCAAAGCAAGGAGTGGACAACCGCTGCAATGCTGGGACAGATGACACTCGATGCGCAGCAGGCGGCCGTCGCGAGGGAGTTGTTCGACCTGACCGACGAGGAAACAGCGTGGCTGCAGATCGTTCCCTACAAGGGATCTCTGCCGACCGCAGTACCGACCGATCCGCTGATCTACCGCTGGTATGAAATCGTGAATGTCTACGGCGCGACCATCAAGGAACTGATCCACGAGGAATTCGGCGATGGCATCATGAGTGCGATCGACTTTTCCATGGATATCCAGCGGGAGTCGGATCCCAAGGGGGATCGCGTACAGGTGGTCCTGAGCGGCAAATTCCTGCCTTACAAAAGCTACTGATTGCCGGCAGCCGGAATGAGAAAGGCCCGCATCATCGCGGGCCTTTTGTTTTCTGCTGTGTTCCGCGCATCCAGCAGCTGTATCGGCTGCATGCGCAAGGATCATGACATCATGCCGGCATCAGACCTTGACGGTGTCCGCGACTTCGCTGAACTCCTTCAGCTTGTCGAAGTTCATGTAACGGTAGATGCTGGCGGCATTCTTGTCGAGGACGCCGGTATGTTCCATGTACTCCGCCTTGGTCGGGATCTTGCCAAGAGCCGAGCAGACTGCCGCCAGTTCAGCCGAGCCGAGGTAGACGCGCGTATCCAGGCCGAGACGGTTCGGGAAATTGCGGGTCGACGTCGACATCACGGTTGCGCCCTTGCGGACCTGCGCCTGGTTACCCATGCACAGCGAGCAGCCCGGCATTTCCATGCGGGCGCCCGTACGGCCGAGCGTGCCGTAATGGCCTTCCTCGGTCAGCACCTGCTGGTCCATCTTGGTCGGCGGCGCGATCCACAGGCGGACCGGGATATCTGTCTTGCCTTCGAGCAGTTTGGAAGCCGCGCGGAAGTGGCCGATATTGGTCATGCAGGAACCGACGAACACTTCGTCGATCTTGTCGCCGGCAACTTCGGACAGGGTCTTCACATCATCCGGGTCGTTCGGGCAGGCCACGATCGGCTCATGGATGTCTGCCAGATCGATCTCGATCACGGCTGCGTATTCCGCGTCCGCGTCCGGTGCCAGCAATTCCGGCTTGGCCAGCCAGCTTTCCATGGCCTTGATTCGGCGTTCCAGCGTGCGCTTGTCCAGGTAGCCGTTGGCGATCATCCACTTCATCAGCGTGATGTTCGAGTTCATGTACTCGATGATCGGCTCTTTGTCGAGGTGGACGGTGCAACCTGCGGCCGAACGCTCGGCGGATGCGTCGGACAGCTCGAAAGCCTGTTCGACCTTCAGCTGCGGCAAGCCTTCGATTTCCAGGATGCGGCCGGAGAAGATGTTTTTCTTGCCCTTCTTCTCAACGGTCAGCAAGCCTTGGCGAATGGCGTACAGCGGAATCGCGTTGACGAGATCGCGCAGTGTCACGCCCGGCTGCATCTCGCCCTTGAAGCGCACCAGCACGGATTCAGGCATGTCCAGCGGCATGACGCCGGTGGCTGCCGCGAACGCAACCAGGCCGGAACCCGCCGGGAAGGAAATACCGATCGGGAAACGCGTGTGCGAGTCGCCGCCGGTGCCGACGGTGTCGGGCAACAGCAGGCGGTTGAGCCAGGAGTGGATCACGCCGTCCCCGGGACGCAGTGCAACGCCGCCGCGATTCTCGATGAAGGTCGGCAGTTCACGGTGGGTCTTGACGTCGACCAGTTTCGGATAGGCGGCGGTATGGCAGAAGGACTGCATTACCAGGTCGGCGGAGAAGCCGAGGCAGGCGAGGTCTTTCAGTTCGTCGCGGGTCATCGGGCCGGTGGTGTCCTGGGAGCCGACGGTTGTCATCTTCGGTTCGCAGTAGGTGCCCGGGCGGACGCCCTTGCCTTCCGGCAGTCCGCAAGCGCGGCCAACCATTTTCTGCGCGAGCGAGAAACCCTTGCCGGAATCGGTCGGATCCTGCGGCAGGCGGAACAGGGTGGAAGGCGCAAGGCCGAGCGATTCGCGTGCCTTGGCGGTCAGGCCGCGGCCGATGATCAGCGGAATACGGCCGCCTGCGCGAACTTCATCGAACAGCACGTCGGACTTGACGGTGAACTCGGAAATCACTTCACCGTTCTTCAGCGCCTTGCCTTCGTACGGGCGCAGTTCAACGACATCGCCCATGTCCATCTTGGAGACGTCCAGTTCGATCGGAAGTGCGCCTGCATCTTCCATCGTGTTGTAGAAGATCGGTGCGATCTTGTTGCCGAGGCAGACGCCGCCGAAACGCTTGTTCGGAATGTACGGAATATCTTCGCCGGTGAACCACAGCACCGAGTTGGTTGCGGACTTGCGCGAGGAGCCGGTGCCTACCACGTCGCCAACGTAGGCAACCAGATTGCCCTTGGCCTTGAGTGCCTCGATTTGCTTGATCGGGCCGATCTTGCCGGGTTCATCGGCATTGATTCCGGGGCGCGGATTCTTCAACATCGCCAGTGCATGCAGCGGAATGTCGGGGCGCGTAGTGGCGTCCGGTGCGGGCGACAGATCGTCGGTGTTGGTTTCGCCGGTAACCTTGAACACAGTGATGGTCATGCTTTGCGGCACTTCCGGGCGGGAAGTGAACCATTCGGCATCTGCCCAGGATTGCAGCACAGCCTTGGCGTTCGCGCTGCCCTTCTCCGCAAGTTCCTTGACATCATGGAAGTAGTCGAACATAAGCAGCGTCTTTTTCAAGCCTTCGGCGGCTACCGCACCGACTTCCGCATCATCCAGAACGTCGATCATTGGCTTGATGTTGAAACCACCGAGCATGGTGCCGAGCAGTCGGGTTGCGTCCTTGCGGGAGACCAGCGTGCAAGACTCTTGGCCCTTCGCCAGTCGCTCAAGAAAAGCGGCCTTGACCTTGGCTGCATCGTCAACCCCGGCCGGTACGCGATAGGTGATCAACTCAACCAGGAATTGCTCCTCGCCCGCAGGCGGGTTCTTCAGCAGGGCAACCAGCTCTTCAGTCTGCTTGGCTGACAAGGGAAGCGGCGGGATGCCTAGCGCAGCGCGTTCGGCAACGTGTTGACGGTATGTTTCTAGCATGGGGCGCTCTTCGGTTACGTGATTGAAAAGAGGGAAGGCTCAAATCTTCGCCTCTGGCTCTCTCCGGCCTGTAGCCGGATCCGGGACATATCGTCTCGGCAGGGCATTGCGGCGAGGACAACTCTTCTATAAGACATAAGAGTTTATCCGAAAATGCGCTGGAAATCTTGAGAGGAGAAAAAAATTTTCCTGTGAGGAGCATCTTGTTGTTAACTCACGCGAGGCGGGTGCTCGTGGTGCAGTGTTCTTCCGCAGCTATCTTGTCATGGACCTGGGAAGAAAGCGCTGACAGCGATGATGCATTATCGTGTTATCTGCTGATCAGTTGCCTTGAGCGTGGCAGGCGATAAGTGCATTCGGAATTGTTGCCCAAGAACTGCAGCAGCGATGCGGCACTTCGTTCAAGCGTAATAGATATTTCAGGCGTCGACGTCTTACTTTTTATCCGTTGTCATCATTGCGCTGATCTGATTTCACGCTTTAAAGCGTCGATATTGGCTTTGAACCGACGAATGGTTTCCTCGGTGGCGTTCCGGGATACAGCGTCGGCAAGCGCTGTTTCCTCCATCTGCAGTTCATGCTTGAGGATGGCAAGTCTTTCACTGTCGCGCGTCTTTTGCACAACGGGAGAAATACGCGGATAGTCGTTTATCGCGGAGCCAATCGGCTTGGCACCGGTACCGGAGCCGGTGTCAGTGCCAGTTCCAGCAGCGGAACTGGTGCCGGTGCTGGCCACTGGCGGTTGCGGTTGCGGTTGCGGTTGTGGTTGTGGTTGTGGTTGTGGTTGCGGAGTTTCCTGCCTGCGGACTGTAGTAATGGTAGGAGCCTGCTTCGGGGTGTCCGTCTTGATAAGTACGGGACGTAGCGGCATGTTGCTATAAATGGTCACGCGGTTGACGTGGTCTTCAAGCTTATAGATCGTCGCGTGCAACGAACTTGCCGCTGCGCCCAAGCATATAAGCAGTAGGAAGCGGGGAGAATGAAACGCTCTCATCGCTTGATTTTGTTATTCATGGCTTTCGTCCGCAGCCCATGGAATGTGGCGCAAGATGCTCTGGCGTCGTCTCTTTTGCAGCCGGCACAAGCGACGACGGAGTTGCAACAACGACAGTCGCTGCGGGACTTAACGAAGGTGCCATCGACGCGGATGGAAGTGGATCTTGCATGGACATGTGTTGCGTGATTTGCAAGAAAGGTGCTAATGAGTGGTTTGCTCTTCTGGCAAGTTCCATAGCACCGAGCAATAAACGTCCTGTACAAGTTGTGAACCGTATTGGTTCAATTGGAGAATCGCTTTACGAGGCGTTGAATATTCATGCGGAGATTTTCCTTTGCCCCAAAGCAAACAGCCCTGCGTCCATGAGGAGGCAGGGCTGATGCGGTAGAACTAGCCTGACGATGA
>NZ_JAWIIV010000020.1:0-117576 GCF_035916955.1 Noviherbaspirillum album | reverse complement strand
CTTCTTCATGTAGAACTTCCTCTTTTTATTTGTGGAAAATTCTACCTTCAACTCCGTTTAATTTCCGGGGGGATTACCATACCATCCTCTGCTGCCGTCCGAGACGGAAACCGGCGAGACCGAGACATGGCCGACAATGTTTTCCTGCTCCGTCGCGACCAGCGAAATGGACAATTGCCCCGCCTGCCGCAGGGCATTGACAATGAACTGCTCGGTGTGGCTGGCATGCGGGGCCTCGCGAAACGCATCAGCAATCAGCGCTTCTATTGCCGGAAGATCGGAGGGCCTCTCGCTTCGCATCTTGATGTTCACGATGACATCCTTCGCAAGTGCATGCGCCGGCATGATGCCGGGACGGCACCGAATTGGCTGGAACGACCACAAATCTCAGATGACATTATGCGCGGTTTCGCGCGCGCCGCATCCGAATTCTGCAGCGTTCAGCCGGCGAGCCCCGGGACAGGGGAATCAATTGTCTTGCAGATAGGTATAGCCCAGGTCCGGCGGCATCGGTCCCTTGATGCGTCCACCCTGGTTCTTCTGTTCCCAGGCGTGGGCAAGTATGCCCACTGAGCGTGACAGGATGAACAGGCCGCGCGCCAGTTCCGGCGCAAAGCCGAGTTCGCCGTAGACGACTGCGGTGGCGCCGTCGATGTTCATCGGAATCTGTTTGCCGGTGCGCTCGCCGAGCGCCTTTTCCACCTGCCGTCCGATCCGGGCGAAGCGGCCTTCCACTTCGCCGCTGGCTTGCGCGGCATCGACCAGGGCGAGCAGCCTGACGGCACGCGGGTCTACCGGATGGAAACGGTGGCCGTAGCCGGGAATCACCTTGCCGTATTCCGCGACGAATCCATCCAGCGCAAGCTGAACCGCCGCGTCGAGCGGACGGGTCTGCGCATGGGAATCGATGGCCTGGAACAGTGCCAGGCACTGCTGCCCGGCGCCGCCGTGGATGTCGTCCAGCACGTTGATGGCGGAGGCCATTGCACCATTCAGGGGCGCTCCGCAGGTCACGGCCATCCGCGATATGGCGATGGACGGCGCCTGCGGACCATGGTCGACCGCGGCCACCAGGGCGGCTTCCAGCAGGCGTGTTTGTGCCGGTGTCGGCGGCTCGTCGCGCAGCATGAGCCACACCATGTGCGCGTAGCCGACATTGCCGATCAGATTCTCGATCGGCTCGCCCTTGATGCGAATCACGCCGGGCCGGATATCGATGAGTCTGGTAGTCCACCAGGCCTTGGCCCTGTTCAGCATTTCCACCGCTTGCTCGCTGATTTTACCGTTTGTCATAAGGCACCCGTTTCCCACAGTTGTGCAATCTGCCCGTCGTCGTAACCGAGCTCTTTCAAGATGTCTTGCGCATGCTCGCCCAGGCGCGGGGGAGGGCGGTCGACGCCGGTAGTGCGGCCGTCGACCGTGAAACCGCTGCGCGTGACGCGAATTTCGGAGCGCTCGGGATCGGGAAAGGGCAGCGCCATCAGCAGCTGACGGTGAAGAACCTGTTCCTGTGCAAGCGCTTCGGCTACCGTCAGCACCTGCCCGGCCGGCACGCCGGCGGCATTCAGTTTCGGCTCCCAGAACGCGGCACTGTTCGCAGCCAGTGCGTCTTCCAGCGCCGCCGTCAGTGCGGCGCGATGCTGCTTGCGCGCTTCGCGCTCGGCGAAGCGCGGATCGGAAACCAGTTCGGGGCGCGCAATGCACCGGCACAATGCTTCGAATTGCTCCTGCTTGTTGGCAGCGATGTTGAGCAGGCCGTCGCCCGTGCGGAACGTGCCGGAAGGACTGGCGGTGAAGTTGTCGTTCCCCATCGGTTCCGGCGCGCGTTCCGCGATCAATTGATTCGAGACTATCCAGCCCATCGTGACAAGCGTGGAGTCCAGCATGGCGACATCGATGAACGCGCCCTGGCCGCTTCGCCCCCGCCTTACCAGCGCCGAAGATACGGCGAATGCCGCCGTCATGCCGCCGATCGTATCGGACACCGGATAGCCGACTCGCAGCGGCGCCGACTGCGCATCGCCGGTGATGCTCATGACACCCGAGCGGCCCTGGATGATCTGGTCGTAGGCGGGTGCCGAGGCCAGCGGTCCGGTCTGTCCGAAACCGGAGATCGCACAGTAGACGATGGCCGGGTTGATTGCCTTCAATGCTTCGTAGCCAAGGCCGAGCCGTTCCATTACGCCGGGGCGGAAATTTTCCAGCACCACGTCCGCGCCTGCAACCAGGCGGCGGAATACCTCCTTGCCCTGATCTGCCTTGAGATTGAGGGACAGCGAACGCTTGCCGCCATTCTGCGCCAGGAAGGACGCTCCCATTTTCTGCCGGTTGAGCGCCGCGTCGGCGCCGAGCTGGCGGGCGAGGTCCCCGGACCCCGGCGTCTCCACCTTGATGACGTCGGCGCCCAGCAGCGCCATCTGGTATCCGGTGAACGGTCCTGCCAAGACATTGGTCAGGTCCAGTACCCTGATTCCTTCAAGTAATGCAGACATGTGTGTCCTTTCGAATAGCGGCGTCTTGAAACTCAGCTTCTGCGCGCGGCGGCAGGCGGCACATTGGCGAAGATGCCCGGGTCGCCCATGAAGCCGATGGTCAGCCTGCGGGCGGCGGCAACGAGCGGCGCCACCATGGCGCGGGTTTCCTTTTCACCGAAGCGGGTAAGCGGGCCGGACAAGGTGACGGCCCCCTGCAGCCGGTTGCCGGCCCCGAATACCGGGCAGGCAACGGCCGCCGTTTCCGGATCACGCTCGCCGCGTGAAACCCGGACCAGCATGTCGGCGGGAGTTTTCGAGGCGTCGGCCGGCTGTGCGAAATCGAGCAGCACCCGTCCGGCGGCACCCTTGTCCAGTGGCAGAAGCTGGCCGACCTGCACGTTGTCGCGCACCGAGCGGGATGAGTCGACGCGGTACGCGCACAAGCGCTGAGCACCCGAGCGCACGTAAAACGATGCGCTTTCGCCGGCCGCCTGCACCAGTTCCCGCAACGCCGGCATGACGATTTCGGCGGGATGCAGCGACTTGATGGCCAGCCCCGCCAGCCGCAAGGGCTTGGGACCGAGCACGTAGGCGCCGTTGTCGAGCCGATTGACATAACCGAAGGCATCGAGGGACTGCATCAGGCGCAGGATGGTGCTCTTGTAGAGCCCGGTTATCTGGCTGAGTTGCGCCAGCGTCAATACCGGTGCCTCTTCGGTAAAACTGTCGAGGATGGCAAGCGCCCGATTGACGGCGGCGACGCCGACCTCGTCCGTTCCGGACAGGTCTGGCGCATCGGCTCCGGTGCGTGCCTTTGATGCCAGGGTCTTTGATGCCGGGGTCTTGATCGCGGCCATGAGATTGCCTTGTGGTCCAGGAGGTGAATTCCACTGTGTTCTGGCAAGCGGAACGTATTGCGGAATTTTAGAACGATGCGGCAAAGAGGTCAAACCGGAAGAATTCTTGATTTCTTTGGTCGCATGATGCGGCTTCGCAGGCGGAAAGCCGTTGGAGACGTCTGGGGCGGCCCGCGCCTTCGCGGTTAAATCACGTTAAGATGTGGCATGACAATGCCGTGCCGCATGATCCGACCAAGTAGCACCGCAGCACCGCAGCACCGCAGCACATGACGCGCCATGTTGCCGTACAAACCAAATCAAACTTTATGTCTTCCACAACCATGATGCCTCCGCAGGATGCGCAGCTTGCCTCTTTCCTGGATGGTCCGCGCCTTCTGGGCGATGTGGGCGGCACGAATGCCCGCTTCGCGCTGCAGTTAGCACCGGGGACGATAGACATGATCCGGGTGTACCGCTGCGCGGATTTCCCGGAATTCGCCGATGCCGTCGAAGCCTATCTTGCCGAATGCGGCCGGCCGGCCATCCGGCATGCGGCCATCGACATCGCCAATCCGGTTCAGGGCGACGAAGTGAAAATGACCAATCATTCCTGGTCGTTCTCGATCGAGGCCACGCGCCGGCGGCTCAAGCTCGATACCCTGCTGATCGTCAATGATTTCACGGCGCTTGCGATGGCGCTGCCCCGGCTTGGCCCGTCCCAGATCCGGCAGGTTGGCGGCGGCAAGGCCCGACCCGCCAGCGTGATCGGTCTGGTGGGCGCCGGAACCGGCCTCGGCGTGGGAGGAGTGATTGCCAGCGATGGCCGCTGGATTGCGCTCAACAGCGAGGGCGGACATGTATCCTTTGCGCCGGCCGATGAGCGCGAAGCCGCCATTCTCCAGTATTGCTGGAAAACCTATGCGCATGTTTCCGCCGAGCGGCTGGTGTCCGGTCCCGGCATCGAACTCATCTATCAGGCGCTGGCCGACCGCGACGGCAGACATGATGCGGAGCCGCTGGTCGCACCCGAGATCGTCACCCGTGCGCTTGCCGGAACCGATGCGCTGTGCATGGAAGCGCTCGAATGCTTTTGCGCCATGCTCGGCACGGTGGCAGCCAACATTGCGGTCACGCTTGGTACGCTGGGCGGCATCTATATCGGCGGCGGCATCGTACCCCGGCTCGGCGATTACTTCGCGCGCTCGCCGTTCCGCGCCCGGTTTGAAAGCAAGGGCCGCTTCACCGGTTACGTGTCGCAGATCCCGACCTTCGTCATCACCGCGCCGTACCCCGCGTTCACAGGCGTATCCGTCCTCCTGGCCGAGCATCTGGGCGACGGCGGCAACGCCGTCCCCATCCTCGAGCGCATCCGCAAGCTCAAGCCGCAGCTGTCGCCGGCCGAGCAGAAGGTGGCCGGCCTGATACTTTCGCATCCGCGCAGCGTGATGAACGATCCGATTGCCGATATCGCGCGCAAGGCCGATGTCAGCCAGCCTACCGTCATCCGCTTCTGCCGCACGCTTGGATGCCAGGGCCTGGCCGACTTCAAATTGAAGCTGGCGTCCGGCGTTTCCGGCAACGTGCCGGTCACGCACAGCCAGGTTCATGCGGTCGACTCGCCGGTTGAAGTCGGCGTCAAGGTGGCCGACAACACCATCTCGGCACTGGTCGAGGTGCGCGATACGCTCAATGCCGAGGCGCTGTCGCGTGCGATCGATATGCTGGCGCAGGCGCCTCGGATCGAGTTCTACGGTTTTGGAAGCTGCGGCCTGGTGGCGGCCGATGCGCAGCAAAAATTTGCGCGGCTGGGCATGACGGCATCCGCGTGCAGCGATCCCCAGCTGCAGGAAGTCTCGGCGTCGATGCTGAGATCCGGCGACGTTGTCGTGGTGATCTCAAACTCGGGGAGCCTGCAGCATCTGGCGCCGGCGGTGGAGGCCGCCATCGGCGCAGGCGCGCGCGTGATCGCGCTGGCACCCGGCAACTCCCAATTGGCCAAGCGCGCTCATCTGATTCTCGCTGCGGAGCATGACGAAAGCGGCAGCAATCACATACCGATGGTCTCGCGCATCCTGCTGCTGCTGCTGGTCGACATGCTGGTCGTTGGTGTATCCCTGAAACGCTCAAGTCTTTCTTATACGGACCTGCCGCGCCAGGCCAGGCCGGGTATCCTGGCGCATACGCTCGACAACAAGGGTGCGGCGATACGCGGCGGCGAAGGCGAGAACGCCGCCGAACCGGCTGACGCCTGACGCCTGACGGCCGGCATCCGCTACGGAGGCAAGACGAATCAGGACTCGCAAAACCCGGCCTCCGTGCTGCCGTAGTGAGCGCCCGGTGCGGCGCAACGGGGGATTGCGCGCTTACCGTTCAGAACCCCGGCCGCCTGAGCGGCCTGTTATGACAGCTCGACAGGTTCTTCGGCGATCCGGCGATCCGGCGTTCCGGCACCCGCGGTCTGTATATGGCTTGCTGAACTTGCGTGGGGCGCCGATGCAAGGTCAAAGTCAGAGCGAAAAAGTCAGAGCGAAAAAAGCCTGTGATGAAGCTTGCGCTTCATCACAGGCCGATTCCGGAAACTTCGGTCCTGGACACGCCGCGCCGGTTATCCGGGCGGGGCATGCAGTTTACTTACTCGACAAATGCCTCTTCCCGCTTCTTTCGCAACGCGGGCATCAGCACCACGGCCATGGCCAGCGCCGCCAGGATCAGCATCGTCGCGCTGATCGGGCGCTGCAGGAACACCATCGGATCGCTGCGCGACAACAGCAGTGCGCGGCGCAGATACTCTTCCATCATCGGGCCGATGATGAAGCCCAGCAGCATCGGCGCAGGCTCGGCCCCGATTTTCGAGCAGAAATAGCCGAAGACGCCGAAGCCCGCCATCATGAACACATCGAACTCGGAGTTGTTCAGGCTGAACACACCGATCGCGCAGAACACCAGGATGCCGGGGAACAGGAAGTGGTAAGGCACCATGATCATGCGCACCCACAGGCCGATCATCGGCAGGTTCAGCACCACCAGCATGAAGTTGCCGATCCACATCGAGGCAATCAGNAAGGCACCATGATCATGCGCACCCACAGGCCGATCATCGGCAGGTTCAGCACCACCAGCATGAAGTTGCCGATCCACATCGAGGCAATCAGGCCCCAGAACAGCGCCGGCTGTTCCGTCATCACCGCTGGTCCGGGCTGGATGCCCTGGATGATCATGGCGCCGATCATCAGCGCCATCACCGGGTTCGACGGAATACCCAGCGTGAGCATCGGGATGAAGGAAGTCTGCGCGCCGGCATTGTTGGCCGACTCGGGTGCCGCCACGCCTTCGATGGCGCCCTTGCCGAACTGGGCCGAGTTCTTGGAGACCTTCTTCTCGATCGAGTAAGCCGCGAACGACGACAGCATCGCGCCGCCGCCGGGCAGAATGCCCAGTACGGAGCCCAGCGCCGTGCCGCGCAATACCGGCGCGATCATGCGCTTGAAGTCTTCCTTGTCAGGCATCAGGCGGCCCACTTTCATGGAAAGCACCGACCTGTTTTCCTCATGTTCGAGGTTGGCGATGATTTCGCCCAGGCCGAACATGCCCATGGCCACCACCACGAAGTTGATGCCGTCGGCCATCTGCGGCAGGTCGAAGGTGTAGCGCGGCGTGCCCGAGTTGACGTCGGTACCGATCAGGCCGAGCAGCAGGCCGACGATGATCATGCCGAAGGCGCGCAGCAGCGAACCGTGGGCCAGCACCACTGACGCGACCAGGCCCAGCACCATCAGCGAGAAGTATTCGGCGGGACCGAACTTCAGCGCCAGTTCCGCCAGCGGCGGCGCGAACAGCGCCAGCAGCACGGTGGCGACCGAGCCGGCGAAGAAGGAGCCCAGCGCGGCGGTCGCCAGCGCTTTGCCGGCCTGGCCGTTGCGAGCCATCTGGTAGCCGTCGATGGCGGTCACCACCGAGGAGGATTCGCCGGGAAGATTGACCAGGATGGCCGTGGTGGAACCGCCGTACTGGGCGCCGTAATAGATACCGGCCAGCATGATGAGCGACGAGATCGGGGGCAGCGAGAAGGTCGCCGGCAGCAGCATGGCGATGGTGGCCACCGGACCGAGTCCGGGCAGCACGCCGATGGCGGTGCCGAGGAATACGCCCGCCAGGCAATAGAACAGGTTGGTGAGCGAGAACGCGGTATCAAAACCGAGCGCAAGGGATTGCAAGATTTCCATGTCGGCGTCTCTTAAATGTTGAACCAGGAACCGAAGATCGGCATGGGCAATCCGAGACCGATCACGAAGACCAGGGTGCTGAATGCCGCCAGGCCGGCTGCTACCGTCAGGAAGGGGATCAACCTGAACTTCCGGCTGGCATAGCCGCTGACCATGACCAGCACGATCACGGCAATGAACAAGCCGGCGCCGCGCATCAGGAACGCGAACAGAGCGACTGAGGAAATGACCAGCGCGAGGTTCTTGAGGGATACGCCTTCGATCGGCTCACCACGGCGGAACAACGACCGCCCAAGTGAAATGCCGCCTAGCACCGCAAGCAGAGTGCCGAGCACTGTTGGAAAATAGGCAGGCCCCATTCTTCCGGCGCTGCCCATTGCATAGTCGTTGCCGATGATGACGGCGGCGAGGCCGAGCGCAAGGAAAATGACACCCGACCAGAAATCCTGGGGGTTACGTATGAACGAAGGCAAGTGCGTCTCCTTTTCTCTTTATGATGCCTTGGCCCCAATGTGGTCAAGGGTGGCTTTTTAACGGAGCTTGCACTTTAATTATCACGCCTGTCAGGAAGCTGAACGGAGCCTGACAAAAAGCTGACAATCCGGCGCGGGGTGGCCGACGGCGGGGTGCCCGAAGATTTACGCAGCCATACCCACTGCCAGTCTTTTCCAATACTATGGAGCCCAATGGGCGAGACGCCTGCTCGGTCGCGCCCTCTGTCATACCGGTTCAATCAATCCCTTACTGGAAAAATGCACGTTCTACTGGTGGAAGACGATGTTGTCCTGGCCGACGGCATCTCCCGTATTCTCAAAGGCCATGGCATGGTCGTCGATGTGACATCGAGCGGCACGGAGGCGGATGAACTCCTCAAGCGCAGGGAGGTGGCCGTACTTGTGCTCGATATCGGCCTGCCCGGCATCGACGGCTTCGAGGTGATCCGGCGCCTGCGTGCGCGGGGCAGCAACATGCCCGTGCTGCTGCTGACGGCGCGCGATGCGGTCGAGGATCGGGTGCGGGGCCTGGAAACCGGGGCGGACGATTATCTCGTCAAGCCGTTTGCCGCTCCGGAGCTTGCGGCACGCATCCGGGCGCTGGTGCGGCGCAGCGGAGTGCGCCCGGCCGAACTGACCATGATGGGCCTGTCGCTCGACACCCATGCCAAGCGGGCCCGGGTCAATGGCCAGGTCGTGGAATTGTCGGCTCGGGAATGGGCCGTCCTCGAATACCTGATGCAGCAGTCCGCGCGAGTCGTGTCCAAGGAACAGATACTGGATGCGATCCTGCCGTGGGGAGAAGGCCTGACCTTGAATGCCGTCGAGGTATATGTCTCCCGCATTCGCATGAAGATCGCAGGCGCCGGCATCGTCATCCGGACGATACGCGGTTTCGGTTACATGCTGGAAGCGAGCAAGGAGTGACGGCAAGCATCCGCTCGGATCTGTTGAAATGGTTGATCACGCCGCTGGTCGTCATCAATTTCATCGGTGCGCTGCTGATCTACATGCTGGCCTGGGGACCGGCGCAGAATGCGCTCGATGACAACCTTGCCGAAGCGGCATACGACCTGCAGGCGCATCTCAGGCTCGAAGGCGATCGCATCAAGCTCAGCCTGAGCGACCAGGCCGAACGCATCCTGCGCGTTAACCGGACCGATGAAGTCTTTTACGTGGTCAGGGACATTTCCGGCGATCACATTGCCGGAGATGTCGACTTTCCCGCGTTTGCTCCCTACACCGCCAGCCAGAGGCCGGTGGCGTTCATGTCCAATATCAGACACCTGCATATCCGCGCCGTGGCCTTGCGGACGGAACTCGGCGGACATCTCGTATGGATAGGTGTCGCGGAGACCCTGACCAAGAGGCGGCAGATCCAGTCGCGTATTCTGCTTGCGCTGCTGGGACTGGAAACCCTGCTGGTGGTCGCCTCGCTGGCCATCGTCTGGTTCGCCGTATCGGAGGGGCTGTTTCCCTTGCATCATGTGCGCAATATCCTGGACAAGCGTAGCGCCGACGACGTGTCCGCGCTTGACGAGAAAGACATGCCAGCGGAATTGCGGCCGCTGATGGGCGCCATCAACGGGCTTCTTGGCCGGGTTCATAAATTCGGAGGGGAACGCCAGTCCTTCCTTGCCGATATTGCGCATCAGCTGAGAACCCCGCTGGCGGGATTCAAGACACAGCTTGAGGGTCTGATTGCACGGCATCGTCATGATGCCGACGTGTCGCGGTCCGCCGGGCTCATGATGGCGTCTGCCGATCGCATGATCCGCCAGACCAACCAGCTGCTGTCGCTGGCCCGCGCCGAACCCAGTCAATTCGAACAGCGACGGATGGAGCGGGTGGAACTCCACAAGCTGATGGCGGAATCGATTCAGCATTTCGTGCAGGAAGCGGACAAGAAGGCAATCGATATCGGCTTCGAGTTGCAGCCGGCCCATGTGATGGGCGACCGCTTTCTGCTGCGCGACATGATAGACAATCTGGTCGATAACGCGATCCGCTACAGCGGTCCGTCTGCAGTGATCACGGTGGGATGCGCGCGCGACGGCGATGCCGTACGCGTGGTCGTTGAAGATAACGGGCCGGGCATTCCGGAGGCGGACCGGGAAAACGTGTTCAGCCGTTTCTTCCGACTCAGCGACAAGGAACACGGCAGCGGCTTGGGACTGGCGATCGTCAGGGATATTGCAAAAGACCACCGGGCCGAAATTGCCCTTGAGTCGGGCGCCGGCGGGAAGGGCACGCGTGTCACGGTCAAGTTTCCGGCACTAAAGAATTGCAGTCATGAATCTGTATCCGAATGACTTATCCAGTAACAAGACATTCAAATTGGAACGTCACGAATTGATACAAATTCGCTCATGAACTTCTGAGCCCGGTGTCTTCTAAAGTCACAAGCGGCTGCACAACACGATGATTGATGTTGCAGCTTGTCTGGAATGCTTATGAAGTTCAACGACGGAGGCAGTATATGAAGAAGCTTTTGATTGCATTAGTGGTTTCCGCATTAGGCAGCAGCATGGCGATTGCACAAAGTTCGTCGACTGGCACCGGCTCTGGCTCGACCGGAACTTCCAGCGGCAGCAGCATGACTGGCGCCACCGACTCGTCCGGGACATCCGGCACATCCGGTACTTCCGGTTCGTCCAGCAAGAAGTCCAGCGACAAGGCCAAGGCACAAAAATCCACTTCGGGCACCAGCGGCTCAAGCGGCTCAAGCGGCAGCTCTGGAAACCTCAGCGGCCCCAACTCCGGCAGCAGCGCGGCAGGCACCAGTGCCGGTTCGACCGGCGGCACGAGCGCCGGCTCGATGGGCAGCACCGGTGGTGAAGGCGGCGGAAGCAAGTAAGCTTGCCTCAGTAAAGTTCAGTAAGGAATAGCCGGGCCCAGCGTGCCCGGCTTTTTTCGTCTGCGATTGCTGCGGATAGCATCGCCAGACTGTGCCGGCAAGGCGCAATGCTTACGATCCATCGCAAGCGCAGCATCGTCCTTCCTTCGCAATCAAAGTCCCTGTTCCATCCTCTTGGCTTGCTGAAGCTTGCGCTTGCGAATTGCGCAACCGCGTGCAAGTCATGAGTCACGATTCGCGGCTCCCGATTTACAGCTTACTACCCGTCAAGTGATCAATTCGGCGATCGTTCGGCGAAATCGAGCCGAGACCTTGAAGCCGGAAAAGAGAGCATGTCTTAATTCGCAAAGTAATATACTGCCTGCAACTCTTGCCAGAACTGGAAGAAACAATGAATTCGCAAGGTGGAATGATTGATGTCAGGAAAATGTGAAGGAAGCTTGCCGATGAAAAGCATCAAGAAACGAATGTGGCAAGTCGACTTCGTTTCCCTTCGCTTGTTTGTCGCCGTATGCGAAGAGGCCAACATTGCGCACGCCGCCGAGCGTGAATCCATAGCGGCGTCGGCCATCAGCAAGCGCATCGCCGATCTTGAATATTCCATCGGTACGCCGCTGCTGCTGCGCCATCGCGCGGGCGTGTCGCCGACTCCCGCAGGCGAATCCTTGCTGCAGCATGCGCGTATCGTACTGCGCAATGTCGAAAGAATGCAGGCTGAACTCAGCGAATACGCGATCGGTGTGCGCGGCCATATTCACATCTACGCAAGCGTTTCCGCGGTGGTGGAATTCCTGCCCGACGATATCAGCGCGTTCCTCGCCATGCACGACGGCATCAAGGTCGACATGGAAGAGCGGGTGAGCGGCGAGATCGTAAGGACCATCGAGGAAAATGCAACCGCCATCGGGGTATGCTGGGACTTCGCCGATACGCGCGACCTGCAGGTACTGCCGTACAAGAGCGATCATCTGACCGCCTTGGTGCATCCGGATCATCCGCTGGCCGGGCGCGACTCGGTGTCATTTGAAGAAACACTGGAATTCGATCAGGTCGGGCAGCATCCGGACAGCATGATGAACCTGTTCCTGCGCCGGCTGGCCGCCAAGTCGGGCAAGTCGGTCATCAACCGCATCCACGTCGCCACATTCGAGGCCGCATGCAGGATCGTGCGGGCCAATCTCGGTATGAGCATCATTCCGGCCGAAGCGCTGCAGCCCTATCATGCACAGCTAGGGCTCAAGATCATTCCGCTCACCGATCCGTGGGCGTTTCGCCGCTTCGTGATCTGCATGCGCGACTATGAAGCATTGCCTTTGCCCTCACGCCTGTTCGTCGATTTCCTGCGCACCGACAGCAAGACCTGATCCCTTGAATCGCGTCGCCGTAACTGCCGGCGTCCCCGCGAGCCATCGTCATCGGCGATGGTATCCATGCCCAATTATTGGCTTTTAAGCTATTCCTCCCCGATATGATCGTCGGTGCTTCGACTTGGCACGGGGCCGCCGCAGCAAGGCCCGTGCATTTTCAGTTCAAGACAATCAAGGGAGACGAAATGAAAAAGACCTTTTGCATGTTTGCCGTACTTGGCGCCACTGGAAGTGCACTTGCGCAGACGCAGGTGAGTATCTACGGTATTGCGGATATAGGCATAGCCCAGGCCGATACCAGCGCCGCCTCGGCGACATGGCGGATGGACAGCGGCAACCAGTCGGGCAGCAGGCTCGGGTTCCGCGGCACGGAAGACCTCGGCAACGGCCTGTCCGCCATCTTCACGCTGGAAAATGGATATAGCCTTGATGCCGGTACGCTCGGCCAGGGCGGGCGCCTGTTCGGCAGGCAAGGCTTCGTCGGCCTGAACAGCACTCGTCTCGGCATGCTCAAGCTTGGCCGGCAGTACACGCCCATGCATCTGGCCCAGGACGCCGTTGATCCGTTCAACGTCAACTTGGCAGGCAACATGCAGAACATCTTCACCGCCAACGGTTTGAACCCTGCGGGCTCGACCATCGGCATGCAGGATGTCCGGATGGACAATACGGTCAACTATACGGCGCCTAGGCTTGGCGGTTTCTCGGCGGAGATCGCCTATGGACTTGGAGAGATCGCAGGCACGTCGTCGGCCGGCAGGCAATTCGGTTTCAGCGCGGGTTACCGGGCTGGCCAGCTCAACCTGGTGCTAAGCCACCACGATGCCAACATTGCGGCGACCGGTGCGGATGGAAGGGCAACCATGCTGGGCGGCACCTACGATTTCGGCGTATTCAAGCTGCATGCCGCGTTCGCCGGCAACCGGATCGCAGCAGCGGCCGCCGCGCCGGACCGCAAGAGCCGCGACGCCATGCTGGGCGTCAGCGCGCCGGTTGCGGGCGGGGTATTGCTGGCATCCTATGTCCATCATGACGACCGGCTGGCCGCAGGCGCAATCGACGCCAGGCAAGCGGCGTTGGGCTATACCTATCCTCTTTCCAAGCGCACCAATCTTTACACCTCCTATGCGCGCCTCGACCGCAAGCCGGCGGGAGCCAGCGATACCAGCCTGTTCAACGCGGGCATCCGCCATCGCTTCTGAGTTTCATGGCAGCGCAACGTGAGGTCGCCGCGTCGCTTGCGGTTCGAACATTTCCCGTCGTCAAATTCACTGTAGCCATCGCCATCCGCGATGGGAAACGTTCCGAAATACCGCTTTTTTCCGGACTGGCGAATCGATATTCTGCAATCGGTCCCCAACAGAATATCGTCCGTATTCACTAACCAGGAACTCCGCCGATGGCAACCTCGAAGCCACATGTCACCGTACAGGAAGTCGGGCTGCGCGACGGCCTCCAAAGCATTGCCGGCGTCATGCCGACCGATGAGAAAAAGCGCTGGATCGATGCGGAATATGCCGCCGGCGTGCGGCACATGGAAGTAGCATCCTTCGTGCCGGCCAAGCTGCTGCCGCAGATGGCAGACGCCGTCGAAGTTATTGCCCATGCATTGCGCTATCCCGACCTGATCGTAACGGCCCTGGTGCCGAATCTCAAGGGGGCGGAAAAGGCATTCGAGGCCGGCGTGCATCGCATCGTTGCGCCGATTTCGGTCAGCGCCGCACACAGCATGGCCAATGTGCGAAAGACGCCGCTGGACATGGTCGAGGAATTCGGCCGCATCGCGGATTTGCGCGAAGCCATGGGAAGGCGCGGCCCGACCAGGCTCATCGCCGGCTTGTCGACGGTATTCGGCTGCACGCTGCAAGGCGATGTGCCGCTCGACGATGTGCGCGAGATCGTGCTGCGGGTCCTCGACATCGACTGCGACATCATCGCGCTCGCCGATACCACCGGCCATGCGACGCCCGGCCAGGTCGACCGTTTCTTCGGCGTGCTGCGACCGCTCGCCGAAGACAGGCTGACGGTAGCGCATTTCCATGACACCCGCGGCATGGCGCTGCCCAATACCATGATCGCGCTGCAGCACGGCATTCGCGAATTCGATGCCTCGCTCGCCGGCTTGGGCGGCTGTCCTCATGCGCCCGGTGCGACCGGCAACGTCGCCACCGAAGACCTGGTGTTCATGCTGGAGAGTCTTGGCTATCACACTGGCATCGATGTCGAAAAACTGCTCGCGGCACGCGCGATTGTTCAGCGCGCCCTGCCCGGTGCGGCGCTGTTCGGTTCACTCGCGCGCGCCGGCCTGCCCAAGGGATACTCGAACCCCCAATCCGAAACAAAGGCAGCAGCATGAATACGCAAGCCAAACAGCCCCATCAAACGCAGGAGCGCCTTCCGCTTTCCAGCATTCGCGTGGTTGAGATCACCCACATGGTCATGGGGCCGACCTGCGGCATGATCCTCGGCGACCTCGGCGCCGATGTCATCAAGATCGAGCCGCCCAAGGGCGACAATACTCGGCGCCTGCTCGGCGCCGGCGCCGGCTTCTTCCGCACCTTCAACCGCAACAAGAAGAGCGTTGCGATCGATACCAATACCGAAGACGGCCGCGAGGCCGTGCGCAGGCTGATCGATACCGCCGATGTCTTCATCGAGAATTTCAAGCCCGGCCGCATGAAGGAGATCGGGCTGGATTATGAAACCCTGCGCAAGCGCAATCCGCGTCTTGTCTACGTCTCGCACAAGGGCTTTTTGAGCGGCCCCTACGAGAACCGTCTGGCCCTCGACGAAGTGGTGCAGATGATGGCGGGGCTGGCCTATATGACCGGTCCGGTCGGCCGCCCGCTGCGCGCCGGCAGTTCCGTCAATGACATCATGGGCGGCATGTTCGGCGCTATCGGCGTGCTGGCCGCGCTGAATGAGCGCTGGATCACCGGCGTCGGCAAGGAAGTGCAAAGCGCGCTGTTCGAAAATTGCGTGCTGCTGTCGGCGCAGCACATGCAGCAATATGCGGCGACCGGCGAAGCCGCCGCCCCGATGCCGGAACGCATCAGCGCCTGGGCCGTCTATGACGTGTTCGAGCTGGCCGCCGGCGAGCAGCTGTTCATCGCCGCCACCGGCGACGCTCAGTGGCAGGCGCTATGCCGGCTCATCGGGCGCGACGATCTGCTGGCAGACCCCAGGCTCGCCACCAACAACCAGCGCGTCGTGGTGCGCCCGTGGTTGCTGTCCACGCTGCGTGAAACGCTGCGCGGCTTCGATGCAAGTGCGCTATCCGCGCAGCTGGAAACGAACAATGTTCCATTTGCTTCCATCGTGCGCCCCGAGCAGCTATTCGACGATCCGCACCTGGTCCAGAGCGGCGGGCTGAGCAAGCTGACGCTGGAAGACGGCAGCCAGACCGACATGCCGCTGCTGCCGATCGCGCTCGACGGGAAACGGCTTAAGCCGCGTCGGGCCATTCCCGCGATTGGCGAAGACACCGATGAAGTCTTGCGCGAGCTCGGTTTCTCCGATGAGCAGATCGCGGCGCTGCACAGCGTACCGGCCAAGGCCAGGCAAGCCGCCTGAGAACGAGTCCTGACATAAAGGAGTCCTGATATGGCAACTTACCGTATCGGCGAGCGCGCGCCGCAGATCGACGAGACCGCAAGCGTCATTGGTGACGTGCGGCTGCAAGCGAACACGAGCGTCTGGCCCGGCGCGGCCGTGCGCGGCGACAATGAGCCCATCGATATCGGCGAAAACAGCAATATCCAGGAAGGTGCAGTGCTGCACGCCGATCCCGGGTTTCCGCTGTCGGTCGGGCGCAACGTTACCGTCGGACATCAGGCCATGCTGCATGGCTGCACTATCGGCGAAGGATCGCTGATCGGTATACAGGCAGTCGTGCTCAACGGCGCAGTGATCGGCCGCAACTGCCTCGTCGCGGCGGGCGCCGTGGTCACCGAAGGCAAGCGGTTTCCCGACAATTCGCTGATCCTGGGCTCGCCTGCGAAAGTGCTGCGCGAGCTGGACGAAGCCGCGATCCTAAGCATGCAACGCAACACCGCTGACTATGTCGAGCGCCGCGGGGTTTACAAGGACAAGCTGGTTCGCCTTGACTGAGTCGATTTTATTTCCGGGCCGGATGCCAAAGGCCCATTAACCCATTGACCCATTAACGGATGGAGACACCACCATGAATAGCATTTCACGCAGGCGCCGTGCCGCCGCCGCCGCACTCGCGCTGTCGATCGCATTGCCGGTATCCATGTCGTTCGCGCAGGGCGACAAGACCATTCGCATGATCGTGCCCAATGCGCCGGGCTCCAGCGTCGACTCGCTCGCCCGCACGGTCGGAGACAGGCTTGCCAAGGCGGCAGGCGGCTCAGTCGTGGTCGAAAACTTGCCCGGTGCCGGCGGCGTGCCGGGCACCACGCATCTTACGCGCGCAGCCAAGGATGGGCAGACGCTGGCTATGGTGTCCAATAACCATGTCGTCAACCCGAGCCTGTACAAGAAGATGCCCTACGATGCCATCAAGGACATCACGCCGATCACCGTGGTAGCCGGCTCACCTTTCGTGCTGGTCGCCCATCCTTCGGTGCAGGCAAAGAATCTGAAGGAACTGGTTGCTCTGGCCAAGGCCAATAAAGGCGAGCTGACGATCGGCTCTTCCGGCAATGGCACCATCCTGCATCTGGCCGCCGAAGCGCTCCAGAGCGAAGCAGGCATCAGGCTACGCCACGTACCGTACAAGGGCACCGGCCAATTGACCACCGACCTGCTCGGCGGCCAGATCCAGCTTGCCTTCCTAGGCGTGACCGGCGCTGCCCAGCATGTAAAGTCGGGCAAGCTGCACGCGATCGGCGTATCGACCACCACGCCGTCTGCGCTCCTGCCGAATGTGGCGCCGCTGGCGCAGCAAGGCGTGCCCAGTTACGATCTGCAAGGCTGGATCGCATTGATTGCGCCGGGCGGCCTGCCGGCACCTGTCGCGAACAAGCTGCATGCAGACATCAAGGGATTATTGGATACCAAGGAAATGCAGGAGGCGCTCAAGATACAAGGCTTTACGGCAATGGGTACGGCGCCCGAGGCGACCGCAGCGCTTTTCCAGAACGAGCTGGCACGCTATGCGACGCTCGTCCGGCAGTCCGGCATGACGATAGATTGAATGGCCTGGGCGCCGCCAACGAACCGATCAGCAGGATCACGCGGACCGCCGCGACAGGCGAACCAGCCTGCAGCTCAGCACGAAGCCCAGCGCCAGCACGGCGGAACTCGCGGTGAAGGCGGTCTTGAATCCGCCGGCGTATTCAATCAGCAGTCCGGCCAGCGCCGGGCCGGCGAGCTGGCCGACCGCATAGAACAGGGTGACGTAACTGGTGGCGCGCGGGGCCAGCCTTGGTTCGACCGACTCGGCGGCAATGATCAGGATGGAAGTGAACATGCCGGACACCGTACAGCCGAGAATCAGGTAGTGCAGGGTGAAACCGGTGACGGTCGGAAGCAGAACGGGCAGCAGGGTCGCGACCGCGTTGAGCGCAACCGAGATCAGCAGCGCCGCGGGCCGGCCGAAGCGGTCGGAAAACAAGCCCCAGCATGGGCCGGCGAAGATCGAGAGTATTCCCAGCAGCGCCGAGAGGCGGCCGGCGGTCGACGCCGTCACGCCTGATGCGAGCGCATAGCTGAACATGAACGTGGTCTGCGCGATGTAGGTGGTGCCGACCACGCCGTAGAGCAGGCCAGTGAGGATCAGCTTCTTGTCGCGGTAGACCGAGGCGGAACCGCCCGAGGTGGAGCCGGGCGCCGCGATCCGCGGATTCGGCAGGAACGCCAGGCTGGATATCAGGGCAATGATGCCGGCCGCCGCGAATGCGCCCCAGGCCCAGCGCCATGCGGAGTGGCCGGCCAGGTCGACCAGAGCCGGGATCAGCAGGCTTGCAAGCAGGACGCCGATGCCGATGCCGCTGTTGGTGACGCCGATCACCGTACCCCGCCGATGCGGATAATGGCCGGCAAGCAGCGAAATCACCGGCGTGAATGCGAATGCCGTTCCGCAGCCGAGTATCAGCATCCCCAGCAGCAGCAGGCCGAAATCGGAACTGACGCCGAGAAGAATGAAGCCGGCGGTCACCAGCGCCAGGCCGAGCACGACTGCGGCGCGGCCGCCGCGGCGGGAAGCGAAGACACCGGCCACCATGACCAGAAAAAGATAACCCAGGGACGCAGTCGTCACCAAGGTACCTGCCTGCTGGTAGCTGAGGCCGAGGTCGGTGCGCATCGAGGGCAGGATCAGGCCGAACGCGAGGCGGGCGAATGCCACTGTTACCAGGGTCACCATCATTCCCGTGAGCACAGGCAGGATGATGGGAATAGGCCTGTCTGTCGTGCCGGCGTCCTGTCCGGCTTTTTGTTCTTTTGTTTCTCGCATGAATTGGGGCGTCGCTCCAGGTGCGCCGCCTGTCTCGCTGTCTCGTTATCGGCTATCGTGCCGTGATAGGTGGGTTTTCCAAGTCGCTGATGACCAAAAACCTTAACATCTTTCCGGAAAACGCGTGCGTTGCCGGAATGCAGCCCGGTTGCCATGACAGTGCCTTCGGCCTGATTAACCGCAATATTACAATTGCGAAGCTATTCCTGGCATGAACCAAATCATCCATGCAATGTCATTATTAATACAATCAACTCTTGCTGGAGGATGAAATGAATCAGGACCAAGTCAAGGGCAATATCAAGGATGCGGCTGGCAAGGTGCAGGAAAAGGTCGGCCAGGTATTCGACAATCGCGATCAGCAAGCCAAGGGTGTCGAGAAGCAGGCTGAAGGCACCGTGCAGCGCGTGGTCGGCAATGTGAAGGACACTTTCAAGCGTTAAGCCGGCGAATCTCGCCGCCCGCCCGGTATGACCCCGGGCAAGCATGAAAGAACGACGGCCCTGACGGGCCGTCGCCGGTTTACCGGGCACTAAGCGGGCACTAAGCGGGCGCTAAGCGGGCGCTAAGCGGGTACCGCACGGGCTTCCTATGATGGCGCTTGCGGCTTGCCCTGGGCCGATTCTGGTACGCTGGCCGCGCGTGGCACGTCGGATGCTTCGGGCATGTCAAGGCGGCGATACGACCGTGAAATCGACATGGCCGAAGCGGCCCAGGCCGCCGCGATGCAGGCGCCGAGCAAAGGAACGGCCTGCGGCGCGAGCATCAGGTCAGCCAGCGTCTTGAGCCAGGCGCTGACCGCGTCGGCGCCGCGATACACGACCGTATCGATGAAGTTTTTGGCCTTGTACTTGATATGCGGCGGCAGGACGGTAAACAGCATTTCCCTTCCCGGCCTGACCAGTGCGTATTCTCCCACCCTGCGCACTACAAGAATCATGATGAACAGCGCAAAGAGCGGACTCACGGTCAGCAGCAGGAAGCCCGCGATCATGGCCAGCGGCAGGCCGACCAGCAAGGCGCGCACTCCCAATGAGGTCGCGATGCGCGCCGTCAGGAAAAATTGGACCAGAAGCGAGAGCAGTTGCACGACGGCGTCTATCGTCGCGAAGAACCGGGTCTGCTCGGTGCGGCTGGCGAACCGTTCCGCGACCAGCCTTGCCTGCTCGAGATAAAGAAAGGTGTTGACGCTGGCCAGCAGCACGACGAACAATGCAATGCCCAACAGGAAAGGCGATCGCAGCACATCCGCCGCGCCGGCAAGGGCATTGCCTCCCAGGCGTGAATCGCGGGAGTCGCGCAGATTGCGTGAATCGCGCGGCATCATCGGTGCGTTCTGTTCCTGCCGCGGCATGTCGGGCGGAAGATCGAAGGGAAAGCGGTCGCGCCAGCGTTGCAGGTAGTCCGAGCAGGCAATGGTGACGACCAGGATAGCGGCTGCCAGAAAGAGCAAGCCTTCGTTGCCGATGCGAGTGACCAGCAGGGCACCAGCCAGCGGGCCGGCCAAGCCTCCCAGGCTTGCGCCGGCGGCCATGAGCGCAAACAGGCGGCGCGCCTGTTCGGCAAGGAAAATGTCCGCCAGGACGCTCCATGCGATCGAGATCGCCGCCAGGTTGAACACCGAAAGCCAGATGAAGAAGCTGCGCGCCAGCCACGGCGCATCCCCGGCCATGGCAAAGGCTATGCCGAAGGCCAGCAGATTCAATGCAAAGAAGCCCAGTATCCAGTGGCAGACATGGCGGCGCCTGATTTTCGAGATCGCCCAGCCGATGGCCGGCGTCGCCGCCAGCGTGACGACGAACGTGCCGGTGAACAGCCACTGCAGCTTGTCCACGCCGCCGGCGATTCCCATCGCTTCCCTTACCGGGCGCAGCATGAAATAGCTTGAGAACAGGGAAAACAGCATCAGGAAGCCGGCGAACACCGCAGGCGCTTCATTGCGGCCGATGCCGAGAAGGAGGGACTGAAGCGAGCGAAGCTTTTTCATTATGCCTTTGCAACATGCGATGCCGACTCTTCCAATGAAGACGCCGGATCGGCCTGTTGCGTTCACGGTGCGGGTGAAAAAACAGCGTTCACGGACATGCCATGCTGCGCGCCGATTACCTGCCAGATAATTGATGCGGCGCGCAAAGGCTGGCATCGTTCTTCCGCAGGGCCGTCGCCGCCAGTCGCTCATCCTTCCCCAGCGCAGGCCGATTCTGTCCGGTTCCCGTTTTCCAGTCCCCAGTCCTCATTTACCAATTTCAGCTATGCAAAAGGAAAACCACTTCGATATCAATGCCGCCGGCGAAGACAGGCTCGACGAGGCCGGTCCTGTGGTGCTGGTCAGCACTATCGCACCGCAGGCCGGACGCACCATCGAGTTGCTGTATGGCGAAGTCGCGGCGATGTATCGCTGCGCCGAGCCCGGCAGCGGAATTCTTTCGACACGCCTCTATCATTCACTTTGCGGCGACGGCGTGATGCTGGTACAAACTTTCGACAGCATGCGGCATTACCGTGAATGGAGCGAATCCAGCGACGGCAGGTTCGCCATGGAAAGGCTGCGGGGCATGGCGGAGCGCGTGAATCAATCCTTCTACCGGCTTTTCTACCGCGACTAGAGCGTTTTCGGCTTGACCGGACTAGGCGAGGCCGAGAAGATTTGACCGTAGGACAAGACGTGGTGATGCGACATGGCGGGGCCATGGCAAGGAGACACAACGCAGTACTGCGGGCAAATGTTCCGGCATCGTCAGTACAGTCAAGCCGAAAACGCTCTGGTGGCATGCACCGCCAGGCTGCGGAGCCCAGGTGCAGCCCCGGACCAATGCTCAGCCGAGGCTCTTGAGGCTGCTGCTTGCCACGGCATTCGTTCTGCCGGCATAGATGCCGAATTGCACGGCGGCCGATGTGTCGGCGCGGCTGGTGCGCTGCGTAAACAGCAGGTGAGGCATCCACGCGGCGTCGCTGGCAAGCAAGGCATCCAGCTTTTTCGACAATGCCGCCGCCTGCTCCCTGTTCCCCGCCCGTTCGAACAGCATCATGGCGGAGCGCAAGGCAGTGGCGCTTTCCAGTGCCTCGGCGGTCAGCTCGAAAATCTCGGTGTACCGGGTTTGCGCGTCTCCGTTCCTGCGCGCATCGTCAAGCTGCGCGCGCAGCATCGCATAAGCCCTGTCGTAAGCGTCCTGGCGATGCGTATCGCCGCCATTCACCTTCTCCTTCTGGAATCGGTTTGCAGTGGCGATTGCCCAGCGGTCGAGCTTGGGAGCGACGCTGGCGATAAGGGATTCGGCATCGCGGTGCATGATCGTCGACCGGCTGCCGTTGCCGATGGCCCCGTTTTCAATCACCAGCGTATAACTGCCGGAGCTTCCCCAACTGCCGATTTCCTTCGAGGTCACGCACATCGCGTTCAGCAGGCTGCCTGCCGCCTGCTTCGTGCGAGCCGGCAGGGCCGAAGGAGCCGATGTGCCTGCCAAGGCCCTTGCCATCTCGCCGGCTTGCTGCAACGCATGAATCTGCCCGGTCAGTGCCGCGGTGTGGCTTGTGCCATGGCTGGATTTGATGACGTTCAACGCTGCCCTGGACTCGTCCCGGCTCAGCCTTTGCGCATGGGCCTTTTCGACGCTGATGCCGGCCGACAGGCCGGCGGAGAGCGGGCCGGCGCTGACCGATGCGCCGCCTGCCGCGGAAACGCCTTCGCGCATGATGCGCTCGGTGGTGTCGAGCAGGCCGACGCACAGCGTCGGACAGGCTTGCAGCAGGTTCTTGAGGGTGGACTCGCCATCCCTCCCGGGCGCTCTTGCTGCATGATCCCGCCGCAGCTCAGGAGACCTGCGTTCGATGACATACTTGCGAAAGAGCCGGCCGAGCAGGAGATTGCTGTCCCGGTCCGCGGCCATGCCGCCGGGGCGCGGCAGGCTCAGCTTCACGCCGTGTGTGGCGGGATGTTCCACGCTTGTAAAGACATCGAGCGATGCGCCGGCCTTGAAACCGCCGACTCCCCTGATTTTCACTCCCGGGCCGATACCGACGCCGCCGCCGGCCTGCATCTTCACCGAGCGGCGCGTACCGACGAAAATCTGATTGCCGTCGACCGCCGTTTCCATTTCCAGCACCGCTTCCCGCTTGCGCACCACACTGGCATCGACCCGCGGCCGCACCAGGCCGAAGCTGAGAAAGGTGCCCAGGAGCCGGGTCACTTCCCTTGCTCCTGCGCCGGCGAAGCCGCCGCTTGCGTATGAGAGTTTCGAGCCGAGTTCCATGCGTGCAGCGGCGCCTTCGATCACCTCCCCGATCATGCCGAGCTTGTCCGGAGCTTCATCGAGTTTTTCAAGATGCGGTGCAGGCACCGGATCGCCGGCCCCCGCGTGTAACTGCCTGACAGCGCGGGCATAGGCGGCCCAGTCGGGACGGTCCGTCCCGGGCTCTTGTTCCTGTTTATCTAGATCTCGATGCTCCGGGGATTCGCCGCCAGCCGCCTGCACCGCATCCCGTACATCGCTTCCGGGCAGCGCCGACGCCCATTGCTGCAGGCGATCCAGGGTCAGCGGCCGGGCCGCCGCTGACAAGGCGCGCTCGACGGCATCGCGCGTTGCCTGCGTTTGACCGGCTTCGCCCCCCGCGAGCCATGTGTAGATGCGCTCGCGTGCCCGTTCGACCGTATAGCGATCGGGAGCGGCGCCATGCAGCAGGGTCGGGAAGGGCGCGGTGTTGCTGACGGTTTCCATCAGAAGTGCCAGCCTGGCGAGGTTGCCGGTTGCATTCTCCGAGGGATTCGGGGAGTTGCCGCCGGGCTGCGTACTCAAGGCCCGGCCTTCATCGCCGCCGGACGCCTTGAGCGCCTTGATGATGTTGCCGAGGATTTGATCCCTCAAGGCGCGGCCATCGTGGATGACGCCTTGCGTGGCGTTTTCCATGGCGACGCCGCATTGCCTGAGTCCCCGGCCGGCTTCCAGCGAATTGTAGGCATGCAAGGGCGACTTTCCGTGGCCGGGCAGCAGATACGGCACCGCCTTGCGCCATGCCGTAGATGCCCGGCCGTTGCCGGACGTGGCGCGTTCGCACCAGATGGCGACCTTGTTGAGCCGCCCTTCGATGCGCGCGTAGGCGGTCGGCTTGCCATCGATGATGTGCTCGTCGGTGTACAAGCCGTTGAGGATGAATCCGATTGCCCATTCATGTTCGCCTGGCTGCGCCTGGTAGGCAAATGGCCGCGCCGCCTGGTTCAGGAGATGAGCATGCGAGGCGCCGAGACGCTTGCGGATCTGGCCAATGCCCTTGTCCAGCACGGTCGCGGGCTCGCCGTCGAGGCTTGCCATCGAATACGGCGCTGGAGACGCTGACAGGCCCTGCCTGAGGGCGCTGCGGCATTTCTCGCGGCATGCCTGCAGATAGGCGTGCAGCATCATGTCGTCATGCCGTTCGATGTCCGGGTGCGCGCCGGGAGCAACGGCATCGTGCAGCGTCAGCGCCTTGAGAGCGGCGAATCCGGCCGGCGTGGCCTCGAGTTCCTGTGCAATCTTCCAGGCCAGGGCCAGATCCTGTTCGTTGAAGCGATGGCAGCCATCGCCGTCCCGGGGACCGGCCGCGGGACAGCCGACGCCGGGCTTGGCCACGCTGGCGGGCAGTCGTTCAGGAACGCGGATGCTTGCCAGCAGATCGACGTTGCGCAGGCAGCAAAGCGCCCGGGATGCCGCCGCCGGATCATTCGCGCATGCCTGCAGCGCAGCTTCCATCACGCATAACATGCCGATGCCCTGCATGGCACCAGCCTTCGTACCCGTGATCCCCGGCAGGCCGCAGATGTCTTTCAAGACATTCAGGAAAATTTCGTGCGCTTCAGTGTTCGCCGCAGTAAAAGTAGCGGCCCTCTCATTGATGAAATGAAGATAGGCACGCTTGTCGGCGAACCGCTGCAGCGACGTGTCTTTTTTTAACTTTTCGGTCAACCGTGCCTGCGTCGCGTGGCCATGCCAGTCGGCCAGCGGCCGGGGAGCAATGCGCTTGTCTTCGAGCTGGGTGCGAGGAATGTCGCTGTTGTGCAGTTGCGGCGACGGCTGCTTCTTCGGAGTTGTGGTGCGTGTGGTGAACGGGGTGTAGGAACGCGTCTTGGCGCCGCCCTTGAGATCGCTGCCCGACTTCAGCTTCCGCATGGCGGCGTTCAAGCTGTCCCGTAAGCTGTTCCCTCGCCCTGATCGGCTCTGCACGCCGGTCAATGGCGGCAATGCGGGTCCTGCCGCTGGCAAGGCTGCGGGCGCCGGGGTGTAGCCAGCCCTATCTGAAAGTTTGGGGCCGGCGAAGAATGCTGGCAATGGCATCGAAAATTTCGGCACGGTGTTACCTCCTTCGGTGCGCTCGCGCCGCCGGCTGCAGTTTCCTTCCGGCCCTGTACGCATGGTGCAGTGCCGGAAAGGCAGTAGCGAGGCGGTAGCGACCTGCTTGAACGGCCTGGCGTACAAATGAGTAGCAATAGCCGAAGAAGATATCCATCGAACCGCAATTTTTTTGCGCTGGTCGGCAAATGCCGGAAATGGCAGCGACCGGTAGAGCCCGCGCCAGCAACTATGTACAAGCCACCGCATGTTCCATCAGGGTCAATCACGCATTTCCTGAATAAAACTTTTACGCCATGCTGACAAATCTCAAGAATGTTGCAATCGACTTTCCTCAAGCCTGGTCAGCACGTACTGAACCGCTTGCCGGAGCGCGCAGGTCCGCGGTGAACTTAATCGGAAAGCGCCTGCCTATCGATGAGAGGCCGGCCGCAGGCCAGGCAATATCTTTACAGGATTACAGATTTTAAGGAGCGCATCCATGGACACCGGACAGGATAAAGAGCAAGCCCGAGTTGAGCGCCAGGTGGCGCAACCGGCCGACGGGTCGCTGAAGATGCATGGCGACCAGCTGGAAAAGCCTTTGCATGAAATGCTTGAGGATGACGACAATCATCAAGTCGATCCCGGGGAAGCCGAGACCGAATCCGGAAAACGCAGCCCGCAGCAACGGCAATGAGGATTTCACACCGACATCAACGACGGCCATTCGTCTGCATCGCGTTATTGGCAGGACTGCTGCTGTCCGGCTGCGGCGGCTATGCGCGCAATAACGGCAGCAATGCCGGCGGCGGTTCCAGCATCGAAGTGTACGGCGTCATCGATGCCGGCATTCAGCGTGAACGCACACGCTGAACCTGCAGCGCGCCGGTCCTTCCCCTTTTCATCTGCAGAATGACTTTGCCCCTTGCGCATCACGGCCGCAGCGGCGCGTGACCGCGCATGTGCGCATGCGGCCGGCATGGGCCTGGAAACTCCGGTATGCTTTTTCCGTTGCCGCTTTCCCGCGGGGAAGGCGGTGGCGTGGACATCACCATTCAAACCATTCATCACCATTTCAGGCGGCAATTGATTCAGGGTTTTTTCACATGACAACTCATCGCATCGCGGTCATCGCCGGCGACGGCATCGGCAAGGAAACCGTTCCGGAAGGCTTGCGCGTGCTCGACGCGGCGGCCCGCAAGTTCGGCATTAATCTTCAGTGGGACCATTTCGATTTCGCCTCCTGCGATTATTACGAGAAGCACGGGCAGATGATGCCCGACAACTGGAAGGAGCAGATCGGCGGACATGACGCCATCTACTTCGGTGCGGTAGGCTGGCCCGACACGGTGCCCGACCATGTCTCGCTCTGGGGATCGCTGCTGAAATTCCGCCGCGAATTCGACCAGTACGTGAACCTGCGCCCGGTCAGGCTGATGCCCGGCATTCCCACGCCGCTGGCCAACCGCAAGCCGGGTGACATCGACTTTTACGTGGTGCGCGAAAACACCGAGGGCGAATACTCGTCCGTCGGCGGCAGGATGTACGAAGGTACCGAACGCGAGGTGGTGTTCCAGGAAAGCGTGTTTTCCAGGAAGGGCGTCGACCGCATCCTGAAATTCGCGTTCGAGCTTGCGCAGAAGCGTCCGAAGAAGCACCTGACATCGGCCACCAAGTCCAACGGGATTTCCATCACGATGCCGTACTGGGACGAGCGCGTAGTCGAGATGGCGAAGCAATACCCCGGGATTCGCTGGGACAAGTACCACATCGATATCCTGACTGCCCACTTCGTGCAGAATCCGGATCGCTTCGACGTGGTGGTGGCGTCCAACCTGTTCGGTGACATCCTTTCCGATCTCGGTCCCGCATGCACAGGCACCATCGCCATCGCGCCGTCGGCCAACATCAATCCGGAACGCGCATTTCCCTCGCTGTTCGAACCGGTGCACGGCTCGGCGCCGGACATTGCCGGCAAGGGCGTCGCCAATCCCATCGGCCAGATCTGGTGCGGCGCGATGATGCTCGAGCATCTCGGCCATGCCGAAGCCGGCGCGGCAGTTCTGCGCGCCATCGAGAAGGTGCTCGAAGCCGGTCCGGCCAATGCGCCCTTCACCCGCGACATCGGCGGCAAGGCAGGCACGCAGGATCTCGGGCGGGCAATCGCGGAAGCGCTTTAACGGCGGGGCCAAGCCGGGCCCGTTCGTTGCCGTTGCAGGCCTTGCGGCTGCCGCCGGCCTGGATCAGGAAGCGGCGCGGCCTGCCTTGCGCCGGCCGCGCGCATCAGGCTGAGCGCTTTCCGACGGCGCGGCAGGTGCCGGCGCCGCTCCCGGCTCCAGGAACTGGGGTCCCGCGCCGCATTCGGCGACACTGTCGGCGGGATTGACCAGCGGACAAAGCTTCATCGACAGGCAGCCGCAGCCAATGCAGCCGGTCAACCTCTCGCGCAGCAGGATCATGCGTTGTATGCGGTCATCGAGGTCTTCTTTCCAGCGCTTTGCCAATCGCTCCCAGTCCCGTGCCGTCGGCGTTCTCGATTCCGGCAGGGTCTTGAGCGCCGCCTCGATGTCGGACAGCGGTATGCCCAGGCGCTGCGCCGCCTTGATGACGCCGACCCTGCGCAGCATGTCGCGGGTATAGCGCCGCTGGTTGCCCGGGGTTCGCCTGCTCCTGATCAAACCCTTGGCTTCATAGAAATGCAGCGCCGATACCGCGACGCCGCTGCGCCTCGCCATCTCTCCCACGCTCAGATCCTGCGGCAACGGCGCAGACCCGGCGTTCTCATCATGATTGTTCATTTGCGCTTGACCTCAAGTTGAGTTGAGGTTTTATGCTACCGCACATTGGCAGCCGGCGGCTGTCATGTCATCGCGAATTTTCCTCAACCAATCTAGGAGAACACCTTGGAAAGATCTTTCATGCAGCCTTCCGCTTCACTCGTTCACTTCGTCAATCCGCAAGGTCTGTACGACCCGGTCCCCAACGGCTACTCCCACATGGCGATCGTCGCCGGGCCGGCACGCCTGGTCCTGCTCGCCGGGCAGGGTGGACAGGACGAACGCGGCGAGCTGGCGCCGGACTTCAGGTCGCAAGTGCGACAGGCGCTCGAAAACGTGCAGATTGCGCTCAAGGCGGCCGACACCTCTACCGGAAAAATCCTGCGGCTGATGGCGCTGGTGGTCGATCACACCGAAGACAAGCTGGCCATCTTCGGCGAGGAGCTCGCGCGAGCCTTCGGTACGGGAATGATGCCGGCATGCACGCTGATCCCGGTGCCACGGCTGGCGCTGGACGGCATGCTGTTCGAGGTGGAGGCGACCGCGGTCGCCTAGTCACCTAGTCCTGGTCGTCTGGTTGCCGGACCCGGTTCACATCAGGAGGAATGCGCCCAGCAGCAGGAAGTAGCCCAATGCATAAGGCGCATTCCATGCGCTCAGGCGAAAGGCCGAGACGCCGGAGATGGCTTGGGTCAGGCCCAGCGTGCCGCTGAACGGGCCGAGCATGAAAGTCAGCACCGAACCGCCGATCAGCGCGAGCGCCAGCTGCGCCGACGACAGGCCCAGCAGCTCCGGGCGCAGCGAATCGGCCAGCAGCGCGATGGCGACCAGCGGATGCAGTCCCAAAAAGGAGCCGGCCAGCGTCATCAGCGGAATCAGCAGCACCAGCGCTTGCGCGCCGGCCGCATCGCTCAGCTGCATGAACAGCTGGTTCACCGCCGCGTCCGAGCCAGACAGCCTGATGGCTGCAGCGAAGAAGCCGGCGGCGAGGAACACCGCGAACTGGTCGGCCATGCGCGGGATGCGCGCCAGCGTGGCCTGGCCGCCTTCGCCGATGAAACGCCTGCCCTGGCCGATGGCCAGGCACCAGAGGAAGGCTCCGGGCAGGGCAATCAGCGTAACGACGGTGACCAGGCCGACGCGCAGCCAGGTTTCGATGAGCACGAAGCCGGCCACCAGCAGGCCGATCCCCAGCAGCATGCCTGCAAGGTCGCGCCATGGAGACACGGCAGGCGGATCGGAGCGGGCCGGCGCCGACACGGACACCGACAACGACACTGACACCGATGCGGCGGATGGCTGGCGCGCATTCAACAGGCGGAATATCAGCCAGTTGATCAACAGGCAGCCTGCGCTCAGCGCGAACAGGCGCGGAAAGAGCGCCGCCCAGTCGAGCCGCAAGGTGTGCAGCACCATGCCGACCACGCCCGAGACCGGCGTCCAGAAGAGGGGTAGCACATAGCCCGAAATCGAGGCGCCTGTCATGAAGCGCATCCGGTTGTCGAGCGCATAGCGTTCCACCACGGGTTGCAGGCAGGCCATCATGATGGGAATGGCCGCGAGGCTGACCACCGAGCCGCACAGGTAAGCCATCAGCGTGGTCAGGCAATTGAGTCCGGCCAGTCCATGCACGCGCCGCTGCAGCAAGGCCTGTATCGCCCTGCTATAGCCACCGAGGCGTATCGGTTCGGCCAGCACCGGCAGGGCGGCGAACAGCGCGAGCAGATAGGCCATGTCGCCGAAGGCGCCCAGCCAGCCGCTCCATCCCAGCCCCGCGTGCCACAGCAGCAGGCTGCCGCCGCCGACGAAGCCGAGCGCGATGCAGCGCGCGAGCAGTGCTGCGCGCGGCACGGAGAGGGCGATGGCGACGATGGACAGCAACGAGAGCGGAAGTCGAAAGACGTCGTTGCCGCTGACGTTGAGCAGCAGCACGCAGGCGATGACGCCGAGATAGGCGACGGCATGCGGAACGTCGCCGCTTCGGATGGCGGCATGCGCAGCGACTGGCAGTGCAGACCGCGAGGGAGGAGGCGGAGAAGTCATCGGCAGGGCAGTGCAGGGCACAATCGGTAATTGCGCACAGTATAGGCATGAGCAGGCATTAGCCCGATCCGGCAGGCGAAAAAAAGCCCGCAGATCTGACGATGTGCGGGCTGAATCCAATTCAAGGAGAGTTGGAGGAGACGGGAAACATCTTAACTCCGCCTCCTGACGGCGTCCGCTTTCGATTCATGATACTGAGATATAGACATGCCATATAACAGCGGCGCAGTCAGGACGCGACGTCGTGCTGCGGTTACTGTGGCCGGCCTGGAGCAGCGGACGCGGACCGGTATTAAATCTTCCACGCCTCCAGTTCCATGCGGGCAAGGAAATGGTTGCCATTGGTGTTGACCCCATCAAAATTCCTTCCAGCATGTCTCATTGAAATAGCTGTCTTACGGTGTGCGGTTCTTACCGCAACGATGCCAGCGGTGGAACCTGTTTCGAACAATGGCGGTTAATCACGGGTGACATCTACGATAGCGGCAGTTCCAACCGTCAATGTATGACCCTTTGCAAGTGCTGGAACGATTCAAATATTGCAACCTCTACGCTCTAGTCCGCTTTCAATACATGGCATAGCTCGATGAAAATCTTTCGTTCAAGAACATTTTTTCCCTCTTTCAATGGCATTTGCAATAGGGAGGAACAATGACGTTCAGCAATTCCGGTGGAGGCCCCGACATTCTGAAACCGTCCGTTGTCCGTGAAGGCCGGCCATTCCCGCTTGGCGCGACATGGGACGGGCTGGGCGTCAATTTCGCCATCTTTTCCGCCAATGCGACCAAGGTGGAGTTGTGCCTGTTCGATATCGACGGCCGCCAGGAAATCGAGCGCATCGAATTACCCGAGTACACCGACGAAGTCTGGCACGGCTACCTGCCTAATGCGCGGCCGGGCACGGTCTACGGCTACCGGGTACACGGCCCCTACGAGCCGGATGCCGGCCACCGCTTCAACCCCAACAAGCTGCTGATCGATCCCTATGCCAGGCAACTGGTGGGAGAGCTGCGCTGGGGACCGGAAGTGTTCGGCTACACGCTCGACTCGCCCGACAAGGACCTGTCCTTCGATGACCGCGACAGCGCGCATCTGGTGCCGAAGTGCCGCGTCATCGATCCGGCATTCACCTGGGGGCCGGAGCGCCGTCCGCAGGTGCCTTGGGAAAACACTGTCTTCTACGAAATGCACGTGAAGGGATTCACCGCGCTCAACGAGCGGATTCCGCCGGAAGAGCGCGGCACTTTCGCCGGTCTCGCCAATGCCGAGGTGGCTGCGTATCTGCGGGCACTCGGCATCACCACGGTCGAGCTGCTGCCGGTGCATTCTTTCCTGCACGACAGCTACCTGACTGAGAAGGGACTGAAGAACTACTGGGGCTACAACTCGATCGCCTTCTTCGCGCCGCATGCGGCCTACCTGCAGACGCCGTTCGCCAACGAGTTCAAGGAAATGGTCAACCAGTTCCACGCGGCCGGCATCGAGGTGGTGCTGGACGTGGTCTACAACCATACCGCCGAAGGCAACGAGCTTGGGCCGACGCTCTCGCTCAAGGGCATCGACAATGCCAGCTACTACCGGCTGATGCCGGACGACAAGCGCTTCTACATCAACGACACCGGCACCGGCAATACCGTCAACCTGTCGCACCAGCGCGTGCTGCAGATGGTGACCGACTCGCTGCGCTACTGGGTGCAGGAAATGCGGGTGGACGGTTTCCGCTTCGACCTGGCCACCATTCTCGCGCGCGAGCCCTACGGCTTCGACGAGGGCGGCGGCTTCCTCGACGCCTGCCGCCAGGACCCGGTGCTGTCGGCCGTAAAGCTGATCGCCGAGCCCTGGGACATTGGCCCCGGCGGCTACCAGGTCGGGCAGTTTCCGCCCGGCTGGGCGGAGTGGAACGACAAGTTCCGCGATACCGTGCGCGCTTTCTGGAAAGGCGACGAAGGCCAGCTGTCGGATTTCGCCTCGCGCATCTCCGGTTCCGGCGACCTGTTCAACAAGCGCGGCCGCCGTTCATGGGCCAGCGTCAATTTCATCTGCGCGCACGACGGCTTCACGCTCAACGACCTGGTGTCGTACAACGACAAGCACAACGAAGCCAACGGCGAGGAAAACCGCGACGGCCATTCCAACAACCATTCCTGGAATCATGGCGTGGAAGGCCCGACCGACGATCCTGAAATCTGCGCGCTGCGCGAACGGCAGAAGCGCAACCTGATGGCGACGCTGATCCTGTCGCGCGGCACGCCGATGATTCTTGCCGGCGACGAATTCGGCAACTCCCAGCGCGGCAACAACAATGCCTATGCGCAGGACAACGAGATCACCTGGCTGGAGTGGGCGAAAATCGGACAGGAAGACCGCACCATGCTGTCCTTCACCCGCAAGCTGCTGGAGATCCGCAAGAGCTTCCCCATCCTCAACCGGGGCCGCTTCCTGACCGGCAATTACAACGAAGAGCTCAATGTCAAGGATGTCGCCTGGCTCACGCCCGACGGCAGCGAAATGGCCGAGCAGCACTGGCAGGATACGAATGCCAAATGCTTCGGCATGCTGCTCGACGGGCGTGCGCAGGCCACCGGCATCAAAAAGCAGGGTTCGGATGCGACGCTGCTGATAATTTTCAATGCCCATCATGACGTGGTGAACTTCACGCTGCCCGCCGTACCCGAAGGCAGGGATTGGGTGAACCTGATCGATACCAACGAGCCGGACCGCGCCGAGCATCCGACCTTCGACTTCGGCCATGTGTATGAAGTGACCGGCCGCTCGCTGCTGGTCTTCGCGCTGATCGGCGAGGACAAGCAGTTGTGGCGCTTGCGGAACGCGGGATCGATGCGGGATATCGACAACTGGGTAGGCCCGCCCGCGCAGCAGCAGTAGCGCCGAGAAGCATCAGCCTGAAGATGAAGAGGTGAAGGTGCGCAGGCACGTAGGTCTGCGCACCGCCTGAGTGGAATCATTCCTCCGGCGAGGCAGGTCCGGAATCGGTCAGCTTGCCGAGCAGGTCCGACAATTGCCCGCTCATCGTCGTCAGCACGCCGGTCAGGTAGGCGAGCTGCATCTCCAACTGCTCGACTCTCTGTTCCAGGCTGGGCGGAGTTTGCCGTGTCGCGGGTACACCCGCGGTGTTGGGCGTATCGACAGTATCGTCCGTGCCCTCCGTGCCCGCTTCCGGCGGCTGCACTGCCTGCTTGCGCTGCTCCAGGATGCGCTCAAGGATCTTCAGGGCAGTTTCATAATCGCCCTTGGTCTGGTCCAGCAAATAGCTGCAATGCGCCAGCGGCTCGCCGGTCATCTGGTGCAGCCGCAGCGCCATCTGCGCGTTTCTTTCCTGCATGGCAGTCTCCCGTGAAAAATTGATTAGGCGAGATAGACATACAGCCCGTCGACCGCGCGCCCCTGGTCATGGCGTATCGGCGCCCGCGCGATCTCGTCCACGCGAAAGCCGGATGCCTGCGCCAGCCTGCGTATGTACTGTTCCGAATGCGCATAGCGCAGGCTGGGCAGAAGCTGCAGCTCCTGCTGCGCGGCCTGTGCATCGCCGGGTGCTTCCACGGTGAACAGGAAGCGGCCGGATGGCGCCAGCAGGCGGCGGACATGACGGAATACCTCGCCCAGTTCGCCGACATAGATGAAGACATCGGCGGCCACCACCAGGTCCGCGGTTTCTTCTGCCGCCGCCAGATAGGCGGTGATGTCGGCATGCGTCAGTTCCCGGTAGATGCCGAGCCGGCGGGCCTGGTCCAGCATGGCCCGCGATATGTCGACGCCGTCGACGGCGTCCGCCAGCGGGCGAAGCAGCGGAGCGCACAGGCCGGTGCCGCAGCCCAGGTCGAGCGCCCGCCGGAATGTCTTTCCGGTCCCGGCCTGCGCCTGCAAGGGCCGCAGCAGCCGCTCGTATCCCTCGTAACGCAATTGCCCGACCACGTGCTGCTGGAAATCGGCCGCATAGTCATCGAACAAGCCTTCGACATACCGGCGCGGCGGCGTTGGCGGAACGGCGGAAGCCGCATTCCCGCGCACCGACGCCAGGTAGTAGCCGTTCAGCTCGGCATCGCCGCCGAAGGCAATGGCCTTCTCGAAACAGGCTGCGGCTTCATCGAGCCGGTGCAGTTCGCGCAGCAGGCTGCCGCGCGCGCTCCAGGCCTGCGCAAATTCGGGGGCTGTCGCCAGGCATTGATCGAAAGCGCGCAGCGCATCCGGCACGCGCGCCTGGCGCAAAAGGCATTGGGCCTTGTGCAATTGCAATGCGGCCTGGCCCGGCGAAAGGCGGATCGCCTGCTCCAGCGCATCTACCGCTTCCTGCCATCGGCCCAGGGCTTCGTGCGCCAGTCCGAGGCTGGCCCAGGCGTCCGCGTAGGCCGGGTCGGCCCCGGTCGCCAGCTCCAGCAGCGGAACAGCTTCTGCATGCCGCCCCAGGTGGAACAGCGTGATGCCGAGATTGCCGGCCACGGAGGGGCGTCCCGGCGCGAAGGATAGGGATGCCTCGAAAGCGGTGCGAGCCTGTTCCAGCCGGCCGGCTTCGAAATGTTCGACACCCTGAAAAAACAGGGTGCGTGCCTGTTCCAGTGCGGAATCCATGGAAATTGTTCTCCTGCCGGACGGGCATGCCTCCGGTCTGGTGTTGCATTGATGATGGTGCTGCAAGGTCTCCCGGCATTGTAGCGCGGCGCCGCGGCCTGCCCGGACCGGCGGCGCTATCCTGCATGCCTTTGCGCGGCGGGCAGGCGCGACAGGTAGGCTTCGAACGCTTCCAGCGTCAACGGCCTCGCCAGGAAGTAGCCTTGCGCTTCGTCGCAGGACGCGTTGCGCAGGAACTGCAGCGTCTCGGCGGTTTCGACGCCTTCGGCCACGACCGCCATCTTCAGCGCATGCGCCATGTCGACGAAGGCCTTGATGAATTCGGAACTGTTTTCATCCTCGTCCTGGTGCATCACGAAGGAGCGGTCGAGCTTGAGCACGTCCAGCGGAAAGCGGCGCAGGTAGGCCAGGCCGGAATAGCCGGTGCCGAAGTCGTCGACGGCAAGCTGGATGCCCAAACACTTGAGTTGCTTGAGCACGCCGGCCGAATGCGCGATGTCGTCGATCAGCGCGCTTTCCGTCAGTTCCAGTTCCAGCAGCTGCGGCGGGATGCCCGTCCGGTCCAGGACGCCGCGCACCTGCTCGACGATGCTGCGGGACTTGAGCTGGCGCGCCGACAGGTTGACCGAGATGCGCAGCTGCCGGCCGAATTTCCCCAGCAGCCGCTGCGCCTGGGTGCAGGCCTCTTCCAGCACCCAATGTCCTATCGTTTCGATCAGGCCGTTTTCCTCGGCGATGGGAATGAACTGCATCGGCGGCACATCGCCCAGCTCCGGATGATGCCAGCGCGCCAATGCCTCCATGCCGACGATGGACATGGTCTTGAGGTCGATGCGCGGCTGGTAATGCAGCGACAGTTCTCTCCGCTCCAGCGCATGGCGCAGGGACAGCTCCAGTTTCATCCGGGTCTTGGCCTCGACGCTCATCTCCGGCGCGAAGAAGCGGTAACCGTTGCGCCCGGCCGCCTTGGCGCGGTACATCGCGGTATCTGCGCACTGGAACAGCAGCTCCTTGGTTTGTCCGTGGTCGGGGAACATGCTGATGCCGATCGATGCGCCGACGAACACTTCCTGGCCGGCGACCTGGACCGGCGCGCCGAGCGTTGCCAGCAGCTTGCGTGCGATCGCCTCGGCCGACTCGCGGCCGGCGGAGCAGGGCGCGGCAACCACGAATTCGTCGCCGCCGAGGCGGGCAATGAAGTCGCCCGGCCGCAGACGATGCTGCAGCCGCCGGCCCACTTCGCACAGCAGCATGTCGCCTGGTTCATGGCCGAAGGAATCGTTGACCTCCTTGAAGCGGTCGAGGTCGATGAAAAAGATGGCCACGCCCTGGCTGTGCGGGGTGCTTTCCAGCATCTGCTGCACATGCGTATTGAGAAAGGCCCGGTTCGGCAAGCCGGTCAGCGTGTCATGCGTGGCCAGGTGCTCCAGGCGCCGTTCGGCCTGCTTGCGGGCGGTCACATCGCGCGCGGTTACGTACAGGGCAGCCTTGTCTTCCGCCCAGCGGGCCGACAGCGACAGATAGGCTATGCTGCCGTCCTTGCGGATCCAGCGGGTCTCGTAGTCGTGGATGGTGTTCTTGCCGGTGCGCAGGCCTGCATCGACCGCGCGGGTGTCCTGCAGTTCGTCGGCATGCAGAAAGTCGGCATAAGGCCGCCCCAGCCACTCGTCCGGCTGATAGCCCAGGATTTCGGTAAGCGCGCCATTGATGCGCAGGAAATGCCCATCGGCATCCAGCAGCGCGATGATGTCGAGAGAATTTTCGACCAGCGCCTTGTTCTCGTTGGCGAGCTGCACCAGGCGTTCGGCGACCTCGATTTCCCGTGTCACGTTGCGGCCGATGCCGCGGTAGCCGCGGAAGATGCCGCCGTCGAAGACCGGCTCGCCGGAAATGCTGACGTAGCGCACCCTGCCGTCGCCCGGAGCGAAACCGCCATAGCGGAGATCGCGGAACGGCTGCCGGCTCGCCAGTTTTTCGAGATACAGCCGCAGGCCCGGTTCCGAAGCATCGCGCGCAAGATCGGCGCGCGTCTTCTGGAGGAAGTAGTCGACCGGCGCGCCGAAGATCTTTTCCGCGCCTTCGGAAATGAAGGTGAAGCGGCCTGCTTCGTCGGTCTCCCAGTACCAGTCGGAGGAAAGCGTGGTCAGGCTGCGGAAGCGCTCCTCGCGTTTCTTCAGTTCCTCCCTGGCCTGGCGTTCGAAGCTGACGTCGCGGCATACCGAGATCACGCCGGTGCATTCCCTGGTGACCGGATCGGTCAGCGTGCGCATCTTCGTCGCCATCCATACGTAATGGCCCTGCCTGTGCAGCTTGCGCAACTCCACCATCCGGCCTTCGTCGCCGGTGGCGAGCTGGCGCTGCACCTCATCGATGACGAGTGCCGTGTCTTCGGGATGAATATGATCGTAGGCCGACTTTCCGATCAGTTCGGCCGGCTCGAATCCGAGAATGGGGCCAACCGAGGCCGAGATGTGCATCACGATGCCGGCGGCATCGTGATGGGTGATTACGTCGGAGCTGTTTTCCGTCAGCAGACGGTGCGTGGCCTCGCTCTTGCTGATGTCTTCCAGGGCCGCATGATGGTCGCTGACATCGATCTCGCTGCCGTTGTATCCGAGGAATTCGCCGCCGCATCCGAAACGCGGCGTGCCGGTTCCCATCATCCAGCGCACCGAGCCGTCGCTGCGGAGGATCCGGTACCGAATCTGGTATTCGCGCCTGTCCTCCATGGCTGCACGCAGCGCAGGAAGAACGCGCGGCATGTCGTCCGGGTGCATGAACTCCAGCCAGGCCGAGATATCGATCTTCTCGTCCTTGCGGAACAGGGCGGCGGTGCTCGGATTGATGTAGGTGCAGAAATTCTTCGCGTCCAGCATCCACATCACCATGGGTGCGGAATCGGCGACGCGCCGTATGGTCGACTTGGTGCCGGGCAGGCTTTGGCTGGGAGGGAAATGCGGACTCATTTGGCTGCTCGCGATGGCGGCCCGTCTTCTCGGCGAAGCAGGGGTACATGGATCGGTATGCTGCACCCCGAATGATGCCATAAGGAAACATTTCAGGCGCGCTGAAATTGGCGAAACCCTGCCCAGACAGGGCTGGATCGAGTGCAATTTCAGCGCTTGACGTCGTACCGGTGCAACTTATGCATGCGAGGATTGCCTGTTTGACATGCTAAAAGCCTGGTTCGGGCGTGGTCAGATTGCGGATGCCTTCGGCGCGCCATGCTCAAAGAAGTGCGTGAGGTTCTCAAGCACCAGCGCAGCCATCGCTTCTCGCGTTTCATGCGTGGCGCTGGCGATATGGGGCAGGAGCACCACGTTGTCGAGCGCGAACAGCGCCTGCGGCACATGCGGTTCGTTCTCGAACACGTCGAGTCCCGCGCCGGCGATGCGCCGCTGCGCGAGCGCATCCACCAGCGCCGCCTCGTCGACCACCGTGCCGCGGGAGATGTTGATCAGGAAGCCGGCCGGTCCGAGCGCGTCGATGATCTTCGCCGATACCAGATGGCGGGCTTCCGCTCCTCCGGCACTGGCAATGACCAGGAAGTCGGCCCAGCGGGCCAGCTCTTCCAGCGAGGATTCATACGCATAAGGCGCATCGGCAAGCTCGCGGCGGTTGTGATACCGCACCTCCATGTCGAAGCCCGAGGCGCGCCGGGCAATGACTCGGCCGATGCGGCCCAAGCCAAGGATGCCGAGCCGCTTGCCGCTTACCTGCACCGACAAGGGAAAATTCCTGTTTGGCCATTCGCCGCTGCGCACGAACCGGTCCGCCGCCGACAACCCGCGCGCGACATCGAGCAGCAGGCCGAATGCGGTATCGGCCACCGCATCGTTGAGCACGTCGGGGGTATAGCCGACCGCGACACCGCGGCGCTTCGCCGCATCGAGATCGATCTTGTCGAGGCCGACGCCAAAGCTGGAAATGATGCGCAGCGAAGGCAGACCGTCGATGAGGGCCGCGTCGGCGCCGCTGGCCGCACGGGTCACAAGCGCCACGAATTCATGGCCGTGCCGGGAAAGAAAGGTTTTCTGATCGGATTCGGTCCAGAGCGGGTGCACATCGTAGCGTTCGGCGAGCGCGGCTTCAAGCGAGGGTTGCAGGCGGTCAAACTGGAGAATTCGATGTTTCATTGCGGGTTCCCGTTGGATGGCGAAATGAAGCGTCCTGTTGCTCCGGAACGCTTGTTGCAACTGATTTTCCCACAATCGCCGCAAGTCGATTGGACAGCTGGCCAGAGAGTCTGGCAGTCAGGCGCGCTTTCGAATTGCCGGCGCCTATTCCAGCAAGAGCGGATAGCCATTACACTGCAACACTTGGAAGCATCCGCAAGCAGCGGCAAGCAGCCGCACCGGGGGCCATCCTGCAGCGCATGCGGGCCAGTCATGAAAACAGGGAGAACAAAATGAGCACGACCGCAGCAGAAACCAGCCGTCCGCGCGAAATAACCTTGCGCTTTCTCGCCGAACCGGGCGATGTCAATTTCGGCGGCAAGGTCCACGGCGGCGCCGTGATGAAATGGATCGACCAGGCCGGCTATGCCTGCGCGGTGGGTTGGAGCGGCTATTACTGCGTCACCGTCTATGTCGGCGGCATCCGTTTCTACAAGCCCATCTTCATCGGCCAGGTGGTCGACGTGAAGGCCAGCGTGGTGCATACCGGCAGTTCCAGCATGCATATCGCGGTGGAAGTGTCGGCCACCGATCCGCGTACCGGCGCCCGCAAGCTGACCACACGCTGCCTGATCGTCTTCGTCGCCGTCGACGGCGGCGGCGACAGCGTCGGCGTTCCTGCCTGGGTGCCGCAGACCGATGAAGACAAGCGGCTGGAACAGTACGCGATGCACATGGCGCAGCTGCGCAAGGAAGAAGACAACGAGCTGCTGTCCCTGCCGACGCCGGCGAACCGGTAGGGGAAGCATGCCGTCCGATCGACACGAAACCGAAACACGGAACAAACCGGAGAACACTGACGATATCGGCGCAAGGCTCGGCATCGCTGCTGTCATGGCGCTTGCGGCAAGCTCGCTGGCGCGCGCCTTCGGCGGGCCCGCCTGGCTCTACCTGCCCATGCTCGGCGCGATGCTGCTGCTGATTGCCGCCGGCTTCGGGCGCATCAACAACAAGTTGCGCACCACATCCCTTATCCTGTTCTCGGTTGGCCTGCTGGCGGTGCCTTTCGCAAAGGATGCGGTCGCGGCGGTGCAGCGCGGGGTGTTCGTATCCGGCATGCTGGTCTCGCTGACGGCCAGCGTGCTGCTGATCGCGCGCTGTGCCGTGCAAAGTCCCCGCATCCAGATGATCGGCGCCGCGCTGCGCGAACGCCAGGGCACGCCGCGCTATGCCGCCTTCACGCTGGCCAGCCAGTTCTTCTCCGGCATTCTCGGACTCGCCGGCGCCAACCTGATGTTCGTGATGGCCGCGCCGCCGACGGAAAAGCAGAGTGAAACGCGCACGGCAACCGTGGTCTCGGTCAGCCGCGGTTTTACCGCCGCAAGCTGCTGGAGCCCGGTATTCGGCAACATGGCCATTCTGCTGGCGCTCTACCCCAGCCTGCACTGGGCGGAGGTGTTCCCGGTCGGCCTGGCCCTCGGCCAGCTGACCGTGGCAGTCAGCGTGTTCATGCAGCACGCCGCCGCCAGGCGCGCCGCAGCTGCCGATGCGGTAGCGGACGATAGTGCAGCGGGGGTCGCAACCACGTCGGCCGCAGCGCCGCCCACTCCGTTGTCGACCCTGCTATGGATCGCCGCGCCGGTCGTGCTCGTCCTGCTCGGTTTCCTGTTGGTGATCATGAGCCTGAGCAGGATGCTCCACATCATGATTTCCGCCGCCATCATCATGATGGGGCCACTGGTGTCGCTCGCGTTCAACGCCGGCATGGGAGAGCCTGGCCGGAGGCTGGCTAGCGGCGTGCGCGGATTACTGGGCAGCATGCGCCTGTTTCCCGCCCTCGGCAGTGAAGCCATGCTTTTCCTGTCGGCCGGCTGTGCCGGCAGCATCATGGCCGACGCCTTCCCCGAGGCATGGGTTTCCTTCATCGGCGCCCACTTGGGCGGCCATCCGTTCCTGGCGGTGGGATTTCTCGTGCTCGGTATCATGGCGGCCGCTCTAGCGGGCATTCATCCGGTACTGTCCGCAGTCTTTCTCGCCTCGACGCTGACGCCCGCGGTGCTGGCCATCCCTCCGATCGCGCATATGGCCGCCATTCTCGCCGGCTGGGGTCTTTCCGCCAGCGTCACGCCGTTCTCCGTGCTGTCGCTCACCGCAAGCCGCTATGCCGGCGTCAGCCTTTACCGGATCAGCCTTGGCATCAACTGGAAATATGCAGTGGCCAATGCGGTCATCGTCTGCGGCCTGCTCACCGCTTACATTCTCGTTCTTGCCTGAAGCCCATGCCGGTTTTGCCGGCATGGCAGAAATACTCAAGTTTAATTTACAACATGCAATGTTTTAATTTGATTAACGAGCATGTGGCAAATTAATTAAGATTGCATGCCATTAAGAAAACACTGCTCGGAATTTCATTAATTTAATTAAATATATGCAATTTCTATAGTCGTAATTTTGCTGAAAAAATGTGCAGAAAGCGGCTTGAAAAAAAGCGAAGAAAACGCATATGAAAGAAGCGGTACTCTATTGTTCCCCTGCCTTTCCTCGAAGGAAAACATGTGTAAATTCAACGTGTTGCGTGAATGTGTGCATGGCGGCGGAAAGCCATTGCTTTCGCAGGAAATATCGAAATTCTTGTTGTACTAATTCCCCTGTTTGATTAAAATACTGTATATGCATACAGTGCTAGAAAAGACTGTATGAACAGTGCCTGGCGTATGCTTCAGGCAAGCTTTTTACCGGCGTGCCTGCCGGGTTTCTGGCTTGGAGGATGAAGCCTCAAGACGTTGGCGCAACATGGTGATCATGAATTCGCGTGCCTCCGCCTGCTGCGTTCGAAACAGCGTCAATGCCATTTCGATAAACAGCTTTTCGTTCTCGTCGACCGGTGGATTTAACCGGTCATGTTCCCGATCCATCCAGCCGCGGGGCAGCTTGAGTCGCTCTTCGATATTGCGGGCGACATTGCTTCCGATGTTCTTGCGGTTGCATTTGATGTGGCTGAGGTATCGGTCTGACAAACCTAGCTGCTCGGCGAACAGCTTGAGCATGCCGCGATGCGGCAAGTGGGGGCGCTGGTCAATGAAGTCGGTGTAGAGCTTGTGAAAGTTCCTATGCCGGATTTGTGCACTATCCATCGCCATTGATTTCTTCCTTTTGACAGCGTCATGAGCGGCCTGCTCGCGGTGCTCCGCGGTTGGCAGTGTAACCCGGGAATGTGATGCTGGGTTAGTTTGTGCGACCAAATCAGTTGTGTAAGAGAGATGGCCGCGCCATGACATGGGCAAATTTCGAGAACGGTAAACAGGGTTTATGAGCAAGACGAAAATTCATTATCCGCAGTGGAAGGAACGCAGTGCCGCCAGCAATCCGCGCCGCGACATCGGCTATCGCGAACTGATCGAGGCCATCACGCTGACGGCCGAGGTGTGCGGACAGGCATTGTCGCGCGCAGCCGCCGAAATGCTGGCGAACGACCTCGCGGATTTCAGCGAGGACGACGTGATGACCGCGTTGGCGCGCTGCAGGCTGGAACTGCACGGGCCGCTGCGCGTCAAGGAGATCCTCCTGCGCCTCGAGGATGGCCGGCCCGGCGTGGACGAGGCCTGGGCGCTTCTGCCGCGAGACGAACGCAGCTCCGTGGTATGGACCGAAGAGATGGCCCATGCATGGGGCGCGGTGCTGCCCATGCTTGAAAGCGGCGACATTGGCGCCGCGCAGGCAATGTTTCGCGAACTGTATTTGAAATGCGTGCTTGAAGCGCGGCTGCGCCGCGAACCGGCGCGCTGGACGCCTTCGTTGGGCAGTGACGTAGCCGCACGCGAGCCGGTGCTGCGCGAAGCGGTCGAAATGGGTCGCATGGCGGCTGCGCACGCCGAGCAGCTGCTGCAGGGCAGCAGCAAGGACGCCGATGAAGTGGCGCTGCTGGAGCAGGCCGATATCAAGAACCTGCATTGATGCAGGCAAGACAGCAAGACAGCAGCAGGGAGAAACGAATAAAAACGCTACCGAAGCGGTAGTGATGAACGGATCTCAATGATTGGAATCGCTTGATGGATTGCCAAGCTGATATGGATGATGGCGGCATGCAGTGGTACGAGCAGATCGGCCGTCAGGAGCAGTTCGAGAAATTTGACGAGAAACCCGAAAGGACACGACTTACCATGGCTACATTTGAAATTCACCGTGCAACCAAGCGCCGCGCGAAACTCCGTCTCGGCATGTCGGGTCCGGCCGGCAGCGGCAAGACCTACTCGGCCCTGCAGATCGCCAGCGGCCTGGGCGGACGCATCGGCATGATCGATACCGAACACGGCAGCGGCGACCTCTATGCCGATCTGCTGCCCGAAGGCTACGACGTGCTGTCGCTGTCTCCGCCGTACACACCGGCGCGCTACATCGAGGCCATCCATGCGCTGGAAGACATCGGCGTGTCGACCATCATCATCGACAGTCTGACCCATGCCTGGAGCGGCGAGGGCGGTTCGCTCGATCGCCAGGGCAAGATCGCCGACAAGTCCGGCAACAGCTGGCAGGCATGGCGGCAGGTGACGCCCGAGCACAATGCGCTGGTGGAAGCGCTGCTGCAGAGCCGCTGCCACATCATCGCGACCATGCGCGCCAAGACCGAGTACGTGCAGGAAAAGGACGAGCGCACCGGCAAGCAGGTGGTGCGCAAGATCGGCCTGGCGCCTATCATGCGCGACGGCATCGAATACGAGTTCACCACCTTCTTCGAACTCGACGTGCAGCACATGGCCTATGCCGGCAAGGACCGCACCCGCCTGTTCGACGCCGAGATCTTCCGGCCCGACGTCGAAACCGGCCGCAAGCTGCTGAGCTGGCTCAACAGCGGCGTCGACAGCGCGCAGCCCGCCAACGTGATGTCGCCAGACCAGAAGACCGCGATGATGGATGCGATCAACCGCGCCGGCAACCTCGACGATCTGTACCGCGCGTTCTCGGTGGCCTACCGGGTCGCCAATTCGCTGCCGGACGCCAACGCGCTGGCCGAGCTGACGGCGCTGAAGGACCAGCGCAAGGCCCTCTTGGAAGTGCATGACGAAGCCTACGGGTTGGCTGCATGAATCCGATCTTCGAGGCGTTCGAAGTCGCCGCGCAATACCGCCGGCTGGCCGAGCTGCTGGCGGAGCGGCACGATGACGAACAGGTCGTCGCCGATACGCTGGAAAGCATGTCCGAGCCGCTCGACGCGCGGCTGGAGAACCTGGCAAAAATGGTCAGGAACATCGAGTCCGCCCAGCGCGGCGTGGAGCAGACCATTGCCCATCTCGAAGCCCGTCACGAGGGCCTGCAGCGTGCCGCCCAGCGCGGCCGCCAGCTGATCCTCGACCTGATGCGCACGGCCGGGCGGGACAAGGTGAATACGGCGCTGTTCTCGATGGCGGTCAGGAAGAATCCGCTGACCGTGGTCATCGACGACGAGCGGCAGCTGCAGCCGGAGTTCTTCACGCATCATGAAGCGCCGGCGCCGACACCGAACAAGCGCGCCATCGCCGCGGCGCTGAAATCCGGGATACCGGTGGCGGGAGTGCATACCGAACAAGGCGTACGCCTTGAAATCCAGTAGTTCCAATCAGAGGAGATTGCAATGGCTACACTGAATAAAGTCACACTGATCGGCCATCTCGGCCGCGACCCCGAGCGCCGCGTTACCGCGGGCGGTGATGCCGTCACGCAGTTCACGCTGGCCACCACCGAAACCTGGAAGGACAAGTCCAGCGGCGAACGCAAGCAGACCACCGAGTGGCATCGCGTGGTGCTGTACCGCAAGCTGGCCGAGATCGCCGGCGAATACCTGAAGAAAGGTTCGCTGGTCTATGTCGAAGGCCGCCTGCAGACACGCAAGTGGACGGGCAAGGATGATGTCGAGCGCATCGCGGTCGAAATCATCGCCGACGACATGCGCATGCTTGGCGGACGTACGCACGAGCATGATCACGGCGCCGATGCCGATCATGCAGAGACGGAGCAGCATGCCGACTCGGACCAGGGGCAGGCACACAACCGCGAATCGGGCGCAGCCGCCCGTTCGAGCGCCTCGCGCTACGATTTCGTGGACGATGCGATTCCGTTCTAAGCAACAGCAATGCGTAACGAGCGAAGCAGGCTCATTCAGGCAACGCGATGAATGAGCTTTTCCAAAGCCGGCAACTCCAGCGCACTGGATTGCCGGCTTCTTTTTGACAATGGCGGGCATGGCAGCGGAGACTCAGCAGATAACCGGCACGCTAACGTCCTGCCAGGTGTACAACGAACGCTGGGGCCGGGGCATCGTGCGGCTGGAGGACGGCGACTACCTGGTGGTGACCGGCGAGTCCCTGGTCGGCCTGACGGAAGGAAACCGCTACAGGATGGACGGGCGCGTCGTCGTGCACCCGCGCTTCGGCAGGCAGTTCGAATGTGAAATAGCGGCTATCGACATTCCGCTCGACGACGAGGCGCTGGTGCAGCACCTGCGCAAGAACTTCAAGGGTTGTGGCGCGGTCACCGCCAGGAAGATCGTCGACCTCTATCGCGGCGACCTGACGAAATTGCGCGACCAGCTGGTGAGCAATCCGTACGCCCTCGACTTCACCAGGGTGACGAAGCGCAAGGTGTCGGTGGCCGGCGCGGAAGACCTGAAAGGGCTGGTTTATCGCGACCTGTCGACCCGGGTCGGCATCATCGGCGTCAAGGACAGCATCCTGCGCAAGCTGGCGGAATGGCTGGCCGGACGCGTCGAGGAAAAGCGCGAGCCCATTGCCGCCGCCTGGGCACTGTATTCAAAAGATCCGTATGCGCCGATACAGGATATCGACGGCTACGGCTTCGCCGCCGCCGATCTGATCGCGCTGCGCGGCATCGGCTTCCCCCGCTTCCACGAATTCCGCCTTGCAGCGCTCGTCACCCATGCCTTGCGCGACGGCTGCGAGCGCAATGGCCATGTTCACCTCAACCTGGAAAACCTGTCGGAACGCATCGGCGCCATCGATCCCGACGTCAGCCCGGAACGGGCGATGGCGGCCGCCAAGGTGCGCAAGGAACCGATCGTCATCGACGGCGACCGCCATTATCCGCGTCACCTGTGGAATGCCGAACGGGCGCTGGCCCGCAACCTCGCCGTGCGCGCGCTGCAGATGGCCGCGCCCATCATCGATGCTTCCGCCGAGGAACTCGACGGAGAGATTGCCGCCGCGGAGGCGATGCTGTCGACCGGCGCACAGGCATTTCGCCTCGATGCTTCGCAGCGCAAGGCAATCATCGGCATTCTCACATCGACCCACCTTGTGCACACGCTGACGGCAGGGCCCGGCTGCGGCAAGACCGCGTTGATGGAAATCCTGGTACATGTGGCCAGGGAAAGAAAGATCCTGTTCTGCGCGCCGACGGGCAAGGCCGCCAAGGTATTGTCTTCCCGCGTGCAGCGCTTCGGATTGTCCGCCACCACCATCCACGCCATGCTTGGCGTGACGGCGGAAGGCTTCGAATTCAACGAGCACAATCCGCTGGATGCCGACATCGTCATCGCCGACGAAACCTCGATGGATGACCTGATGCTGACGCGCTCGCTGATGGATGCGGTCGGTCCCGACACGCATGTGGTGTTCCTGGGCGACGTCGACCAGCTGCAGTCGGTCGGTCCTGGCCAAGTGCTCAAGGACCTGCTGCAGATGCCCTTCGACCATCACCGGCTGGTACATACCTATCGCAATGACGGCGGCATCCTTGACGTAGTGCGCCAGGCCGGCAGCGGCGTTGTCGACTGCGAAAACCGGGAAGATGTCAGCTTTTCGCACCGCCTGCCGGAGCCGGACGATGTCGGCGTCACACGGGTCACCCATGCTTACCTGGCAGCCATCGAGCGCTACGGCATCGTGCGCGTCGGGCTGCTGATGCCGCGCCGCAAGGGCGACATTCACCTGCCCGGCTGGAACATCACCTATCTCAACGAATTGCTGAGGCAGAGGCTCAACCCTGACGGCCGACGCGTCGTCGGTACCACGCTGCATGCGGGCGACCGCATCATCATCCGCAAGAACATCCTGATCGAACACGGCATCGATGCCGCCGGCAACAAGCTGGCCGAACAGGTGGTCAACGGCGACACCGGCTTCATCCGCGACTTCAGCGTCGATGAAACCGGGCGCAACGTGACCGAGCTGCATCTCGAACTGGATGACGGCCGCGCCATCCGCTTCCCGGGCAAGGAGGTCGAGTCCGTCGGGCTGGCGTATGCGATGACGGTGCATGCGGCGCAGGGTTCCGAATATGAAGTCGTGATTTTCGTGTGCACCAACGGCTCTCCCAACTTCGTGCATCGCGGCATCCTCTACACCGCGTTCTCGCGCGCTCGCAGCAAGCTCTGGGTACTGGGCGACGACCGCACCATTCGCGCCATCGCCGAGCGCGCCATCCCGGCACGCAATTCGCGCCTCGCCGAACGCATGCGCACCAGCATGCGGCACCTGCAGAAAATCGGCGGGACCGATCGAAGCGGGCGGTAAGCGCGGCAAGCCCGACAAGGCCTTTCGCTTGTTGAAGTAACTGCAGCCGGCCATGCCTTTGCTGCAGCAGTGCGCGCCGCGACCGCGCATGCAGCGCCGATCGGTCTTTTCCTTCCTTCTTGATAATTATTGAGATTCACTCCTGCCCCGCGCCGCCTGCGCGGTCCGCATGCTTGCGAGCGTGCGGCAAAGCCTTGCCACACAAGGCAATGACAGACATTTCCTCGCGTCATGACGCCGACCGCGCCGAGCGCATTGCCCTGCATGCATGCCGTCCGCCTGCATGCAGCCCGCTGCCGGCGCTGGAACCCCGGCCGTTGCCGCGCACACCTACTGGCTGAGCGGGTCGATGCCCGTTCTTCACAACACACTTCAAGGAAACCACATGAAAACAACACATTTCATCGCAAGCTTCGGTGCGGGCATGGCCGTTCTGCTGGCGCAGTCCGCGGCGCACGCCACGCACCCCGCGCCCGCGAACGCCGTCGCGACGGGCAATGTCTCCGTTGGCACGGCGGTCAATGGCAAATTCGCTATCGGCCAGAACGGCACCTCCTCGTCTTATGCTCACAACAGCCAGTCGGCCAGCGCAACAGTCAATGCATCCCGCGCCTATACGCCCAGCCAGAACGCCATCACCGCCGCCGTCTCCGGCGAAACGAGGTCGGAAAGCCTCGGCAAGGCGTACAACACTAGCACCGGTTCCGGCAGAGGCTCGGCCCTGTCTTCCGGTTTCGCCGATACCGCAGTGCGCGGCAAGCTCAACATCCCCGGCGTCACGCAGGGCTACAACGGCGGCGGCTCCGGCACCCATACCGACAGCCTGATCAAGGCCGGCACCAACCAGGGCAGCTATGTCACCGGCCAGACTGTTTCGGGCTTCGAGGCCGAGGTCAAGTACGGCAAGACATACAGCGTGGCGCCGATCGCCGCGCCGGCACCGTCCACCACGCCCGCACCGGCACCGTCCATCGGCACCACCGCCACCAAGTCGGTCAACGTCGCGGGAAGCAATGAAGGCTATGCCAGCGGCGCCAATACCACAGCAGCACTGCAGCAAATGAACGCCGCCGGCATCGCCAACATCAATTCGACCGGCTACTTCTTCGGCAACACCAAGCTGTCGGGCTCGACCGGTTACGCCAGCGCCCCGTAAGCAAAATCCCCCATAACACAGGCGAGAAAAATCATGAAGCTCATACCACTTGTTTTGCTGGCCGCGATGGCGGCCGCGGGTTCGGTGTCGGCACAGGGACTGGCGCTGCGCGCTAGTCCGGTGCTGCCACGCGGAGCCGGCGTGAACGCCGGTCCTGCCACTGCAACAACACATTCTCATTCCACTTCTTCCGCGACTTCCACGAGCCGCGGCGGCGCGGCACAAGGCGTCGGCAGCCAGGGCCAATCCCTGTCGATCGACAGCCATGCCGTGTACCACGCGCAGTCGCGCAATCCGGTGTCAACCGCGGTGGCGACGCCGCTGACCAGCAGCAACGACACCTGCATGGGATCGACCTCCATCGGCGGCAGCGCGGTCTCATTCGGATTCAGCGCCGGCACCACCTGGACGGATGAGAATTGCGTGATGCTGAAGAACGCGCGCGAAATATGGAACATGGGCTTCAAGGGTGCGGCACTCGCTCGCCTGTGCATGGACAAGCGCAATCGCGAAGCCTTCGAGCTGACCGGCATCAATTGCCCGGTCAGCTCGCAGGAAGCGCGGACAGCCGACGGCAGCAGGCTTGCCGACAGCGGCTCGCGCACCGGGAGCAGGGCCGAAGATATGTATCGTTACTGACAAGCGCCGGGAGACAACGTGAAAGCAATATTCCACGCCCTCGTGCTTGCCGCTGCCGCCGGCTCCCATGCCGCGGCGGCCGACCTAAACTTCGAGGTAGAGCGCCTTCCCTTCGGTTCGGGCACGCCGGCCAACGGCGCTGCTGTCGGCACGGAACCGGCGCTGCATGTGATGGACGGCTTGTACCATGTGCCCAATCATCTTCCCGGGCATCCGACCGCAGCCGTCATCTGGCCGCGCGAGGTGCCGGTCGAGTGCGGCCCCGCGAGCGTGCTGGCGGACGCGGTATGCAGCGGCTATCGGGTGCATCCGGCGGTGGGCAGGGGAGAGTACCTGTTCGTGCGGCCGGTGGCGAAGGTGCTGCCACCGCCACCGCAGGAAGTGGTGCCGGAGCCTGCGCAGCCGCAAGAGCCGCCCCCGGTCACGCGCAAGAAACCACTGGGCTGAAGGCCGCCATGGTGATCGTCGATCTTCTTGCCGCATCCATCTGCTTTGCCGGCGCCTGCTATCCCGCGCTAGTGGGGCAGGACACGCCGACGGGAACCTATTCCCTGTCGCTCCGGCGCATCGAGGATGCCGGCTATGACGGCAGCGTGCTGGTCTACCGGGAAAACGAGAAATACCTCTGGGCCATCCACCGCGTCTATACCCTCAACCCGGGTGAGCGGCGCATGGAGCGCCTGCAGGACGGACGGCCCGAACTGCGGCGCAACGTCACCAAGGGCTGCATCAACGTCGCGCCGGAGGTGTACCGGCGGCTCATGGACTGCTGCGCGAGAGACATTCTCGTGATTAACAAGCATCGAACCTGAAGCAAAAAATGAAAACATTGAACACAATCAGAGGGGAAAAGCCATGAGGCCATTCGGTAGTTTGAATCAACGCATTCCGTCCCGCATCGCGTCCGCGTGCCTTACCGCAAAGGCGGTCGCGATAGCGATTGCGACGGCGCTGACGCTATCGGTGCAGGCAACCGCAGCCGAAGCCGAAGATATCGGCATGCTGCTGCAGTCGGGCAGCTACCAGGAAGCGCTGGACCGAATCGATGCGCTGCCCCAGGAAAGTCGTGCGCAGCCGCAGATGCGGCTCTACCATGGCATGGCGCTGATGGCGCTGGACCGGAGGTCTGATGCGATGCGTTCCTTCGAAGCGCTCGCGGCCGAGCATCCCGAAATGCCCGAGCCGTTCAACAACATGGCCGTGCTCCAGGCGGCGAGCGGCCGCTACGGCGACGCGCGCGTGCTGCTGGAACAAGCGCTGCGCGCCGACGCCCGTTACTCGGTCGCCCTGGAAAACATCGGGGATGTCTACATCAAGCTGGCGAACCAGACCTATGCGCGCCTGCGTACCCTGCAGCCGGCGCGCAAGTCGGCGAGGAAGCGGCATGAGGCCGTGCAGTTGATCAGCCGGGTGATCGACCGTCCCGGTTCGACAAAGTGAGGCATTGCGGCGAAGGCCGCAATAGTCACGAATAGTCACGAAGCTTGAGATAAAACAACTACCCGACCGGACGAACGAGAAACTAACGTCGCGTTGTCCATGACGAATCGTCATATGAAACGCGACGACAATTCCCCTCTCTTCCGGAAGCCGGTTCCGCCTGCCAATCAGCGCCCGGGCGCACCGAACGCACCAAGCGCCACCGGGACGCCCAAGATGCCACCGCGCAAGGCATGGCTGATTTTTCTGGTGATATTGTTCACCAACTATTTTCTGATGCGCACCTTCTTTCCGGACGGTGATGCGCCGGTAACCGTGCCCTACACCGTGTTCAAGCAGGAAGTCGCCAGGGGCAACGTCAAGTCGATCTACAGTCAGGGCGCGAGCATCGAGGGCCGCTTCAATGCGCCGGTCACTTGGCCGCCGGAAGACAAGGCCGGGGAGGAGCGTCCGGGCCCGCTGCGGGAAACGCCCAGTCGCACCGCGCCCACCTTTACCACCACCTTGCCGGCCTTCGTCGATTCCGGGCTGGAACAATTCCTGATCGCCAACAAGGTCGAGATCAGCGCGGTGCCGATCAAGACCGGCAGCGCGCTCGCCACGCTGCTCTATGGCTTCGGGCCGGCGCTGTTACTGATCGGTTTTTATGTCTGGCTCTACCGCCGTGCCGCCCAGCAGGGCGGCGGCATGGGCGCATCGATGTTTGGCATCGGCAAGAGCAAGGCGCGCCGCTATGACCAGGAACAGGATTCGCGGGTGACCTTCAATGACGTGGCCGGCATCGACGAGGCGGAAAACGAACTGGTCGAAGTCGTGGATTTCCTGAAAGATCCCGGCAAGTACACGCGCCTGGGCGGCGCTGCGCCGAAGGGCGTATTGCTGGTGGGTTCGCCGGGCACCGGCAAGACCCTGCTGGCGCGCGCGGTGGCCGGCGAAGCCGGCGTGCCCTTCTTCTCGATGAGCGCGGCCGAGTTCGTGGAAATGATCGTCGGCGTCGGCGCCGCGCGCGTGCGCGACCTCTTCAAGCAGGCACGCGAACATGCTCCCGCGATCATTTTCATCGACGAGCTCGACTCGATCGGCCGCGCGCGCGGACAAACGGCCATCGGCGGCTCCAGCGAACAGGAACAGACGCTGAACCAGATTCTGACCGAGATGGACGGTTTTTCCAGCCGCGAAGGCATCATCGTGCTGGCGGCCACCAACCAGCCCGATGTACTCGACAAGGCCCTGCTCAGGCCGGGCCGCTTCGACCGTCGCGTCGTCGTCAACCTGCCCGACAAGACAGGGCGCGAAGCAATCCTCGGCGTGCATACCCGCAAGGTGCCGCTGGCAAAGGATGTCAACCTGTCGGAACTAGCTGCCGCCACGCCCGGGCTTTCGGGCGCCGACCTGAAGAACCTGGTCAACGAGGCGGCCCTGCTCGCAGCCCGGCGCGAGCAGACCGATGTGCGCCACAAGGATTTCCTCGATGCGCTGGAGAAGATCGTGCTCGGACCCGAGCGCCCCATCCTGCTGAGCGAGGCCGACCGCGAGCGCATCGCCTATCACGAAAGCGGCCATGCGGTCCTCGGCCTGCTGGTGCCGGGCGCGGACCCGGTGCATCGCGTTACCATCGTGCCGCGCGGGCAGGCGCTGGGCGTGACCTACCAGCGGCCGCAGACCGACCGCTACAATTATCCCGAAGCGTATCTGCGCGCCAGGATCATCGGCATGCTGGGCGGACGCGTGGCCGAGGAAGTCGTCTACGGTACCCGCACCACCGGCGCGGAGAACGACATCGAGCAGGCCACCAATCTTGCCCGCAACATGGTGACGCGCTGGGGCATGAGCGACAAGCTGGGAATGGTGCAGCTTGCGCCGCGCCAGAATGCATTCCTCGGCAGCGCAGCTAGCTTCGGCGGCGACAAGCCCTTCAGCGAGGAAACCGCGCGGCTCATCGATGTCGAGGTGCATCGCATCATCGACGAAAGCCACCGGGAGGCCACGCGCCTGCTGCATCAGCATCGCGCCGAACTCGATGCGCTGGTGCGCGCATTGCTGGAAAGGGAAACCCTGGACGAGCAGGAAATCCTGGAAGTCACAGGCTTGCCGCCTGCGCCCTCTTTATAGCGACCTACCTTTTTCGGAGACGGTATCAAACCCGTCTTTTCCACCAGGGCTCATGCTGGCGATGGCTGTATTAGCCGTATCAGCCGGCTCATTCCGTTCACCGCAGGTCCATCATTTGCTTCCGCGCGAAGGATTGGACATCGGCCCGACTGTGCGGCATAAGCAGGTAAAACCCAATCAAGTCATGCAACGGTGCCGGCTTGAATTCAACACCGTTGCATATCGCATGCCCAAGGTGACAGGCACATTGCCATCTCGCTTCTCAGGATGCATCGCCTTCGGTATCTATCGGCAGAGTCTTTTGCATGTCCGAACGATTTACGCGATGAGGGCGATGCGGATCTTCCGCAGGCTCATCAATCGGCAGGATATGCTGGTCGCCCGATTGCTTTTGCTGCATTTCAAATCTGTCGCCGGCCTGGGTCCGGTCCCGATTCGGTTTGGTCACTCGCATTTTGGGTACCTCTTTCATTCAATTCAAAATGACTGGGTTACCTACGATCGAATACGAGATGGTAAAGTTTCATGGACATCGCAGCGAAGCCGATCATTTGCGCGATTTTGGCGGAGGCGGGCTAGCGGTCGTTCGTCGCGTGCAATATGCGCCGAAAACCGACTGGCTCGGATGCACGCACTGATCCGCTCCTGAAAAATCTGATATTGAACAGGCATGGGGCGCGACCGCGACATGCAGGCGCCAAGTCCGCAATTGAGTGTGCTAATGAGGATGCTGCCCGGCCCATTTTAACTATGTCGCCAGAGCCTTCCCGCAATAAGCCGAAGTGATGTTTTCCGGAGTCAGCCGGATCGGCAACTCTTTCGCTTTTTCAGCAAGAAGAGACTGCGCCACAGGACGGATGAATGACTCAAGCGCCTGGAACAGATCAAGAGCATTCGCGTCCGAACCGTCGATGTTTTTGAGTTGCGAGAGCGTATTGAGAGCTTCCCGCGAAATAAAGCATTCTTCCATGCATACGCCAGCCTTGATGATGAAGGCGACGCCGTCCGAAGTAGGACGTACTGCCATAGTGCGGCCCATTTTTTCTCCCGGCTGTTAGATGTCATTGTGCATTCGCGGCACCCCTGGCTTGCTACCAAGCCATGCCAATCAAGGCGCGCCCGTGTCTTTCCATTTCTCTTGCCGATGCCTGACTTCCGCTAAGCGAAGGTCGTTTGATGACTGCAGGTCGGACTCGACTATGGCCCGCAGGATTTCACGGTTCGCTCCCGTTTCGGAGTCTGTGCAGCGCCGCGGAAACAGCCCGCCCTCAGTGGCTTTTCGTAACGCCGCTTCAATCATCATGTGAGTTACGTGCATATTGCGTATATCGCAATGGTGGCAACCCGGTAAGCACTTTTCATTTATCGACTATTGAACAAGGCGTGCTTCATTGCAGAAAAAAGGCAGCCACGATTCCAACCAGAAGTGTTCTGTCGAGCAAGCCATGGTTCGAAGGAAATGGAAGCTGCATACCATAGGCATGTACGTTCAATACGCGCATTGTGTGCTCAACCTCACGCCAGTACAGTTCGATAGCGGACAGATGGCTACGGAAAGAGCACCGCGCAATGCGATCTCTTGAGTTTCAGTTGAACCGGGGGAAAAGTTTATTGAAGGCGGCATGAATACCAATACCTCGCTTCATTCCCGTTGCGATAGCGATGTTTAGCCGGCGCGGACGTCCCTTTTGAACGCGCCGAAACTTCCCCTATTGCAGCGTGGACTCCAGCGCTGACTCGCTGGAAGTATTGCGCTTCAGGCAGCGAGAAATCGCTGTGCCAGCCGTTGCTCCCGGAATTGCTCGATAAGGAAATCGACAAAGGCACGCGTCTTTGCCGGCAGCAGCTTCTGGCTCGTGAAATAAAGGGATATCGCGCCGGCGTCGTCATGCCAGCCCGGCAGTACGCGCACAAGTTCGCCGCTTTCCAGGTAGTGCATGACATGCGGCATAGCCATCAGGCCGATGCCCATGTGCATGAGCACGCCGCGCACCAGCGCATCGGGATCGTTGACCGTGATGACAGGCCTCTGTTCGCATAACTGCGCCTCACCGTGCGGGCTTCGCAGCGTTCTCCGGGCAATCCGGCCGCTGAACACTGATCGCAGCACCACGCCCTCATGGTCGGCAAGATCAGCCGGTTTAACCGGCGCCTTGCGCCCCCGCATGAATTGCGGCGTGGCGACGGCCACGATATGGACTCGCGCCAGCTCGCGTGCCACCACGCCAGGCGGCAGCTCAAAACCACCGCCGACCGCGGCGTCGAAACCATCCCGGATCAGGTCGACCTGGCGATTGTCGAAATGCCAGTCCGGCAGCACGGCCGGATAGCGCTGCAGGAAAGCCGGCATCATCGGCAGCAGGAAGTCACATCCGAAACGATGGGCAGCATTCAGTTTCAGCACGCCGGCCGGCTGCCCAGCCGTTGCCGCGACCTCCGCAATGGCGCCTTGAATGGTGTCCAGCCCGCCCGCCACGGCATTCAGGAAGCGCTCTCCCGCCTCGGTAAGTGTCAGGCCGCGTGTGCTGCGCTGGAACAGCCTGACGCCGAGGTTGCGTTCAAGCTGGGCCACATTCCGGCTCACCGCCGCCGGCGTCAGTGCAAGCCGGCGTGCCGCGGCCGAAAAGCTGGCCGCCTCGGCACTTCGTACAAACGACTCGAGATTGGATAGGGTTTCCACGATCTTTCTTTCAACATTTGCTTGAAACTGATTATAGACCGCTGATAGTACCGCTTGAGACTTGCAGCTTCCATACTTCCTTCCACCAACCACCCACATCGAAAGGAAACACCATGGACACCATCCGTAACCTGCAGGACAAAGTCGCCATCGTCACCGGAGGCAGCCGCTCGATCGGCGCCGCCATCGCCCGACGTCTTGCCGCACAAGGCGCCAAGGTTGCCATTACCTACAATGCCTCGCCGGACAAGGCTGATGCGGTCGTCAGGGAGATCGAAGCTGCTGGCGGCCATGCAATTGCGCTGCGGGCTGACGCCGGGAATCCGGAAGCTGTGCGTTCCGCCGTCTCCGCAGTAGCCGAACGCCTGGGCCGCATCGATATTCTGGTCAACAATGCCGGCATCAGCGTGCTTGGCGAACCAACCGAAATCGCGTTCGAGGACTTCCAGCGCATCCTTGCCGTCAACGTGACCGGACTCTTCGTCGCCACCCAGGAAGCCCTCCGCCACATGGGCAGCGGGGGACGCATTATCCACATCGGCAGCTCAATGGTGCGCTATGCCGCCTTCCCAACCGCGTCTGCTTACACCCTTACCAAAGGGGCGGTCACCGGATTCACCCGCGGGCTGGTGCGCGACCTCGGCCCGAAAGGCATTACGGTAAATACCGTCCATCCCGGACCTACCGATAGCGATATGAATCCCGCCGATGGCGCCGTTGCCGACTTCGTCAAGCCAGGCATCGCCATGGGCCGCTACGGCCAGGGCAGCGATATTGCTGCAGCCGTTGCCTTCCTTGCTTCCGACGAAGCCGCCTTCGTCAGCGGCGCCGAACTGCTCGTCGATGGCGGCTTCACGGCCTGATCTTCCGACCTACTTACGACATGCAACAGGAGCACATCATGAAAATCGGCATTATTGGAGCAGGTGCGATCGGCAGTGCCATCGCACGCGCGCTTGGAAGCGCAAACATCGACGCTGTCATTGCCAACAGCCGCGGTCCCGCGTCACTTGCCAGTCTCGAGGCTGAGCTTGGCGCGCATATCAAGGCGGTGACAGTGGAGGAAGCAGCACGGTCCGATATCGTTTTCCTCGCCGTGAACTGGTCGAAGATCCCCGCTGCCGTGCAGGATCTTCCCTCGTGGCAGGGCAGGATTGTCATCGATGCCAACAATCCGATCGAAGCGCCGGCATTCCGCCCGTTCGACCTTGGAGGGCGGACGTCGAGCGAGATCGTGGCCGACCTGCTGCCAGGCGCACGCGTGGTCAAGGCCTTCAACCACCTCCGACCTGCCTTGCTGTCAAGCGATCCGGGTGCCGAAGGCGGTCAACGCGTGCTGTTTGTCGCCGGTGACGATGCGGCGGCAAAAAAGGAAGTGGTGCAACTGATTGGCCGGCTCGGATTCTTTGCGCTGGATATCGGAAGGCTTGCCGAAGGGGGAAAAATGTTCCAGTTTCCCGCAGGGCCGTTGCCATCGTTGAACTTGGTAAAGTTCGACTAGAAGATAACCCTGCAAGCCTGGCGCCAGTCCCGCTGGATTGGCGCTGCTGTTGGCGGCACTGCGGGTTTTCTTGCGATTTTGGCAGCGAGGGTTCCGCAGGCGTCACGGCATGCCGGAACACCAAGGAAATGCTTCGCACGGAATCAGTCCGCGCAAGATAACGCGCAATTCAATCGCCCGAAATTGAAGGCTGGCGCAAGCCATTGTTTACAATCTTTCCTCATTCCAATCATGAATGACTGATATAAGCTTCATTTGAGAAACTATTTCTGAAGGGAATGCATCACAGGCGTATTGCTGATATTCAATAATACGATCAATGATGCACTCCAGCGCCACACTACAACGACTTCCTTCCGCTTCCTTTCAAGCTTTCGCGCTTCCCGCGTTCTTTACCCTGTTCGGACTCATCATGGGTTCTTGGGCGGGCCGCATTCCAGCCCTGCGCGAAGGCCTCGGCATTTCGCATTCCGCCTTGTCCATGGTCCTGCTGTGCGGCGGGCTTGGCGCCTTGCTGTCTCATCCCGTGTCTTCGCGCCTGATGTCCATGTTCGGCGCGCGCAAGACGGCGCTCATCGCCGGCCAGTCGCTGCTGGCCGTCCTGCTGGGCATCGGCGCCGCTCCCAATGTTCTGGCGCTGATGTTCGCGGTGCTGCTGCTGGGTGTCATGGCAAGCTGCATGAATGTCGCCGTTCAATCCATTGCGACCAAGCTGGAGAAGTCCACCGGCCGTTCTGAAATGTCAAAACTGCATGCATGGGGATGCGCCGGCGGTCTGTTGGGCGCCGTGCTCGGCAGCGCGATGGCCGGCATGCAAGTCAAGCCATTCATGCATTACCTGCTGCTTGCCATGCCTGTCTCCTTGCTGCTCAAGCTGGCATGCGATTCACTCGATTCATTCGACGGCGACGACAAGGCGGAGATCGTCGAAGCGAAGGTGTTCTGCCTGCCGCGCGGTCCTCTGGTCTGGCTCGGAGCGCTCGGCTTTCTGGGTTCCATGTCGGAAGGCAGTATCGCCGACTGGAGCGGCGTTTATCTGAAGGACCATTTCCAGGTCACCGATGGTTTTGCGCCGCTGGCACTGACGGCGTTCTCGGTAATGATGCTGGCCGCCCGCCTGTGCGGCGACCGCATGAAGGCACGTTTCGGCGCGCGCAGCCTGGTGGGTTGCGGGGCTTTGCTTTCCGCCTGCGGCCTGTTCTTCGCGGTGTTCGCGCCCAATTCCTATTGCGCGCTTGCCGGCTTTGCCGCTGCCGGCCTGGGACTGTCGCTGCTGTTCCCCTTCGTCTACAGCGCCGCCGGCAAGGAAGGTCCGCTGGCCTTCGCCGGTGTCGCGACCATGTCCTACAGCGGCAGCCTCATCGGGCCCCCGGTGGTCGGCACGCTGGCCGAGTTCGTAGGCATGCAGTCGGCGATCGGCTTCATCGGCTCGCTGAGCCTGGTGATGGCACTCATCGCCAGCCGCGCATCGCTGCTGAAGTAAACGGGCAGTGCCTGTTTGTCATTGCCCTGGCACCGCAGCTCAATCCTGAAAGCTGCGCGCAGACCACAGGTAATAGGGCAGCAGCGCATGCGAATCGCCTCGGGCGGCAATGTCTCGGGCAGAGCGTCTCTGCTGCGCCGCTTCGCCGGACACGGCCTGCGCCGCAAGCACATCCGCATAAGCCTGGTGCAGTGAGGCGCCGCCGGACCGGCGGCGCTTTTTCTTTGGTGCCGAGAGTTTCCGGTCCAGTGCAAGCAATGCGACGATGAGATCATGAACGGCAGCATGGACGTTCCGGATATAGGAACGCGAAGAACCGATCGTTATGGCAGTCATGGTAATTTCTCCTAACGAAGTTGATTGATGTGAGGCCAGTGTAGCGGCGGCAGCCGCCTCCACCTATCAGCGCAACTTCATAAATGCCATGCGCCAGGCTTATATGCCCGCGCAACGACAGACGGGCTCCGTCGTTGCCCTTGCAATATAGTCAAAGCTCGGATTCGCCCATGACATGCGATCGGGTGCATGTGCCATGTACCATGTACTGGAAGACCACATGCGACGCTGCGCATGAGGAACCGCCGCCGACCGCCTGGCAGCAGGCAAGTCGCCGACAACTCAAGTGACCCCTAGGAAGCGACGCAGGTCGGTTCCAGAGCTTCGGCGTGCTGCATCGCCGACGCCAGCATTCTGTCCATGGTCGCGATATGGAAGCCCAGCCATCGTGAGAAAAGCACGGCGATTTCCCTTCCCTCCGTAACCGCACCGTCTTTGATGCGCAGGCGGGCATGCTCGAGCGCGTTCAGCGCCTGGGCATGCTGATCGCGGTGACATGAAATCCCGGGAAAGCCAATCTCGTTCATGGCCTGTTCCTCTTCCTTGAAATGATCATGGACTTGACAAATCAATGACTCGAACCCCGCGGTGAATTCAGCATCGGAAGCCAGGGAAAGACGATCGAGCTTTGCGTGCAGCAGTTGATGGGATTCATCCATGAAAGCAATACCCGTTGCGAAAGGCTCGGAGGCAGTCGAGGATATGGAGGAAGAAGGGTTGATGCACATGCGCGCTTCCTAGCGGAGTCGAATAAACCAAAAAATCGAATGGCAGCGGATGCCATGTCGGCCAAGCCAAGATACGGAGCGGTTCCAGGAATGGTCGTGTCGTCCGGTGACGCAATCACGCCACGACCGTGCACTATCCCTGCATGAGCAGCACATCGCGTTTCATCGGCAGTAAATCCACAGGCAGCGATGGTAAAAGCGGCAATGGAAAATTTAATTGATCCAGGTCAACTTGTTCCGAGGCCATGAATGGACCTGTCAATCAAGGCGGGAAGGCCAGGGAGGAGAAGCTTTTTAGCACTGAACTACCGGAGCCATCGAAATTATTAAAAGGATCGGCTCGAATATTTAGCGAGAATCTTGGGGAGCTCGACAGGATTCACGGGCTTCACCAGGTGAAGATCGAAGCCCGCAGCGACGGCTTTTCTTTCCGTGTCCGTTCCGCTGTAGCCGCTCAGAGCGACCAGCTTGACCCCGCTTCCCTCAGGCGCCATGCGCGTGCGCCGGGCAACTTCGAAGCCATCCAGCCCGGGCAGGCCGATGTCCACAATGGCGATATCCGGCCGGTGCTTCAACAGCTGTCGCAGCCCTTCTTCACCGGTCTCGGCCACTTCAACGGCATATCCGTATGCCTGAAGGAGGGTTTTCAGCGTCTCCCGCGCATCGACGTTGTCTTCGATCAGAAGTATTCGCGCACCCGCGGCCTGCTCCATGTCCAGGGGCAGCGTTCCCCGTCGGGTACGTTGTGCGGGAAGGGGGACGCCGACGTCAAGGGGCAGGCGTACTGTGAATGTGCTTCCGCATCCGATTCCCTCGCTGTATGCATCGACGGTCCCGCCGTGCATCTCCACCAGCTTTTGAACCAGGGTGAGACCGATGCCGAGACCTCCCTGCGCACGGTCGATTTCCGTGTCCACCTGCACGAACATGTCGAATATTTTGGACAGCTTGTCACCAGGAATGCCTCTACCCGTATCCTTCATCCGCAGAACGCCCCATGACTCGCCCCCTACTGGTTCGTTGGACACGACGATGTCGACCTTGCCGCCGGTTTCAGTGTACTTGGCGGCATTGGTCAGCAAGTTGCTCAGCACCTGCTCCAGCCGGGTCGCGTCGCCCGTCATCCGGTAGCTGCCGGGATTGATGCTGGTGCTCACCGCCAATCCACGCTCGTCCAGAAAGCCGCGCACCGCGTGCAGGGCGCTGTCCAGGACGTCTCGCAGATCCAGAGGTTCCTTGCGCAAGGATACGGCGCCGCGGCTGACGCGCGATACATCCAGCAAATCATCGACCAGGCGAGTCAGGTTGTCGAGCTGTCGATAGCACACCTCGCGCAGCTCCTTGGCTTTCGACGAGTCGTTCGCGGCGATTCCAAGCAGTTCCAGGGCGGTCGAGATGCCGGCAAGAGGATTGCGCAGTTCGTGCGCGAGCATCGCGAGAAACTCATCCTTCATGCGTGCCTCTTCGCGTGCCGCCTGTGCATACTGCAGCAAGGTTTCATTGACCTGCCGCAGTTCCCTGTTCTTCGCGTCCAGGTCCAGACCACGTTGCAGGATCTCGGCTTCCATCTTCTCGTTCTGCGCGCTCAACTCGGCGCTTTTCTTCCGCCGGGCCTCGCTCTCCTCGCGAAGCCTCACGTAATCGGTGACGTTTTCGACGCGATGGATGATGTAGAGCAGCTCCCCGCTTTCTGACAGCACCGGAGTATTAACCGGGCTCCAATACCTTAGCTCGAAGCCCGTGCCATCGCGCCGGGGCACATCATAGCGCTGGATCGGCATGGTATCGCTGGCCTTTGTCGCGACCACCCGCCGCAGCGACGTGCCCAGGTTCTCCGTCGAATTCGCTTCGGGACTATTGGGATTGTCGGGGAAGGCATCGAATACGGCCTTTCCAAGAATATCTTCCCGCTGCGTGATGGTGTCACGCAGATAATCGTTTGTAACCCCGACGATCCTGAACTCTTCGTCGGGCAGCAGGACGAGAAACGAACCTGGAGATGTCTCGAACAGGAATTCGAAATGCTCGACTGGTATGTTTCTCGTGTGACGCATGGATGAACTTGAATCCGGAGGTGTGCAGACAGCAGGTTAACTGAAGAATTTCAGTTATGACATTAAGCGATGCAAGCCGTTCCGGACCGAGGAAAGAGATCGCCCCCCTGGTGCCGATCGACATCCGCTCAAGCCGACCTCGTGCGTAGCAGGATTACCTGGACGCCAGTTTCCATTCCTTCTTCCACGCCGCCATCTGATCGATTTCTTGCTTCTGTGTATCGATGACGTTCCGCGCCAGGTTTTTCAGTTCATCATGCTTCAGCTTGCCCATTGCATCCTGGGCCATCTTTACGGCACCGCGGTGATGGCGCGTCATCATGTCAATGAACATTGCATCAAAAGCCTTGCCATTCGCCGCTGAAAGCTTGTCCATCGACATATTCTTCATCGACTCGGCCATGCCCGGCATTTTCATGTTGACGGCGTCGCCCCTGCCGGCATACCACTGCTGCTTCCATTCCCGCAGCTGCTTGATTTCCGTTTGCTGGTCGTCGATGACCTTCTTTGCCATCTGCTTGAGTTCGGCGCGCCCGGAGCGCTTTTCTACCAATTGGGCCATCTCGACAGCGCTCTGATGATGTATTGCCATGGTGTCGATGAACTGGTGATCGAATTCCGCCTTGGCCGCCTCCGGCGAACTCTTCATCGAGCCGTGTTGCATGCCATGCATCTGGCCCTGACCTTGATCATGTGCCCCCGAGTGGGAAGCGTGCTGGCCCAGGGCGGGCGTCGTTAGCGCCAGGCAGCAGAGCAGGGCTGCAGCAGGTCGTGCTATTTGCATAAGTCCTCCTTCAAACATTATTCATGGATGGCAATACTACCAATAATGAATATTGGAAATTCGTTGGTCAAGCACGGACGGGAATCGCGCGGGTACTTCATCAAAAATGCCCGCAAAATACATGTAACAGCATGGCCTTACCGCGCTTTTCGCCTTGTCACTGCAAGAGTTCGCGAGATTTTCTTTCAAGATATCCAACTCATTTCAGTAGGAGTGCCGATGGCCCCATTTGTTTCGCGAACAAAAATGCCGCTGTATAATCGGCGCCAACTTAATCAGCGCCGACTCCTTCAGCCTATTTCCCGTGCGTCGCCTCGTCTGCCTCTTTCTGCTGGTACTGCTGCCGCTGCATAGCTTCGCCATGCAGGGCGGATGGTACTCGTCCGGAAAGGCGGCGTTCAGCATCGCGCATGAGCTAGACCACCTGGCAGGCACAAGCCATCACCACGACGACGAGCACGGCGGTATCCACTACGACGATTCGCAGGCGTCGGCCGAGCATCTGTCCGATCATTCGACCGCGCATGGCTGCGCAGCCATTCCGCCCAGCGCTGTGCCGCTGGCAGCCGCTCGTGCTGTCCGTACGACGGAAACGCAGCCTCAGCACTACCTGCCCGATCCCTATCCGCAACGCCTGCAGCGTCCGCCTTCAACCCTCGGCTAGTTCGCCGAGGGCTTATCCGCACTTGTTCCAGTTCTGACGTCTGATAGTGACGTGTGACGCGCTTTTGGCGTCCGCGCACCGTCTTGTCCCGTGCAATTGCCTTCGGCCAGCTTCTACTGGTTATCGAATGGAGATTGCATGCGTGCTTATATTTTGATTCACACTATTTTTGCGGCGGCGGCATTGTTTTTCCTGCGCTTGCCGGTTGCGCATGCCGGGGATTTTCCCGACAGCCTCAAAGCTGCCGTGGAGGCTGCGTGGCAACGATCGCCGCAAGCCCGCACCCTCGAAGCAAAGCGCGACGAGATACTGGCCGGCCATGAAGCCGCGCGCTCCTGGATCGCAGGGTCGCCGTCCATCGGCGTGTCCGAGCGCAGCGATCGCTGGAACAACCGCGCCGGCTCTCGCGAAAGAGAAATATCGCTGTCGGCCCCGGTGTGGATGCCCGGCCAGGTTTCCGCCCGCCGGATGCAGGCCGACGCTGAGGCCGCCGAACTCGAGGCACGGATTGCCAGCCTGCGCCTTACCTTGGCGGGCGAAGTGCGGGAGCGCATATGGGCCGTGGCGGCCGCCAAGGAAAGCCTGGCCGAGGCTACGCTTCGCCAAAATACTATCGAGGCTACCGCCGGCGATGTGATGCGGCGCGTCAAGGCCGGCGACCTGGCGCGTACGGACGGCATGCTTGCACAGCAGGAAGCGCTGGCGGCAAAGGCTGGCGTGGTCGACACCCAGCTCAAGCTACGCGAAGCACTGCTGCGTTTCACGACGCTGACCGGTATCACGGACATTCCGCCCATGGAGCCCGAACCGTTGGCCGCCGTTGCAGTGGAATCGCATCCCCGCCTGTACGCTTCGAAGGCCGCCGTTCGAAATGCGCAAGCCTTGCTGGATGTGGCCAGCAAGACCAGGAGCGAACCGCCGACCGTCGGCGTGGCCTTGCGCCGGGAGCGTGAAGCATTTGGCGGCGAAACCGCAAGCAGTGTCACGCTCGGCATCGAGATCCCCATCGGGACTGTCGCGCGCAGCCGCCCGCTGGAAACCGCGGCCCGGACCCGGCTGGCGACGGCGTCCGCCGAAGCGAGTCAATCCGAGGCAATGCTGCAAGCCGATATCGCGCTGGCCAGAGAACAAATGTCGGCCTCGGAACAAGCCTTGGATGTATCGGCATCACGCGTGGCCCTGGCCCGCGAGCATGCTCAGCTTATCGAAAAGGCATTCCGCATGGGCGAACGCGGTCTGGCCGACATGCTTCGCGCCCAAAGCCTTCTGCACGAGGCGGAAGCGGCCGAACGCCAGCAACGCGTCGCCCTGGGGCTCGCCCGAGCCCGCCTCAATCAAGCATTTGGAGTGTCCCCATGAAAGCAATCCGACTCTTGCTGTTATCCCTGATGGTCCCGGTGCTGGCGTTTGCGCACGGCGGAGAAGACCATAGCCATGACGAAGTCCCATCCGCTCAAACCGCGATTGCAGGCGAGCCGCGCATCGAAACAGCGACGGAAACATTTGAAATTGTCGGCCGGCTGCAGCACGGTGAACTGTCTCTTATGATCGATCGCTACGAGACCAACGAGCCTGTCTTGGACGGGCAAGTCGAAGTCGAAGTCAATGGCCAGAAAGCCAATGCCAGGTTTCATTCCGACCACGGCAACTACGCGGTCGACGACCAGGCTTTCCTCAAGGCGCTGGCAAAGCCCGGCATGCATGCGCTTGTCTTCACGGTCGCCGCCGGCAACGACACCGACCTCCTCGAAGCGACGCTGACTGTTGGCGATGAAGGGCATGCGGCGACTGCACCCGCCGCGCGGCGCTTTCCGCTTTCGACCGCCGCCGTTGGCGGTGTCGGCCTGGTCCTGGCTCTTCTCCTGTCTGCGATAGCGATTGCGCTCGCACGCCGCAAACCCTCCATCGGAAACTGAACATGAACAAGTTCTCCCATTTTGCTTTCGGTCTGATTGCGGCCGGGCTGATGTCGGCTGCCCTGGCCGGTCCCGGCGCGCATGGCCCGAACGGCGAGCACCTGGACGCTCCCGCTGCCGTCAACGCCACGGGCCTCGCGCGACTGCCCGACGGCAGCATCAACGTGCCCAAGCTGGCGCAGCGCCGGATGGGGCTGCGCACGGTGGTCGTTCATGCAGCCGAGCATCCGATGACCGCTGAATTGAACGGCCGGGTGGGCATCGATCCCAATGCCGGCGGCCGCGTGCAGGCGTCTTTCGCCGGCCGCGTCGAGCCGGGGCCAAAGGGACTGCCGGTCGCGGGCCAGCGTGTGGAAAAGGGCCAAGTGCTATTGCATGTCCGGCCGGTGGCGGCCGCCATCGAACGTGGCAATCAGCAGGCGCAGTTGGTGGAAATTCAGGTCAGCCGCCGTCTTGCCGAGCAAAAGGTCAAGCGCCTGGAATCGCTGGAAGGAAGCGTGCCCCGCAAGGAAATCGAGGCGGCACGCGCAGAGCTCGCCAGCCTTGCCGGCCGTGAAAAAGCCGTTGCAGGCACCATCGTCGGCAATGAAGCCATCACTGCCCCTGCGTCGGGAATCATTGCCGCGGCCAATGTGTTGAACGGGCAGATCGTCGACGCTCGGGATGTGCTGTTCGACATCGTCGATCCGAACCGGATGATGGTCGAGGCCGTGGCCAACGAACCATCGCTGGCGGTTCGGGTGGAGTCGGCCACCCTTGCGGACATTCCAGGCGTTGAACTGACTTTCATCGGCGGCGGCCGCAGCCTGCGCGACGGAGCGGTGCCCCTGAACTTCCGTGCGAGCGCCAAGGACGCTGCATTGGCGGTCGGCCAGCCGGTCACCGTCGTGGCGAAGCTCAAGGATACGGTCAAAGGGTTTGCCGTGCCTGCCCAGGCGGTCGTGCGCAATCCGTCCAACGAACACGTCGTCTGGATCAAGGCCGGGGCGGAACGCTTCATTGCCCAGCCGGTCGAGACGCGACCGCTGGATGCGGAGCGCGTCGTCGTGGTCAAGGGACTGGCCCCGGACAATCGCGTGGTGGTCTCGGGCGCGGCCCTCATCAACCAGATTCGATAGGACGTCTATGTTCAACTGGATAGTCCGTTCGAGTCTGTCAAACAGGCTGCTGGTGCTGGCGGCCGCTGCGATTCTCGTCGTGTACGGCTTATTCATGGCCGGGCGCACTCCGGTCGACGTCTTCCCGGATCTGAACAAGCCGCTGGTGACCGTGATGACCGAAGCCGGGGGCATGGCTCCGGAAGAAGTCGAGCAGCTTGTCTCCTTTCCTTTGGAGACCGCGCTGAACGGCATGCCCGGAGTTACGCGGGTCCGTTCGGTGTCCGGAGTCGGCTTGTCGATTGTGTACGCCGAGTTCGACTGGAATACGGACATTTACCGCAACCGCCAGCTGGTCGCGGAGCGGTTGACGCTGGTCAGGGAGCAGCTGCCGGCGAGCATTACCCCCGTCATGGGCCCGGTGTCGTCGATCATGGGCGAGATCATGCTCATCGCCCTGCCTATCGACGTATCGAAGGCAAGTCCGATGCAGGCACGCGAGTACGCCGACTTCGTGCTTCGTCCCCGGCTGCTGTCGATCCCGGGGGTATCTCAAGTCATTCCGATCGGTGGAGAGGTTCGCCAGCTTCGGGTCGAACCCGATACTGCCCGCATGGCGCAGTTCGACGTAACGCTGGACCAGATTTCGAATGCATTGCAAGGCTTCGCTGCCAATACCAGCGGCGGCTTCATCGACCTCAATGCCCGCGAGTACCTGATTCGCAACCTGGGGCGCACCACGCGCCTGGAAGATGTGAAGGGCATGGCGGTGGCCTTTCGCAATGGAACGCCGGTACTGCTGGAACAGGTCGCCTCGGTTCGCTATGCGCCGGCATTCAAGCGGGGTGACGCCGGCATGAATGGCAAGCCGGCCGTCATCGTCAGCGTGCAGAAACAGCCTGCCGCCGATACGGTCGAGCTTACCGGGGAAATCGGGAGGGCACTCGGCGAACTCAAGCAGGGCCTGCCCGCCGGTCTGTCCGCGCCGGAAATCCTGTTCCGCCAGGCCGACTTCATCGAGGCGTCCATTGGCAATGTGATCGAGGCGCTGCGCGATGGCGCCATCATGGTCGCCATCGTCCTGTTTGCCTTCCTGCTGAACTTCCGCACCACGGCCATTTCACTGCTGGCGATTCCACTCTCGCTGGCCGTTACCGCAGTGGTATTCCACCTGCTGGGCCAGTCGATCAATGTGATGACCCTCGGCGGCCTGGCCATTGCCATCGGCGAGCTGGTGGACGACGCCGTGGTGGACGTGGAAAACATCTTGCGCCGGCTGAAGCAGCGCCAGGGCGACGCGAACCCGGCCTCCCTGCTGCATACCATCTGGCATGCATCGGTGGAGGTCCGCTCGGGCATCGTCTATGCCACCATCATCGTGGTACTGGTGTTTGTCCCCTTGTTTGCCCTGCCCGGTATCGAGGGACGCCTGTTTGCGCCTCTTGGCGTTGCTTATATCGTTTCCATACTGGCATCGATGCTGGTCTCCATGACGGTCACCCCCGTACTGTCGTATTTCCTGTTGCCGAACATGAAGCAGCTGGGCCACGGCGACAGTCCGCTTGTCCGCAAGCTCAAGGCTTGGGACAGCAAGGCGCTGGAGTGGTCTTTCCCGCGCGCGAAACCCATCCTCGCGGCTGCCGCGCTGGGAGTTGCCGTCGCTGCGGCGACCGTGCCGTTCTTCCCGCGCGCCTTTCTGCCGTCGTTCAACGAAGGCTCGCTGGTAATGGGCATGACCTTCACCCCGGGCACTTCGCTTGCGGAGGCCAACCGCATGGGAGCGCTCGCCGAGACGCTCATCCGGGAAGTGCCGGAAGTGTCCCGGGTCGGGCGCCGCGCAGGCCGGGCCGAGCTGGATGAACATGCGGAAGGTGTCCATTCATCGGAGATCGACATCGACCTCAAGCGCTCCGGGCGCGATAGGGAACAAGTGATGGCCGACCTGCGCGCAAGGATGGCGGTCATCCCTGCCTCGGTCGCTATCGGCCAGCCGATTTCGCACCGTCTCGACCATCTGCTATCCGGCGTACGCGCGCAGATCGCCGTGAAAATCTATGGCGATGATCTCGACACCCTGCGTGGACTAGCCGAGGGACTGCGGGGCAAACTTGCAGGCGTTCCGGGACTCGTCGATCTCTCGGTGGAACGCCAGGTGCTCATTCCTCAGATCAAGGTGCGCATCGATTACCGCAAGGCGGCACAGGTTGGCCTTCCGCCGGGGCAGGTTCTCAAGACACTCGAGACCCTCTCCGAAGGAGAGCGCGTAGCGCAGGTCGTGGATGGACCGCGGCGGTTCGACCTGATGGTGCGCCTGCCGGACCAGGGCCGCTCGCCGCGGGACCTGTCACGCGTCATGCTCGACAGTCCGGCCGGCCGGATACCTCTCTCCGCCATCGCAACGGTCGAGGAAAGCGACGGCCCGAACCAGATTGGCCGGGAGAACGGCCGGCGGCGCATCATCGTCTATGCCAATACCGATGGTTCCGACATGTCCCGCGTCGTCGCCGACATCCGCGAGGCGGTCGCCGCGACCCGGCTGCCGGGGAGCTATTTCGTCAGCATCGAAGGCCAGTTCCAGGCGCAGGAGCAGGCGACCCGGCTGATGACCGGATTGTCGCTGGTCTCGCTGGCGATGATTTTCCTGGTGCTTTACTCGCGCTACAAGTCCTCTGTGCTTGCACTGGTCATCATGGGCAACATTCCGTTCGCCCTGATCGGCAGCGTGATCGCGATGTGGATTGCCGGCGTCTCGCTGTCGGTGGCGTCCATGGTCGGCTTCATCACCCTGACCGGCATTGCGACCCGTAACGGCATCCTGAAGATCAGCCACTACATCAACCTGTGCAAGTTCGAGGGCGAAGCCTTCGGCACGCAGATGATCATCCGCGGATCGCTCGAACGGCTCACGCCCGTGCTGATGACCGCCCTCGTTGCAGCCTTCGCGCTGGTGCCGCTCCTTCTCGCCGCCGATGCGCCGGGCAAGGAAATCCTGCACCCGGTGGCCGTCGTGATCTTTGGCGGCCTGATCAGCTCGACGCTGCTCGACACCTTGCTCACTCCGCTGATCTTCTGGCTGGTCGGCCGCGGGCCGCTCGAACGCATCGTCGCGGGCAAGACGCAGGAAGCGTATTGAAATTGAAGATGGGCTGATGCAGCGGCGCCCGATACACAGCCGCTGCCAAATATTGAATGGAGCAAGCAATGAAAAATTTGTTGGCCTTTTTCGCAATGCCGGTTGCCGTTGCAATGTCCGGCCAGGCATTGGCGCATGGCGAAGCAGCCAGGCATGGCGGTATCGTGCGGGAATCGAGCAACGGCGTCAGCCTCGAGCTGGTGAACAAGGATGGAACAGCGACGATATATGTGGATGACCACGGCAAGCCGGTGCCGACCGAAGGTGCGTCGGGCAAGCTGACCGTACTCAATGGCGCACAAAAGACGGAGCTTCCGCTCGAGTCGGCCGGTGACAATAAGCTCGTGGCCAGGGGCGATGCAAAGCTGGGTGCCGGTGCCAAGGCCATTGCTGCGGTAACGCTGGCTGACAAAAAGACGGTCTCCGTCCGGTTCGCAATCAAGTGAGCCGGGAGGAAGATGGCGAGCGGCGAGCTGAGCAAATGAAGGGCGTAAATGCAATGGGCCACGCCATGACTATTACGAAGCGGCCCCGGTGTATGTTCCTGTTTATCCGCCTGCAGGCAGGACTCCGGAATCACCATCAACGTAATGTTAAGAATTCCTTGAGCCGCTGGCCGCTCCCTCGATAATCGCTACCGGCTTCCACTTCCCGCTTCATCATTCCTTCCATGCACTGACTGCCGACGGGGATTAGGTAGTCGCTCTATTAACGGTTAATCCTATAACCGCGGGTCGGTTAAGCCCGCAAACCGGGAGTCGCGCCGGATGGCCCGGCATGCACCTGCATATGAAAATCGCGCCGCTTGGCGCGATTTTCATATACGCATCCTTATAGTGGATATCACGCAACATTGCAGATATCAAACTGAGCGCACGGTATACCTACAGCAATTGCTTGGGCAAGATATGTAAAGATTTCTTTACGCAAAATGTTGCTTGTCTGCTGACGGTTCTTTTTCAAATTGACCAAGTCAATCAAGTTCGCCAAGTCAATCAAGTCCACCAAGGGGTCCCTCGTGCGCTTCATAAGCCGTCTCTCGATCAAGCAGAAACTTTTGTTCAGCATGGCCCTGTGCCTGATGCTGTTTGCCCTGGTATCTTCCGTCCTGAGCATTACGCTGACCGGTAGCAATGCCAAGGACCGCGTCGTAAGCCAGGAGCTGCCAGCCGTGGTTGGCGAAATCCGCAACGACATCCTGCGCCATATCGCGCAACCCCTGGCGACTTCGCAAGCGATCGCCAACAACAGCTTTCTGCAGCAATGGGAACAGCAGGGCCTGGATGAAACAGGCCTGGAAGGCTGGAAGCGCTATGCCGCCCAGATGAAGGAAAAGAACAAGGCGGCTTCCATTTTCTGGGTATCGGGCGCGACCGGCAAATACTTCACCGACGCCGGCCTCAACCGCACGCTCGACAAGGCCGCCGCCGGCGACCAGTGGCTCTACGGTTTTCTGGCGAGCGGAAAAGCGTACACGCTCGATATCGACAAGGATGCCGGCGCGGACAAATACATGTTGTTCATCAATGTCCGCGCCGATGCCGCTCCGGACAAGCAGGTCGTGGCCGGGCTGGGCCTGTCGGTCGATGCGCTGGCCGATGCCATCCGCGCCTATCGCGTCGGGGAATCCGGATTCGTCTACCTGGTGCGCGCCGATGGCAGCTATCTCATCCATCGCGATTCCGCACTCGCCGACGGCAAGCACTTTCTCAAGGACAGCCCGGGCTTCACGGCCGAGCTGAGCCAGCAGCTCCTCGGCGGCAAGCAGTTCGCCCATGCCACCTATGAAGCCGACGGTACCCGTTTCGTCGCGTCGTCCTTTGTCCCCGAATTGAACCTCTATGTCGTTGCCGAAGTACCGGAAGCCGAAGTGCTCGGACATGTCGCCCGTTCGGCTACGATCTCGGCGGTAGTGGCAGCGGTGGTCGGCGGCGGACTTGGTTTGCTGATGATTTTCTTCATCAGCCGCGCCATCGCCGCGCCGGTCAGCCGCGCCGCCAGGATGCTCGGCGAAATCGCGGACGGCAACGGCGATCTCAGCCGCCGCATGGTCGTGGAATCAGAAGACGAGATCGGCGAGCTGGCAGGCGGATTCAACCGCTTCGTCTCGTCGCTCAACAGGACCGTGGGAGAAATACGCAGCAGCTCACAGACCATTGCGGCCGCGACGACCCAGATCGCGGCGGGCAACATGGACCTGTCATCGCGTACCGAAGCCCAGGCATCGAGCCTGGAGGAAACCGCGTCGGCGATGGAAGAATTGACCGCGACGGTGAAGCAGAATGCGGAAAGCGCGATACAGGCCAACCGGCTGGCGCTGGAAGCGTCCAGCCAGGCGACCAAGGGCGGACAGGTCGTCGGCCAGGTGGTGCAGACCATGGGGTCGATCAAGGACAGCTCGCGCAAGATCGTCGACATCATCGGCGTGATCGATGGCATCGCCTTCCAGACCAACATCCTCGCGCTCAATGCGGCGGTGGAGGCGGCGCGTGCCGGCGAGCAGGGCCGGGGTTTCGCGGTCGTGGCTTCCGAGGTGCGGACCCTTGCGCAGCGTTCGGCGCAGGCGGCCAGGGAAATCAAGGGCTTGATCGACGATTCGGTGGTAAAGGTGGAAGCCGGCAGCACGCTGGTCGATGAAGCCGGCCTGACCATGGAACAGATCGTCGCCTCCGTCAGGAACGTGACCGACATCATGAGCGAGATCAGCACGGCCAGCCATGAGCAAAGCGATGGCATCGGCCAGGTCAACCTGGCGATCACGCAGATGGACAGCGCGACGCAGAAAAATGCGGCGCTCGTGGAAGAGGCGGCCGCCGCAGCCCAGTCGCTGCAGGACCAGGCCGCCAATCTGGCCCGCGTGGTCAGCGTCTTCAAGCTGGATGAATCCCAGGCGGGCGCTGTACAGCGGTTGCGCTAGATAACGGTCCAGACCACCCGGCAAAACAATCAGCAAAAAAGTTAGCAACGCATGCTGCACCGGCTCCGTGGCCGGAGCAGCATGCGTTTTCGTTTCAGGCCCTGCAGTGAAGATGGCCTGGCGGCACGCTGGTGTCGCAAGCGGAGTTGGGGCGTCGGAAAAAGCGTACACAACCCCTTGACAGGATTCGGAAAGCAGGAGTTGTGCACATGGAAAAATGTCATGAACGATGCACGGATAATTTGCGCCTGCTCTAATGCCTGCTTCGGGAAGCGGTTTCTAAGTCATTGATTTTTATCACTTCCTTGTTTTGCTCAAGAAATAGGCAATCTATTCGGAACCGCATGAATGCGAGGTTTTTTCGCCGCTTTTCGGACTTACCCACAAAGTTTTCCACAGGGAATGTGGATTAAAGGAAAAACGCTTTTGCAACAAAGGTTTACAGGAAACCTTTACCCCCGTTCGGGTTTTTCCTACAGTCAATTCAGTACCCGCATGACACCCGTCCGGCGGTCGTTTTCAACCGGACTCCGCCACCCTGGCAAGTGGAGTCTGCACCCCGAGTTGCAGTGAACCCGGTAACGGCATCGGCAGGTCGAGATACGTCCGCATGTTCCCGGCATAGGCAAGATAGGAAAAGCGGTGCGGCGTCTTCTTCCGGCTGAACAGCGCATCCTCGGCATCGTTCCAGACGAGCAGCATGCCGTGCGGATGGTGGCGGCCGGAATGGTGGTCGTCCACCGCCACGGCGCCCATCCCCAGTTCGCGCAGGCCGAGCCGGCTAGATCCCACATTAAGCAGGTCGGGCATGTCGCCGACGGCCAGGGTCAGGGTGAGCGTGTTCCCCCGGGCATCGATGCGCGAATCGGCGAGCGCCGGATTGTCGCCGATGAAGCGCCTGATCCTGGCGGCAGCCGACTCCAGCGCGGCAGCATCGCCGAAGGCATAGCTGTATTGCGGCACCATCGCGGTCTTGCACTCGGCCGCCGCCGTCCCGGCAACCGCGGCGAGAAACCGCATCGGATTGTCGATGCGGTAGAAGCAGCGCTCGCTGCTCACCTGGCGCTGCTCGAGTTGTTCGTTCGCGCACTGTCCCATCGAGGAGACCAGAACGAGTATGCGATTCGTCCTTGCGCAAAACGCGCTGAGCCGGTTCAGGTACCGGTCCATCAGGGCGACTGCATCGAGGATCTCGTTGCGGTAACGCCGGCACCAGGCCTCATCGTAGAGGCGTTCGGCATAGTCGTTGGGGAACAGCGCATACCAGTAGCGGTGCTGCGCCGCCGCGATGTGATTGGTGAAAAATATTCCGATGTCTGGGTCGTGCGTGCGCATCAGCCGCAGGAACATGCTTGCCAGCGGCGGAAACTGCATGTTGCGCATGCGTTCCCGGGAGCGCATGAGCGCAGGCAGGGCGCGAAGAGATTCGCCCAGGCTGAATGCATCGACGCCATAGCGTCCCGGCATGGCCGCCGCGCGGGCCGCCATGTGCAGCAGGTCGGCTGCGCGCAGGCTGGCGACACGTCCGCTGCCGCGCGTTAACCGGAGGTTCGTCTCCTGGAAATGGCGGTAACCGGCAGGAAGGGTATCGCTGTCGGAGGCAAAGCAGTCGGGCACCAGGAATGCGTAGCGGGCTTCGGCGGCGAGCTCGGACAGCGGCGAGGAGTGCAGCACGTTGACCAGCCCGACGCGCTTGCCCCGGCATGCGGCCTGGTGCCACCAGAATTGCTGCCGGTCCGGTTTCGGATCGTTGTACCAGTGGATGCCATGCCGCTCGTACGGCAGGCCGGTGTTCAGCGAGGCCCAGGTCTGGGATGGATAAAGCTCGTCCTCGCCGACGTCGTCCGCCACCGTTTGAAAGAGTTTTCCCTGCATGAGAAGGCGGGCGATGGTCGATTCCGGATGCCGGTCCGCATAGGTTCGCCAGACCTTGAGCGGCACTTCGTTGGTCTCGATGACGCACAGCTTTCTAGTCGCGCGGCGTATCACGGTTCCACCTCCTGCACGAGTAGGGACGTGCCTGACGGTTGATCGGGTCTCGGACGGCTTGGTGTGAATGCGGATGCTGGTGTCCCGCCATCCGGCAACGGATGCGGCTGAGCGGCATGTCTATTCTTTTTCGTCGTTGCCGCTAGCTTCTTTTACCGTTTGCAATCGCAGGCGATTTGATTTCGATCAGCCTTGCCGCGACATCTTCGGAAATGAAGGGCTTTGGCCGACGACAAGCATGGCGGGACTGCACCATAAGTGCTCACAGATCGAGGCTGTCGATTAAATGCATCGGCATTAATCGACATGCCAGATATGTGAAATGCATGTATTTAGATACATCAAATAATGGTTGAAATTATCTTCGATTCCTTGTGCGATAGCCGTATAAACAGTGAGCCGCCCCCCACTCGCCGACTCACCGACTCACCGAAGGATCGCCATGGAAACCCAACACATCAGCAGAAGACGTTTCGTCAAGGGAGCCTTTTCCGCCATCGCCATCGCCGCGCTGCCCGCGCGTTCGGCGCTCGCCCAGAGTACGATCTGGACTCGCCTCGAATGGCAGCAGTTCAGGTCAAGTCCGCAGTACGCTTCCTTCCTCGATGCGATCAGGCTCATGCGAGCCAATAACAATGCCGCCGATCCGTCGAGCTGGCGTTACTGGACCGACCTCCACATGAATGCCGGCCTGCACGGCGTGCCGTATTTTCTCAGCTGGCACCGTGCCTACATTCACCACTTCGAGCAGCGCTTGCGCACCGTATCGGGCAACAGCCAGCTCACGCTGCCTTACTGGGATTATTACAAGAACCCCAATGTGCCCGCCGAATTCACCGATCCTTCCTCGAACAACCCGCTATACGTCAACCGCGTCAACACCAATGTCTACGATTCGCTGACGCTTGCGCCCTTCCAGGCCAGCATCGTTAACTTCCAGCGCGGCACCAGCAATGCATTCGAGGTGCTGCTCGAATGGGGTCCGCATAATCCGGTGCACAACATCATCGGCGGCTACATGGCCGGCATGGATGCATCGATGGATCCGATTTTCTGGCTGCATCATTGCAACATCGACCGGCTCTGGCATGCCTGGGCCCTGCCCGATGGCAAGAACATGCCCTGGTACACCGACCCCTACTGGAGCGGGTCGTTCAACTTCGGGTCCGGCATGTCCACGCAGCGCGACCGCACCTATCACATCAACTGGATGAATTATCACTATGACGATCTGACGCGGCCTTCGACCTTTCCGCCGCGGGCGGAGGCGGCACGCATGGTGCGCGTGCAGATGCAGACCGGGCGGGGCTCCCGCCGGCCGGCGGCAGGCGCCTTCACGCCGGCCGGACCGAGGGACCTGGGCGGCGGCCGGCGTTCGCTCGGTGGAGCGCGAAACATCTCGCTGGCCGACGTATCGACCACCGTGCAGGTGCCGATCGAAGCCGCGGGCCGGCAGCAGCTGCAGTCCGCCCTTGCGCGCGGCGCCGGTGCGGCGGCGTCCGGCGGCAACGGGCAATACAGGTCGGTGCGGGTTGCGCTCGAGAGCGTGAGAATGAACGGCCAGGCGCGCAACGGCGGCTTCTATTACAACGTCTATGCCAATCTGCCCGAAGACTATGATGCCGAGTCGGCTCAGCTTCGCAACCTGCTGGGCGTGATCGGGCCGTTCGAGATCGCGGCCGCGGAACACCACGGCGGCGGCAACATGAGCTTCCCGGCAACCGGCGTGCTCGCCGGTCCGGCGGCATCGGATGCGCGCGAGGTCAGCATTTCGCTGGTACGGGTGGGCGGCCGCGCGGTACAGCGCGGGCAATCGATTTCCATCGGCGAAATTCGTGTCGAGTTGTCCACGGAAGAGCCGAACCAGGACGGCAACTTCATCCGCAAGCCGGCGTCGGCCTGCTATTGCTGAGGCTTTCGCAGGACGGGCCGGAGCGCGAATGCATCCGGCCCGGCAGGAATCAGCGCATCTTCCAGGACAGGCAAAGCTATTGCCTTGGCCTCTTAGCGTCTTAGCCTCTCATCCGGCGTGTACTACGCATAAGCAACACCCGCGGCTTGGTGCCGGCATCCTTCCCCGTAATCCGTTTTCATCTTGGTCCTGCAAGCATGCCCGGTGTGCAAGCTGAGCCGCGCACTTGCCATCATGCCGCCTGCCGCCTGTCTCAATCTCTTCCATAGAGCAATAATCGCTGCACTGCAATGCATGCGGGCACGCGAATTGTTTTTCGCCGCGGGTGTCTACTCTGTTAATTCCGATTAATTTGTAGAGGAGAATGCATGTTCATCGAGATTGGCAACGGCTGGCATATCAACCTGGCTCACGTGGCGAAAGTCCACGTGGTGGACCAGGGCGGGATCGGCACCACGCTGAAACTGTATTCCCTGACCAACGACCACCTCGGCGATTTCAATCCGAGCAGCCCGGAAGAACTGATGCGGGTGCTGAATCTCATTCATTCCTATGGCAAGACCCCGACACCGGAAATCGGCACGCTCACCATTCTCGGTTAACGATGTTCCTGAAAGCATACGCAGCCATTGCATGACGCAGGTACCGGCTTCCGGCGAGATGACGCAGGGCGCCCCGGGCGGTAGCGGGCTTTATCATTTCAGATCGCCGGTCACGTTCTCGCTGACCGCCGCCGTCTTCTTCCTCGCGGTCTTCAACATGCGGTTCTGGCAGGAGATGGTCGCCGTCTTCTGGCAGGGCCGGATTGCAGATGCGCTCTTCCTGCTGTTGCTGGCGCTCGTGCTTGTCTTCGGCTATGCCGCCGCGCTGCTGCTGCTGCCCGGCCGCAGCCTGCTCAAGGGGACGGTCATTTTCCTGTTTCCTGTCTGCGCGATGGCTTCCTTCTGCGCCGACAGCTTCGGGTTGGCCATCGACCAGGAAATGATACGCAGCCTGATGGAGACCAATCGCAGGGAAGCGGTCGGTCTCGTCAGTCCGAGCCTGCTGCTCTATGCGGTCGGCCTTGGCGTGTTGCCCCTGTTCCTGGTAGGGCGGGCAAGCATGGCGGCAATGAACCTGCGCCGCCACCTGCTGCACCGTGCGGTATTCCTGATGTGCGGACTGGCCTTGATCGCGCTGGCCTGGACCGCGTTTCCATCGCGCCTGGAAACCATGCATCGCCATGCCCATCTTCGCTATCTGTCCGTGCCCGGCGCTGCGGTTGATGGCGCCGCCCGTTTTGCCGCCGCGGCGGTTGCAGGCCCGCCGATCGAGCAGGTGGCGGAGCCGGGCGGCATGCCTCACCGGGTGCATCTGGAAGGGCAAGCGAACGGTGCCAAGCCGCTCCTGATGTTCCTTGTGGTCGGCGAAACCGCGCGGCATGGGAACTTCCAGCTCGGAGGATATGCCCGGCCCACCAATCCCCGCCTGAGCCGGCTCGATCACCTCTACTATTTCAGCGACGTCACATCCTGCGGAACGACGACGGCGATTTCGCTGCCCTGCATGTTTTCCCATCTTGGCCGTGACGCCTTCAGCCTGACACAGGCAAGGCGCCATGCAAATGTACTGGATACGCTGGCGAAGGCCGGCGTCAGAATCGAGTGGCGTGACAACAATGCCGGCAGCAAGGGCGTTAGCGCCCGCATCAAGACCGTCCAATTCCGCCAGCGCAATTCGGCTTCGCTTTGCGATGTCGAATCCTGCCTGGACGAGATCCTGCTGTCCGGGCTGGAACCGCGGCTCCGCGAGTCCGCAGGCGACACGCTGATCGCTTTCCATCAGATGGGCAGCCATGGCCCCGCCTACCACAAGCGTTATCCGCAGTCGGCCGAAACCTTCGCGCCGGTGTGCCGCACCAATGAACTGACTCGCTGCAGCCAGGAAGAAGTCCGCAATGCCTATGACAACACCATTGTCTATACCGACCGGCTGCTGGCTGAAAAGATCGCGCTCCTGAAGAGCCTTTCAGATCGCTTCGACACTCTCCTTCTGTATGTATCCGACCATGGCGAATCGCTGGGCGAGAACGGCATTCACCTGCATGGCGCGCCCTACGAGCTTGCACCGGAAGAACAGAAAAGGATTCCTTTCATCATCTGGTTGTCGGATGGTTACCGGGACCGCTTCGGCATGGACACCTCCTGCATGCGGCGGCAGTCATCGAAATCCTACAGCCATGACAATCTGTACCACACGCTGCAAGGCGCAATGGCAACCAGGAACGCGCTCTACCGTTCCGAGCTCGACATGCTCGCTGCTTGCCGTGGCAAAGCTCCGCCGGCGCCCGTGGAGCAGATGGCTTCCATGGGCGCGGAGCGTGCCGGGCAAGGTCAGCCGCCTGAAGCTTCCGTGGCCGCAGGACGTGAGTGAACGCGCCGGCATGCATGCTCGGCCAGGTCGAACAGCCACTGCGTGAGCAGCGCAAGCACCGCGGCCGGAATGGCGCCGGCGAGCAGCATGGTGTTGTCGTTCAGGGCCAGGCCGGTGGCAATTCTTTCGCCGTAGCCGCCGGCGCCGATGAAGGCGGCGATGGTGGCCGTACCCACGTTGACCACCGCAGCCGTCTTCACGCCGGCGAGGATGACGGGCATGCACAGCGGCAGGTCGATATGCAGCAGGCGCTGGCGGCGCGACAGCCCCAGCGCCAGCGCCGCCTGCCGCAGACCGGCGGGGACCTGCTGCAGGCCGATGCAGGTGTTGCGCACGATGGGCAGCAGTGCATACAGGAAGAGTGCGATCAGCGCGGGCAGCATGCCGATCGTACCGAGCACCGGGATCAGCATGGCGAGCAGGGCTAGCGAGGGAATGGTCTGCAATACGCCGACGACGGCCATGATTGCATGCCGCAGCACAGGCACCGATGCGGCAGCGATGCCGAGCGGGATGCCGATCAGGACCGCCACGCCTACCGACGCGGCCACCAGGAACACGTGCTGGCGGGTCAGGCGCCAGAGATTGCCGTCGAACAGCCGGCCGTGCAGGCCGATGGAGGTTTCGGCTTTTATCCCGGCAGACATCGGCGCATCCGGGCTTGCATTCGCCGCTGCCTGTCCGCCGGCGAGAAAGTCGCCCGCAATGGCTGCGAAGCTCTTGCCCTGGAGTTCCGCGGCCGCGTTCATCCGTATCATGTCCTCGGCCCGGATGCGGTTTTGCAGCGCCTGAATCGCCCGCCACGCTTCGGGAAAGCGCCGCTCGACGTCGAGCCGGTAGAGGAGCACCGCATCGTAGCGGGGAAAATAGTCGAGGTCGTCGTCCAGCACCCGCAGGCCAAGCTGTTCGATCTTTGCATCCGTCGCATAGATGTCGATCACATCCACGTGGCCTTGCGACAGGGCATCGTAGGCGATTCCGTGATCCATGCCGCGCGTGGAATGGCCGAGCGCGTAGCGCCGCGACAAGCCTGGCCAGCCATCGGCGCGGCCAAGGAATTCATGCGACAGGCCCAGCCGCAGCTGCGGATGCTTTCCCAGATCGCTCAAGGCGCGGATGCCCAGCCGCTTCGCATCGTCGGCGCGCATGGCGAGCGCATAGCTGTTGTTGAAGCCGAGCGGCACGCCGATGCCGATGCCGAGTTCGGCCAGCCGCCCGCGGGCTTCCTCGGCGGGCACGGATGCATCCTGCTTCAGGATTTCGCGCTCGATGGTGCCTGTGTATTCGGGATAGATATCGATGCTCCCTGTACGCAATGCCTCGAACACGATGGCCGTGTTGCCCAGGCCTTGCCTGTGCTCGACGGGCGCATGGGATGCAGCGGCCCGCGCCACGATTTCACCAAGGATGTAGGATTCGGTAAAGCGCTTCGAACCTGATTTCAGCGTGTCGGCCGACCAGGCGCTGCAGCAGAGGAAAACAAGCGGCATGCCGGTGATGAGGAAGAGACGGAAAGCATGAAGGCAACGAGACCAGTGCGCACGGAACATGCTTGACTGGCTCGCGAAGGAAAGGCGTGAAGGGTTTTTTCCGGTTTGCATGCGGCGGTATCCTGCGACAGGGAAAGCTTCTTCATTATGGCGGAGATCGCGGGCATCGCCTTGTGCAATGCCCGTCCCCGGCGGACGGAGCAATGAAAACGGAAACAAGGAGCGGAAGAGCATGACGCTGCATGGCGTATATCCGGACTGGCTGGCCACAAGCGCGACGCTGGCAGAAAGCTTGCGGGCTGATGACATGGTGCGCTTCCGCGCCGTTCCCCGCACCGTGATGATCAACGCCTGGCCGGAAGACCTGGAATGGCTGCTGGTCGACCGCACCTATCCGGAGCAGATCCGATACCGATATCAGCTGCTGCGGAGCCGGCCGGAGCATGTCGTGGACCGCCTCGCCGGCGAGGCGGTGCGGCAGGCCGAACTGGAACTGCGCGATGACGTGGCGGCCTATCTGCTGCAGACCTATCCCGCATACTTCCAGCGCGACGGCGATCTCATCCTGTCGCCGCTGACCGGACTGGCCATCGATGTCGGCCCGCGCGGCGCCGACCCGATGACGGCCGTGGCGCTGCTGGCCAGCGAAGACATGCTGTTGCTGCTGCCGGCGCCGCGGGAAGGCGGTGCGGCATACGTCCTGCAGTCGGGTGCGCTGCTGTTTCCGAACGGATGGTCATTGCGCAGCCGGTTCGACGATGCGGTGCCGCCAGGCGATCTGGAGGCATGGCATGAGAAGCGGCGGCGCAGCGAGCGGGCGGCCCGGCTCGGCAAGACGCCCTATGAAATCCACGACGGCCACGTGCGGCATTACATCGAGCAATTCGCGGGCCGCGTCGACAGATTCTTCACGCAAATGCAGCCCGGCATGCGGACCTGGCGGCGTAACTGGGGCATGAAACCGGATGGCGAGCTATTCCTGCATCCGGACGTCATCCAGGAACCGCCCGCTGCATTCAGTGCGGATGACTGGGGGGAACACGGTTACCTGCGGTCCGAGCATGAAACCTTTGCGAAGCTGCCGCGTTCGGGCGCCGTCGTATTCGGCATCAAGACTTATCTGTGGAAGCTGAGCGAACTGGTAGGCAATCCCATGGCGCTGGAGGCCCTGCTCGCCGCAAGCGACAACCTGGCGCCGGCGATGGTCGAATACAGGGCGGAAAGCCTGCCTGCCTTCAGGGAATTCCTTGAACGTCATCGGCCGCAGCCGCCAACCTGAAATCCGGAATTCCGAACCGCGATTACGTGATGGCGCGATGCCTCTTCAGCGCGTGAAATGATCCCAGGCCTGCTTCAGCATCATGCCTCCGCCTGCGATCAACAGCGCGAAATACACAATGGACAGCACGTTGGCAGCATGTCCGAGCAGGATGCACAGTCCGTCGCGCTGCAGCAGGCCGACGGCCAGGCACAGCAGCGCCAGCGCCGGCAGGGTATTGCTGAACGGAATCATGCCGAACGGCGCCATCAGCAGGACCGCGCCGAGGATCAGTGCGGCATTGTTCAAGAGCTGCCATGACTTGCCCGAAGCCAGCCAGACCATGCGCTGCGAGCGGCTGACATGCTCCAGGCGATGCAGCCATTTCAACGCCCGCTGCAGCACCGGCCGCAGTTTTTCCGTGGAAATCTCGCGCTCGCGAAAGGATTGCGGCAGCCAGAGATTGCGTCCGAACAGGCGGCTGACGGCAATCAGCAGGATGGCGGCGCCGAATACGGTGCTGACGCCGGGAATCGAAACGGGAATGATGAAGACCAGCGACAGCAATGCGATCAGTATCATCAACCCGTCCTGGCCGACCAGATCCAGCAGATGACTCAAGGTCACCCCGGTTGGCGGCAGCTTTTCGATAATGGCACCCAGCCTCTGGCTGAGAGGTTCTCCCTGTTCTGACATACTGGCTCCTGAAACCATGAAAGGCAAGCCGCCTGCAACTGGAAATCCGTGTGGGATGCAGGCGGCTTGCGACCGGGCATATTGTATCCATCGCAGCCCCCGGGCCAAAGCCGTTGCATCAAATAAAATGCTGGTTGCTCATGCAGGACATTGCCAATTCCAGTCGACGACAGCTTCGTAAGGGGGTGGGACGTATCTGCAAAAAGCATCCCGCATCTCGCTAAACCGATTCAATATCCAGCAAGCATGAAAAGAAAGCTCATCGTTTCCGGCATCGCGATCCTGTCCATCTTCGCCGCAGCCAGCCTTTTTCTGCTTCCGGGTGGAAAGGCTCAAGCCTTTATTGATCCGTCGGATGCCTCGCTGGTCGCACGCGGGAGGAGCGTCTACGCCTCGCACTGCGCCGCCTGCCACGGCGCCAGGCTTGAAGGCCAGCCCGACTGGCGCACTCGCCTGTCCAACGGGCGGCTGCCGGCCCCGCCTCATGATGCATCGGGCCATACCTGGCACCATCCGGACAACGTGCTGGTCGACATCACCAGGAACGGCCTGGTGCCGGGGAAGACCGCGCCGGAAGGCTACCAGAGCGACATGCCGGCGTATGCGGGCCTGCTTTCGGACGAAGAGATCACGGCGGTGTTGGCCTATATCAAGAGCCACTGGCCTCCGGAATTGCTAGAGCTGCAAAGGAAGGTCACGCTCGAACCGGGTGGCGGATAACCGGATCGGCTGCATCTCGCGCCAACTTTTTCCGTGCCCGGCGTTCCAACTGGCGTATGGGTTTCAGATTGAAAAAGCAGGCAAGAGCGTAAGCGATTCCATAGGCAATGCCATGAACGAACCCCGGGGCGACCCCTACAAGCTGCAGCGCTTCGTCCAAGCGCAGGAAGATGTGTATGCCGATGTCCTCGAGGAACTGCGGCAGGGACGCAAGCGTACGCACTGGATGTGGTTCATCTTTCCGCAGATCGCGGGCCTCGGACACAGCGCCATGGCGCAAAAGTATGCGATCGGTTCGCTCGACGAAGCGCGCGCCTATCTGTCACATCCGCTGCTGGGCGCGCGGCTACGGGAGTGCTGCCGGCTGACGCTGGGCATCAAGGGCAGGTCGATCGAAGAGATTTTCGGCTACCCCGATCATTTGAAATTCCATTCCTCAGTCACCCTGTTCGCACATGCTGCGGGAGAGAACGATGTGTTCGATGCTTGCCTCTCTGAATTCTTCGGCGCTGCCGCTGACAGCAGCACGCTGGCCCTGTTTCCGCCTGGGTGAATGCAAGGCATTCGTCCTAAGCTGCATCATCGCCTGCCTGGCGCCAGGCGCCGCTGCCTCGTCTTCAAAAGCGGCGGAGATGGAAGTCGCCTGGCGGGATAGCGTAGCTGTGGCGGAAGGCGGCGGCGAGAAGGGCCCCTGGCAGCAGAACGATTCCCGATACAGCTATGTCGACGATGCGACGGTCAGTCTGGACCCGCAGGGCAATGCCGCGGTGGCCTGGGTCGACCAGGCACGCAAGGATGTGTTCTTCCGGCTCATCCCGGCCGCCGGTACAAAGGCGGAGGAGGGGGCTTCCGTGAACGTCTCGCGCAGCGCCTCGACCTTTTCCTGGCTGCCCCGCATCGAGCGCGCGCCGGATGCGCCGCACAGGATTTACGTGCTGTGGCAGGAAATCATCTTTTCCGGCGGCTCGCACGGCGGCGACATGCTGATCGCGCGCTCCGAAGACAACGGCGTTTCGTTCTCGCCGCCGCTCAACGTCTCGGAATCCATCGGCGGCGACGGCAAGGGGAGGATCAATTCCAAGGTCTGGCACAACGGCAGCCAGGACCTGGTGGCGGGGCCCGGCGGCCTGCTCTACTTCGCCTGGACCGAATACGACGGCATGCTCTGGTTCAGCCGCTCGAACGATGGGGGCCGCAGTTTCACCCGGCCGCAGCGCATCGCAGGCGGCGGCCAGGCGCGGCCGGTGCGCGCGCCGTCGCTGGCGCTTGCCGAAGATGGCGCAGTCTACTTGGCATGGACCACCGGCGAGGATGATGGCGCCGACATCCATGTCGCGAAGTCGGTCGACGGCGGCGAGTCGTTCGGCGCGCCGGTGATCGTTGCGCCGACCGATCGCTACGCCGACGCGCCGAAGCTGGCGGCGGGGCCCGGCGGCGTGCTGCATCTGGCCTATGCGCAGAGCGAGGGCGGTCCTTTCGCCCGACATGCGATCCGCTATACGCAATCCAGCGATGGCGGACGCAGCTTCCGTGCGCCGATGGAAGTCGCGGCGCCAGCGACAACCCCAACCTCAATGACAGGGCGAGGGAAGAGCCTGCATTTTCCCTCGCTCGCGCTGGACGGGCTGGGCCGCGTGATGATCGTGTACGAGCAGTTTCCCGATGTCCGCAGAGATCCGCGCGGGCTCGGATTCGTCCTGTCGTCGGACGGCGGCCGCAGTTTTTCCGCGCCAATGCCGGTGCCCCACAGCGCCGATCCCAAAGGCGGCACCAACGGCAGCCACCAGGGCAGGCTGATGGAAAAGCTTGCCCTGGATCGCGACGGCCGCATCGCCGTCGCCAATACCAGCCTGCTGCAAGGCAGGCAAAGCCGGGCATGGCTGATCCGGGGACAACTGGTGCCGGCGCGGCGGGAAAAATAAGCGCGCCGGAGTCGTGTTCCCGGGCTGCGGCTCTATACCGCGCCGTGCGCCTCCACGTAAAGCGCGTACAGAGAATGCGAGCTGGCCATGTACAGGCGGTTGCGCTTGGGACCGCCAAAGGCGAGATTGGCACAGCGCTCGGGCAGGCGGATGAAGCCAATCGGCTTGCCATCCTTGTTGAATACCTTCACGCCGTCGAATTCCTCGGATTTTCCGAGCGGCAGATGGGCGCGCAGGCCGCCGCCGACATCGGTCGCCTCCGGCTGGAACGCGCCGGTGAAACCCCAGCCGCACCACAGGTTGCCGTCGCGGTCCACGCGGAAGCCGTCCAGCGCGCCTGGGCCATCGGCGTCGATGAGCTTTGTCTTGTTTCCCACCGTGCCGTCGTCATTGACGTCAAAACTCCAGATGCTGCGGTTGGGCGTGCCCTTCCACTCCACCACGTACAGTTTCTTCTCGTCCGGTGAAAATGCGAGGCCATTGGGATTGACCAGGTCGCGGATCACGGCGCTGATCTTTCCGTCCTTGGCGATGCGATAGACATTGGTCGTTTCCTGTTCCGGCTTGGCCCGTTCGCCTTCCCATTCGCCATTGATGCCGAACAGCGGATCGGTGAACCAGACGGAATCGTCCGACTTGACCACCACATCGTTGGGCGCGTTGAGGCGCTTGCCTTCGAAGCGGTCCGCCAGCACGGTGATCTTTCCATCCTTTTCGTTGCGCACCACCCGGCGCGTCACCGAATGCTCGCAAGTGACGAGCCGGCCCTGGCGGTCGCGCGCATTGCCATTGGCGTAATTCACGTTTTCCTTGTGCACGGAGAACTTGCTGGTCGCTTCGTCGAACTTCATCAGGCGATTGTTCGGAATATCGCTCAGCAGCAGGTAGCCCGGCTTGCCCGGCGTGGCGTTCGGGAAGTACGCCGGCCCTTCCGCCCAGCGCATGCCGCTGCCGAGCTGTTCGACGGTGCTGCTGTAGATCCGGTATTTGGCGAAGCTCGGATCGAGGATGAGTACCGACGGATCGGGATAGCGCTGGTTCGGCTTGAATTCGAAGGATTGTCCAAATGCGTTGCCGCCGAGCGCCAGCAATCCGGTGCTGGAGGCGGCCTTGAGGAAACTGCGTCGTTTGCTGTTCAGACTGCTGGTCATGCCTTGTCTCCTGGTTGGACGAGCGAATGATCGGATGTTGTTGTGGCACATGGGATCGGCGATGTCATCGATATCATTGAATGCCGCCATGCTTGCATGCGGTGAACCTTGCTGATTAAGCTTTTCATGGGTGCCGCAAGGACGCGAGAAACGAGGCCAGCAATTTTCAAGGCAATGGTAGCGGTACCAACAAGATGTGTCAATGACAACTAAACCGGCTTTGTTCGTGGAGGTACCGTGCGCTGCAGGAGCGGCGCTCGAGAGGCACAATGACCAATGGACGGCATCATGAGAGTCATGCCGCATATTTCCCCCTCCTCAGCGACAAGGAACCGATATGAAAGCATTGGACGCATCCGCCAAAGGCGTGTACCTCATCGCCGTCACGCCGTTCAGGGACAACGGGGACCTCGACCTCGACAGCACCGACCGCATGGTCGACTTCTACCTGGAGAAGGGGGCCACAGGGCTGACCATACTGGGCATCATGGGCGAAGCCACCAAGCTGACCGCCGACGAATCCCGCATTTTCGTCAGTCGGGTACTGGCGCGCGTCGGCAGCCGGGTACCCGTGATTGTCGGCGCGTCCGCGCCGGGATTTGCACCGATGCGCGAGCTGACGGCCAGCGTAATGGACATGGGCGCCTCCGGCGTGATGGTGGCGCCACCCTCGACGGTGCGCACCGATGACCAGATCGCCGCTTATTTCGACATGGTCAATGAAACCCTTGGGCCGGATGTTCCCTGGTGCCTGCAGGACCATCCGGTATCGACCGGTGTACAGATGTCGGCTGGCGTCATTCTGCGCATCCTCAAGCATTCTCCGGCCTGCGTGATGCTCAAGCATGAAGACATGCCCGGCCTGGCCAAGCTTTCCGCAATCCGGGCGGCGGGCGACCGGGGCGAAACCCGGCGCATCTCCATCCTGACCGGCAACGGTGGAGGCCTGTTCCTGCCGGAGGAATTGACGCGCGGTGCCGACGGCGCAATGACCGGATTCGCCTATCCGGAAATGATGGTCGGGGTGGTGGATGCGCATGCGGCTGGTGACATCGAACGGGCGCACGACATCTTCGACGCTTATCTGCCGCTGGCGCGCTATGAGCAGCAGCCCAATATCGGCCTGGCGGTCCGCAAGCACATCATGGCCGAGCGCGGCGTGATCGCCTCGGCGGCTGTGCGCAAGCCGGGACCCAAGCTGTCGGCAGCCGACATTGCCGATATCGAGCGGCTGACAAGGCGGCAGGAAAGGCGGCTGCGCGAAATCCAGTGAGCTCTGCCGGGCCGGGAAAGCGCGGCATGGCGAAGGATTACATGCGCCGCAGCATCACAGCCTGCGGCTTTTGTGGTTCCGCCTGCGGCTTCAAGGCCTCCGCCCGCGAACGCAGCTGTCCGCAGCCGCCATCGACTTCCTGGGCCGCTGAATCGCGCAGCTTGGTCAGCACGCCGTGCTGGTGCAGCCAGCGCGCGATGCCGCGCGCCTTGTCCCAGGAGGGGCGCTTGTAGGGAAGGTCGGGATTGGTGTTGTAGGGAATCATGTTGAGGACCGCGAACTTACCCTTGAGCAGTGCCACGATGCCATGCAGTTCGTCCTCGCCGTCATTGACGCCTTCCAGCAGGGTCCACTGGTATTGCACCGGATAGGCAGTCAAGCGGGCGTATTCCTCGCTCAGGTCGACCAGCTCCCTCGGCGTCAGGCGCGGGGCGCGCGGCAGCAGATGCTGCCGCAGGTCGGGTCTGGTCGTGTGCAGCGACAGTGCGAGAGCCGGCTTGACCGCGCCTTGCGGCAGTCTTTCGAATACGCGCGGATCGCCCACTGTCGAAAACACCAGGTTCTTGTGCCCGAGATTGCCTTCGGTTCCAAGAAGATCGATGGCTTCCATCACGTTGTCCAGGTTGTGCGCGGGTTCGCCCATGCCCATGAACACGACTTTCTTCACCGCGCGCTGGCTGCGCCCGAGCGCCACCTGGGCAAGGATTTCACCGCTTGTCAGCTGGCGCAGCAGGCCGTCGCGTCCGGTCATGCAGAACCGGCAGCCGACTGCGCATCCCAGCTGACTGGACACGCACAGTCCGCCGCGCGGCAGGAGAACGCTTTCCGCAGTCTGGCCGTCGGCAAGGCCGACCAGCAGGCGAGCCGAACCGTCGTCCGCCGGATGCGTGGAAAGCAGGCGCGCCATGCCGCGCAACTCGGCATCGATCTCCGGTAGCGCGTCGCGTACCGGTTGCGGCAGGAAATCCTTGGGACGGCGGCGGCCATGATCATATGGCCGTGCCTGCAGCCAGTCGCGCAGCACGCGCTGTTCATGGGTGGGTTTGGCGCCAAGCGCGCGCAGGCGCTCGCGGATGCGTTCGATTTGCATGGTGAATGGTGAAGGCAGGCAGTCTTGAGCCGCGCCGAAAAGCGATCCGGCATTGTCCGCCCTTGGCGGTCATTTTCCAAGGCGAAAAAAAACCCGCAGGCTTTGCAGCTTGCGGGTTCAATCCAATTCAAGAAGAGTTGGAGGAGACAGGGGCTACTTTAATGCAGTGCATCATAGTTGTCTTCTTTATTTTCGTAATAAGTGGTATGTGATTTAGTTATATGGGTCAGAAATCGCCGCAGTACAAGGTATTTGCCGGACGTAATTGATTCATACGGTACTGACATTGAGCTTTTTCAATTTGTCGTACAGGGTTTTCTTCGGGATTCCAAGATGCTGAGCGGTGGCGGCGACGTTGCCCGCGTGATCAGCCAGCGCCTGTGATATCAGCAATCTTTCATAGGCATCAACCTGTTGTGGAAGGGTAAGACCACCCGCAGCGCTAATCTCCGGCGACTGAGGCGTGTGTTCGTTGCGCCCGATGACGCCAAGCACCAGCCGGTCGGCGAAATTGCGCAGCTCGCGCACATTGCCCGGCCAGTCCCGTGCCTGCCATTGCGCCATCTCCGCGCCCGTCCATGCCGGCACCGGCCGCTGAAAACGCATCGCCGCGCCTTCCAGGAAATGGGCCAGCAGCAGTGGAATGTCTTCGCGCCGTTCCGCCAGGCGCGGCAAATCGATGCTGACCACGCCGATGCGATAGTACAGATCTTCGCGGAATTTTCCTTCCGCGCCGAGCGCCAGCAGATCGGCCTTGCTGGCGGCGATGACGCGGCAGTCGATGTCGATCGGCACATTGGCGCCGAGACGTTCCAGCCTGCGCTCCTGCAGTACGCGAAGCAGCTTTACCTGCAGCGACAAGGGCATGGTCTCGATTTCGTCGAGAAATACGGTGCCGCCGTTGGCGTACTCGAGCTTGCCGATGCGGCGTTTCTGGGCACTGGTGAATGCCCCGGCCTCGTGGCCGAAGATCTCGCTTTCGAATACCGTTTCGGGAAGCGCGCCGCAATTGAGCGCGACGAACGGTCCCTTGCGCCCGCTGGCCGCATGCAGCTGCCGTGCGACGACTTCCTTGCCGGTGCCGGTCTGGCCATTGATCAGCACGTCGACCGACGTGGGGCCGATCGACCGGATCATCATGCGCACCCTTTCGATCGCGGCCGATTCGCCGATCAGCGCCGGCATGTCGGGATGCGATGACCAGGCCGCCTTCAGGCGCCGGTTTTCCAGGACCAGCCGCCGCTTTTCCTGCGCACGCCGCACGCTCTCCATCAGGCGTTCCGCCGCGAAGGGCTTTTCGATGAAATCGTAGGCCCCTGCCCGCATGGCATCCACCGCCATGTCGACGTCGCCGTGGCCGGTAATGACGATGACCGGAAGATCGGTATCCATGGCCGTCAGCCGGGCAAGCAGGTCGAGGCCGGACGAGCCGGGCAGCCTGACGTCCGTAATGACCACGCCGGGGAAGCCTGGATGGATCGCGGACAAGGCCTGCTCCGCATCTTCGAAGGCCTGCACCTGGAAGCCGCCGAGCTCCAGGGTTTGCGCGGTGGCGAGGCGCACCGCGTATTCATCCTCCACGAGAATCGCTTCAAGCGCTGACAAATTGGCTCCCGTCCTGTTGTGAAATGGTTGGTTGCAGCGGCAGCCGCACGATGAATTCCGCACCGCCCTCGCTTCCCTGGTGTCCGTCACTCCAGTTCTGCGCACTCAGCTGACCGTTCATCGCCTGCACGATGGAGGAGGAAATGGCGAGCCCCAGTCCAAGCCCCTTGCCGGACGGCTTGGTGGTGAAAAACGGTTCGAACAGATGTTCCGCCACCTCTGCGGGTATGCCTGGTCCGGAATCGCGAATGCGCACGACCGCGTCGCCGTCTTCCCGGCGCAAGCTTACGAATATTTCCCGCCGAGGCGTGCCGTCCACCGCATCGAGTGCGTTGCGCAGCAGGTTGATCAAAACCTGTTCGGTCCGCACCATGTCGCCGGCGACGATGATGTTTTCCGCGATGTCGGTGCTCAGGCTGGCGCCATGCCGCTTGAATTCATTATTGAGAAGCATGACCGATGCCGCAATGGCGCTGCCCAGGTCGACGCGCGAGACATGGTCGTGGGTCTTGCGGGCGAAGCCCTTGAGCTGGCCGATGATGGCGCCCATCCTGGCGCTCGCGGCGCTGATCTGCCCGAGATTGTCCTGTGCCCTGTCCGGCTGGCCGCGGCCGAGGAAAGTCACGGCATTGTCGGCGAAGGCGCGGATCGCCGCCAGCGGCTGGTTGAGTTCATGCGTGATGCCGGCGGCCATCTGTCCCAGCATGGCCAGCTTGCCGGCCTGAACCAGCTCGTCCTGCGTATTGCGCAACAGGTGTTCGGTTTCCTGCAGCTTCGTGAACTTGTGTTCGAGGTCCCGGTTCGCTTCCAGCAGTTCAGCGGTGCGCTGGCCGATCCTGCGTTCCAGCTCCTCCGCCGCCTGCTGCAATGCGCGGCGCGATTCGAGCCGCTCTTCGATGCGGCGCCGGCGCTGATGGATCGCCATCAGGGAAAGGGCCGCGATCCCGATCACCAGCGCGGCGGACAGTGCCGCATAGCTCGCGGCCCGGTGTACGCGCGCCATGGAAGGAAACAGCATGAGTTGCCAGCGAAGACGGCCGACCTGTTTTCCGACGTGCGGACCGAAGCCGGCGACAGCGGTCTTGGGCAGGGAGGAAATCGGGGCGATCGACTTTCCCGCGTATTGCCGAGTGCCTGCGAGATCGTCTTGCGCCGCCTTGTCCAGCGGCGCGATGCTGTGATAGCGCCAGGCTTCCCTGTTGCTGAGGAAGACGACGCCGCTGCGGTCCACCAGCGCTAGCGGGTCTTCGCTGCTGCGCCAGGTCTGCTCGAACTCCGACAGGCTGATCTTCACGGCGATGACGCCTATAGGCTCGCCGGAACGTACCGCAGGAGTGGCATAGACCGGCTGCGCGATGAAATAACCCGGTTCGCTGGTGGCATTGCCGATGCCGTAGAAATGGCCGGATTGACCCGCGAAAGCATCTTGAAAATACGGGCGGAAGGCAAAGTTGCGGCCGATGAAGGTGAGGGGTTCGTTCCAGTTGCTCGCGGCTAGCGTATCGCCGTCGCGGTTCATCAGGTAGATGGCGCTGACCTTGGCCTGCCGTTGTATCACTTCCAGCGTTCCATTCAGATCGGCCAGGGATTGCGCAGATCCCGGATGCTGCAAGGCCTTGACGACTTCCGGATGAAAGCTCAGCGTGAAAGGCAGCGTTTCGTAGCGTTCCAGCAGTGACTCGAGATCGACCGCGATGATGTGCAGCTGCCGCTCAGCCGCCGACCGGATATCGTCGCTTGCCCTGTCCCTTGCCACCAGGTACACGGTCCAGATCAGCAACCCGGCGGCGATGGCGGCGAAGACGGCAAGCGCAATCAGCACTTTCTGTTTAGCGAATCTCATGGTTTTTGCGATGCGTCGCTGTCGGCGGTTGGACGTGAAATGGATGGCCCGCGGGCACGGCACTTCCCGGCGAGCCAACCAATACTAGCCGATTTCCAGCCGCATTCGTATCGCGTGTTGGCTGTCTACGCGGTGAGAGGGGCAGCAAGCCTCCGGACATGCGGTTATTCAGACATCGGCCCGGCAGTCAGTCTGAAAAACCGCACGAGAACGCCGCCGCTTGTACGATGTCGCCGCTTAATGCCCATTGAAATCAATGGCTTAGGGAATTGTCTCGGCTGGCACGGAGCATGCAAAAGGAATCGTGCAATGTCGGGCACACGCAGTCAACCATTCATTAAACGCCCGCTGCACTTTCAACAGGAGAGAACATGAGACTGAAACATATTGCGCTGCTTCTTGCATCGAGCCTTGCAACCAGCCTTGTGGCGGCAAACGCCCATGCGCAGACCGACGGCTATCCGAAAAAGACCATCACGCTGATCGTTCCATTCGCCCCGGGCGGCACCACCGATATCGTCGCCCGCATCGTGGCCGACAGGATGAGCAAGGAACTGGGACAAGCCGTGGTCGTGGAAAACCGCGGCGGCGGCGGCGGCAGCATCGGCGCTACCGCCGTCTCGAGAGCCGAGCCGGACGGGTACACGCTGGGCATTTCCACGGTATCGACCCATGCGGTCAATCCGGCCTGCAACCCCAAGCTCAACTATGATCCGGTCGCCGGATTCACGCCGGTCACCAACCTGGCGCGCACGCCGAATGTGCTGACAGTGAATCAGAAGGCCGGCACGCAGGACGTCAAGCAACTGATCGAGCAACTCAAGCGCAATCCGGGCAAGCTGACCTATGCGACGTCGGGCACCTGCACCATCCAGCACATGATCGGCGAACAGTTCAAGGTTTCCACCGGCACCTTCATTCTGCATGTTCCCTATCGCGGCGCGGGCCCTGCGTTGAACGATCTCCTGGGAGGCCAGGTCGACATGATGTTCGACAATCTGCCGTCTTCGCTCTCGCACATCAATGGCGGCAAGCTGCGCCCGCTCGCGGTGTCATGGTCCAAGCGCGTGGATGCCTTGCCGAATGTGCCGACCTTTGCCGAACTTGGCCTCAAGGAAGTTAATGACCCTGCCTGGTACGGTCTGGTCGCGCCGCCGAAAACGCCGGACGAAATCGTCAAGAAGCTGCATGCAGCCGTGGTGAAAGTGCTTGCCATTCCCGATGTGCGCGAACGTATGAAGGCGAGCGGCGCGGACCCGGTCGGCAACACGCCGGCGGAACATGCCGCGGAGATCAAGACCGAGCTGGAAAAGATGAAATCCTTGGTGAAAAAGCAGGGCATCAAGCTCAATGAGAGCTAAAGCCTGGTGATAACGCGCCGGTGATCGGCACCGGCCCGCGCCGCCGCGGCCACGCATGGAGTCAATCCATCCCGGCCGCGGCGCGATACTGGGCAGCCTGGCCGGTCAGCCATTCGGCGAACGTGCGCAGGGCAGGCATGCCCGCCTTCTGTTCCGGAGCCATCAAGTAATAGGCATGGCTGCTGGCATAGGTATGCGCGCAGGCGATCATGAGACGGCCGTCGGCAAGCTCGTCTTCGATCATCATTGGCGGGATCAGTGCCACGCCGATGTCGTTCCTGGCGGCCTGCGCCAGCATTGAAAACAATTCATAACGCGGCCCGGCCAGGTCGTTCGCCGCCTTGACGCCGGCCGACTCGAACCAGTGGCGCCATGCATAGGGGCGGGTGCCTTGCTGCAGCAGCGGCAAACCGGCAATCGTTTCCGGCGATACCGGCTTGCCCGGCTTCGACAGCGACTTAATCATGCGCGGGCTGCATACCGGCACCACGTTTTCCCGCATCAGGTAGTGCGCTTCGGTGCCAGGCCAGTGCGCATCGCCGAAATAGATGGCGGCGTCGAACTGCGTGTCGGCGAACAGGAACGCCCGCGTGCGGGTGGTGAGGTTGACCGTGATATCGGCATGTGCGGCGATGAAACTCGCCAGGCGCGGCATCAGCCACTGGGAGGCGAAGGTTGGCACCACCGCGAGTTCCAGGGTCGCGCCGCGTCCCTGGTGCGCCATGATGCTCAGGGTATCCTGTTCGACCGTCTCGAGCGTCGCGGATACCTGGCGGCTGTAAGCCATGCCGGCTTCCGTCAGCCTGACGCCCCGTCTGGTGCGCTGGAACAGCGGAACGCCGAGATACGCCTCGAGCGAAGAAATCTGCCGGCATACCGCGCTCTGGGTCATGGCCAGGTCTTCCGCAGCCTTGGTGAAGCTTTCGTGTCGCGCCGCGGCTTCGAATGCAACCAGGGCGCCGGTATTGGGAATCTTGCGTCGCATAGCGGAACATCCGGTAATCTCGGAGTTCCATTTTCGCACAGGCTCGTACAAAATTATCGTTTGCGCCGCGCCAGCTCGACCGGTAGGATTCATGCCTATAGAGTGAGGTGCCGCAGGTTCAGTGCCTCGTTTCCGGAGTCCCGAAGTGCAATGGAGGAACGTCATGGCGTCGAACAAGCAAGTCTTCAACTGGGAAAGCCCGCTGCTGCTCGAGTCGCAGCTCAGCGAGGAAGAACGCATGGTGTGCGACAGCGCGCGGTCGTACTGCCAGGACAAACTGATGCCGCGGGTGCTGGAAGCCTTCCGGCATGAACGCACCGACCGCGCAATCTTCAATGAAATGGGCGAGCTCGGACTGCTCGGCCCCACCATTCCCGAGCAGTATGGCGGCGCCGGCCTCAACTACGTCTCCTATGGCCTGATCGCGCGTGAAGTCGAGCGCGTCGATTCCGGCTACCGCTCGATGATGAGCGTGCAGTCTTCGCTCGTCATGGTGCCGATCAATGAATTCGGCAGCGAAGAACAGAAGCGCAAGTACCTGCCGAAGCTGGCCAGCGGCGAATGGGTCGGCTGCTTCGGCCTGACCGAACCCAACCATGGTTCCGATCCAGGCTCGATGGTGACCCGGGCGCGCACGACCGATGGCGGCTACCTGCTGTCCGGCGCGAAGATGTGGATCACCAATAGTCCGATCGCTGATGTTTTCGTGGTCTGGGCCAAGACCGACGACGAGCAGATCCGCGGCTTCATCCTGGAGAAGGGATGGAAGGGCCTGAGTGCGCCGGCCATCCACGGCAAGATGGGTTTGCGGGCATCGATCACCGGCGAAATCGTCATGGACGGCGTTTTCGTGCCTGAGGAAAACATGCTGCCGCATGTATCGGGCCTCAAAGGCCCGTTCACCTGCCTCAACTCGGCGCGCTTCGGCATTGCCTGGGGGGCGCTGGGAGCAGCCGAGTTCTGCTACGAGACGGCGCGCCAGTACGTGCTCGACCGCAAGCAGTTCGGCCGGCCGCTGGCGGCCAATCAGCTGATCCAGAAAAAGCTGGCCGACATGATCACCGATATCACGCTGGGACTGCAGGGCTGCTTGCAGCTGGGTCGGATGAAGGATGCCGGAACGGCCGCGGTCGAGATCACCTCGATGATGAAGCGCAATTCCTGCGGCAAGGCGCTGGACGTGGCGCGCATGGCGCGCGACATGCTGGGCGGTAACGGCATTTCGGACGAGTTCGGCGTGATCCGCCACATGGTCAATCTCGAAGTCGTCAATACCTACGAGGGTACGCACGACGTGCATGCCCTGATCCTCGGCCGCGCCATCACGGGTATTCCCGCGTTCTCCAGCTGACAGGACAGCGCCACCCGCCGGTTTGTGGCGGCGCAATTCAAGACACTTCCTCCGCATGCGCGTGGTCGAACAGGAGAGCCGTTTATCCTGTTGGCCCGCTCGCATCGGAGGATCCTATGTTTGATATGCAACTGCCCTGGTGGGAATTCATTGTCAGGGGCGCCATCATTTACAGCGTGCTGCTGCTGATGGTCCGCATTTCAGGGCGAAGGACGGTGGGCCAGTTCCGCCCGTTCGATTTGCTGGTCGTCATGCTTCTCAGCGAATCGGTCTCCAATTCCCTCTCGGGATCCGACGAATCCGTGTCCGGCGGATTGATCGTCGCCGCCACGCTCATTGCGTTGAACACCCTGGTGGCCGCGGCAACGGCCCGCAGTCGCAAGCTGGCAACCCTGGTGGATGGAACGCCCATATTGCTCGGACGCGACGGGCAGATCTTTCACGATGCAAGGCGGTCAGCCCGAATTACCGAAGGCGACATTGAACAGGCGCTGCACGAAGCCGACTGCACTCTTGAAGACGTGCAGTATATCTTCCTCGAGTCCGACGGCGGCATCAGCATTCTTCAGAAAAAGTCGGCGGAACCCGGCAAGCCGTAGGTCAGCTGCGACTTGGCCGCAAGCTTAAATCGTTTGGTAGCGATTCTTATTCTGGACGTCACGCTATCGCTGCCGCATCAGGTTGAACGTTCATGACTACATCAGATTGATAAAAAGTTCGTAGTCGATAACACGATGTCCTCCACTTAGACGTAGATCAATCAACTCAAGAGAGTCTCCTGTACCTTGCGACGCCATTGAGTATGGTAACTGTCAGTTGCACGCGTTTTGTGATGCCAAGCCGTGAATGCCGACGCATTGTCTTCGGAAAGAACGACAGGCATTAGTCGTGACTGGAGGCGGATATGCTCGTGGACTACCTCGGCCGGGGAGACTGGCGCCGCGCGGCAGCCAGATGGCGGTCGTTACACAACGAGCATGCGCGTACCCTGGCCATGCTTGAACGCTGCGAGAGCCCGGATACAGCCCGCAGGCAGATTGCAGCCGCCCGCCGGACCCTCGCAATGGCACCGAAGTTGGCTGCCGAGACCGGTGCCGCCAAGGCGGTCCATCTGCGCGAATGGCTGGGCACACGCCGGCAGGAGCGCGTCATCGGGCGCCCGGACTTCGAACCTGGCGCGTTCCTCGAAATAGGCTTGGCCGTCGGCCGCGCGGTGTGCCTGATAGAGCTGAAAGACCGTGTCAGTCGCACGTCTCGCGGGACACCGGTTTTCTCGTGGCGCCTGGCGTAATGATGACGAATAACCACGTCCTGATGTCGAAGGAGGATGCGCGCGCGGCGACCATTACCTTCGACTACCGCAACGACCCTTATGGCATGGCCAGGCCGACAACCGTGTTCCGGTTGAATCCCGATGCCCTGTTCGAGACCGACCGTGACCACGACTGTACCGTCGTCAGCGTCGGAGACCGCGTTGCCGGTTCCGCAAACAGCACTGGCGCCGCAACGTGCTCCGCAGTCGATGGTATCCGCCTGTTCTCACTGATACGAACCGGAATCCGGCTGCTCGCGCAAGACGTACTCATCAGGAGGCCACATGATCAATCCCACTTACTTCACCGAGGAAGCCCGCGTCGTCGCCGCGGTGGCAGCCGCCCGGCGCTGCGCCGACCGCCAGTATTCCGATCTTATCGACGACGAGGGGCATCAGTATGTCGACCTGGTCATGGAAGGCGGCGGTGTGCTCGGCATTGCCCTGGTCGGATATACCTATGTGCTGGAGAAGGCCGGCATCCGGTTTCTGGGAATCGGCGGCACGTCCGCAGGATCGATCAATGCCGTCATGCTCGCCGCACTGGGAAAGCCGGCGGATGAAAAATGCGACGAGCTGGTGCGCAAGCTGGCCAATATGCCGATTGCCTCGTTCATCGACGGCGATTCGGATGCGCGCAACTTTACCGATGCCGCCCTGAAGAAAGCCGGCATGGCAAAGCTGCTATGGAAAGCCCTCCAGGTGATGGACAACCTGGACGATGATCTCGGCCTGCATCCAGGAGACGAATTCCTGAAATGGCTCACCGAAGCGCTCGAGAGTGCGGGCGTCCGCACCACCCGGGACCTGCAAAAGCGGCTTGCCGATGTGCCGGCATCGCTGCGCGCGCGCAGCGGAATACGCGGCGGCGCGGCGCTGTCCGCCGAGGACAGGCAGGGAAGGCTGGCCATGGTGGCTGCCGATGTCACTACGGAAACGAAGGTGGAATTTCCAAGGATGGCCCACCTGTACTGGGACTCGCCCGACGACATCAATCCTGCCTGCTATGCCCGCGCCTCCATGTCGATACCGTTTTTCTTTCATCCATACCGTGTGTCCGGATGCCCTCAAAACACGCAGGCACAATGGCGGAACGCGGGATATTGCGGGGCCTTGCCGCAGGAAGTTTTGTTCATGGATGGCGGAATCATGTCCAACTTTCCGATCAACCTGTTCCATGAACCTTACCGGGTACCGCTGGCACCGACATTCGGTGTCAAGATCGGGGCCGACCGCATGGTCCCGACCCGGATCGAAAAACCGGCGCAGTTGCTGAGCGCGATCTTCGATGCCGCGCGCCATACGCTGGATGAAGATTTCATTGCACAAAATCCGGACTACCGGCAGCTGGTGGAGATGATCGATACCGCAGACCACAACTGGCTGGACTTCACGATGAAAGACGTGGACAAGCAGGACCTGTTTGCCCGCGGCGCGCAGGCAGCCGCCAGGTTCCTGGACAAGTTCGACTGGACAGATTACAAGAAGACGCGCGAGGGCATTGCTGCCGCTTTCAGGATGAGTGACCATGCGAAAGCGCGTGCCGGTCACGCCGCGGCAGTTCCAGGCGAGTGAATTTCGCTCTTGATCAACGCGCAACGACGCGGGGAGCCATGACATTCGCCATGCTTTTCTCGGCAATGAAAAACCGGCATCAAATCAAAAATAAAAACTAAGGCACGTCCAGTTTGTGAAAGCACAGCGCCCGAGCGGCTGGCGAGTGTAGGATGTCGTCATTCCCATTAATTGCTACCTATCTAAGATGGCCGCCCATTCTCCAGCCTCCCTCCGCCACGTCGTACTATTTTCCTTCAAGAATGAAGCTACCGCCGAGCAGGTCAATGCGGTCGTGGCCGACTTCGGCAAGCTCAGGGATGCGATTCCCGGCATCGTTTCCTACGAATGGGGCACCAATGTCAGTCCGGAAGGATTGAACGATGGCTTTACCCATTGTTTCACGCTTACGTTCGAAAGCGCCGAGCACCGGGATGGCTACCTCGTTCATCCCGAGCACCAGCGGTTCGTGCAGACGCTGGGTGCCTGCCTCGCCAAGTCGCTGGTCGTGGATTACTGGGCACGATGAGAATGCAGTCGCATTGCATCAGGCGGCCGGCCGGCTCCGCCTGCAGTGTTTCAAGGTGAATTCGCGCACCGACGCCAGCGCCGGATTATGGCTGTCGCTGCGCCAGACGAGATAGATTTCCGCCTGGATCTCGCTCTTCCAGAGCGGCTTGAATACGATATTCTGAAATTGAAGGTGCTTGGCCGATGCGGGTACGATCGCAGCACCGAGTCCCTTGCGCACCAGGGACAATATCGTGTGGTTTTGTTCGAGGTATTGAACGTACGACGGGTGCACTCCCGCGGCACCCAGCAATGCGGTAATCAGGTTATAGAAGTACTTGCCTTCGTCAGGCGAGTGCATGATCAAGGGCTCGTCCTTCAAGTCCGCGGGACGGATCGTGCGCTTTCGCGCCAGCGGGTTCGACACGTGCACGGCCAGCATCAGCGGCTCGGCGATCAGCAGTTCCTTCGCAAACGAATGCCTTGCATCCAGCGGCCGCATGAACCCCAGATCGATGATGTTGGAAGACAGCGCGGCGATCTGGTCCAGCGTCACCATTTCCTTCAGCAGGATATCCACCTCGGGAAGCTCGGCCCTTGATGCGGAAAGCAGGTCCGGAATCAGGTCGTAGCCGGCCACCGCGGTGAAGCCGAGCGTGACGCGCCCGGCCCGGCCGGTATCGATGCGGCGCGCTTCAATCGCAGCCTGGTCCGCCTGCTTCAGCAGGTAGCGCGCATTCATGTAGAAGCTTTGTCCGGCGGCGGTCAGGGTCACTGCCCTGGTGGACCGCTCCAGCAGGCGCACGCCAAGCGCATGTTCAAGCAACTGTATCTGGCGGCTCAGCGGCGGCTGGGTCATGAAAAGGCGGGCAGCCGCCCTGCCGAAGTGGAGTTCCTCGGCAACGACGACAAAACAGCGCAGCTGGAATAGTTCGAACATTGATACAGGTTTTGAATTAATCGATACAGCATCTAGCTTAGACTAAATGCAAACCGGTTTCTACAATGGGCTCGTGAATTCGCGAACATTCAAGAAGCGGCGCCGACAAGCAGGCTGGACGCCATCCGCCTCGGACGCGCAGAACGGGAGGCTTGCCGCGATTCCGGCAGGCGGTTCGCAGTGAAGCCGCAAAAGTTGATTCACCTTGCCCATGATGAATAACCGGAGGAGACCAATGAAGCCATTGCAAGTAGTCGCGGCAGCCGCCCTGGGCTGCTTTATTGCCGTACAGACCCAAGCCCAGACCCAAGTACAAGCCCAGGCGCAGGCAGCAGCCTATCCCGTACGCACTGTTACCCTCGTCGTACCCTTCGCTCCCGGCGGCGGAACCGATACCGGTACCAGGATCCTCGCGCAGCAACTGTCGCAGAAGTGGCGTCAACCGGTCGTCGTTGAGAACAAGCCCGGCGCGGCGGGGATGATAGGCGCGGATACCGTTGCCAGGGCGACGCCCGACGGCTACACCTTGTTAATCGGCAATCTCGGCACGCAGTCGGTGAATCCCTCGCTCTACAAGAAGATGCCTTATAACGCGGACAAGGCCTTCACCGCGGTTTCCCTGATCGCCGAGCTGCCGCTTCTACTCGTGGTGAACCAGAATTCGCCGGCGAAATCGCTAAGCGAACTGGTCGCGCTGGCGAAGACCAAGCAGGGCGGCTTGTCCTACAGCTCTTCCGGCTCGGGAGGTTCGATGCATCTCGCGGCGGAACTGCTGGCCAGCGGCACCGCAACGAAGATGCTTCATGTGCCCTACAAGGGCGGAGGACCGGCCATCCAGGACCTGCTGGCGGGCCAGGTCGATATGTCGATCGCGACCATCCTCGAACTCAATTCGCATATCAAGTCCGGAAAGCTGCGCCCCCTGGCACAAATGGGCACGACGCGCGCGGCGGCCCTGCCCAACATACCGACCGCCGCCGAAGCCGGCGTTCCAGGATTCAATGCGACGTCATGGATGGGATTGCTCGCGCCGGCCGGCACGCCGAAGGAACTCATCGAACGTATTTCGGCGGATGTGCAGGAAGCGGTGAACACACCGGAAATCCGCGACAAATTCGCAAGCCTTGGCGCCGTTCCGGTGGGAAGCGATGCCGCCGGTTTCCAGAGACTGATCGATGCCGACAGAAGCAAGTATGCAAAGTTGATCAAGGAAAAAGGCATCGTCGTCGACTGACCGCGAGACCGGCGACACCGGGCAGGAATGCCCAGGCAGTAAACGCGGTGAACGCGGTGAACTAGGCAGATCGGCAGGTGCCGATCTGCTCCGCCCGAGCCCGATCAAATTCCATGAAGGATGAATGCAGGCCCAGCATGCCGCAAGCAGGCAAGGAGAGCGCTCGTCCATGCCACAGCAACGAAAGAATCAATGATGAAACCCGAAATTCTGCAGCTCAATCCCATTCTCGTACCTTCCATCAACCAGAAGCTGGATTCGCTCTATACGGTCAGGCGTTACTACGAGCAGGACAACAAGGAGGAATACATCCGTGAAATCGGCAAGACCATTCGCGGTGTCATCACCGGCGGCCATACCGGCATCGGCCGGGCATTGATGGAACAGTTGCCCGCGCTGGAAATCGTCGCGGTGAACGGGGTCGGCACCGACGCGGTCGATCTAGCCTATGCCCGTGGGCGCGGCATCCCCGTCACCGGCACCTTCGGCGCACTGACTGAAGACGTCGCGGACCTGGCGCTCGGGCTGCTGCTCGCGACCTGCCGCAACATCGGCGCGGTGGACCGTTTCGTGCGCAACGGCATGTGGCCCGCGCATCCGCAGCCAAGTGCAATCCCGCTGGCGCGCCGCTTCAGCGGCATGCGCGTCGGCATCGTCGGCATGGGCCGGGTCGGCCAGGCAGTCGCCAGGCGTGTCAGCGGATTCGGCTGCCCCATCGGCTATACCGACCTTCAGCCTATCGATGCCTTGCCCTATGAATTCGTGGACAGCCTGAAGACGCTCGCCGAGCGGAGCGACGCGCTGGTGCTGTGCGCGGCCGCGGACAAGGCCGAGGGCATCGTGAACGCCGAGATACTCGAGGCACTGGGCAAGGATGGCTACCTGGTCAACATTGCGCGGGGCAGGCTGGTCAGGGAAGATGACCTGGTCAATGCACTGAAGACAGGGCGTATCGCGGGTGCGGGGCTGGACGTGTTCGTCAACGAGCCCCATGTGCCCGAGGCGCTGTTCGGGATGGACAATGTGGTACTGCAGGCTCACCGCGCGAGCGCCACGATAGAAAGCAGGACCGCGATGGGCGAGATGGTGCTCGCCAGCCTGGCCGATGCGCTTGCCGGGAAAAGACCCGAAAATAGCCTGACGACATGACCCGCATGGAGCGCGGCCCTCGTATCCGGCGTTCCATCTCCGAGCCACGCGATGGCTCCGCGGCGGCGCATGTCTCAGGGAGCATGACCATGCCTGCCGAGGTCATGCCCGGATTGGTCCGGCGTTCCAATCTTGTCGATATGGTGCATGATGCGATCGAGGCAGCTGTCCGGTGCGGCGAACTCCAGGCCGGCGGATGCCAATTCACGGAAGCGGCGCTATGCAGGAAATTCAATGTATCGCGTCCGACCGTGCGTGAAGCGCTGATCAGGCTGCGCGCCAGGGGAACGCTTGCGCATCGCGGGAATGGAACCTCTGCTGCCGCCGCGCCGCCCGGACAGGCCATCGGCATACCGAGCTACCGGACCCTGACCAGTATTGCAGATATCGGCGTCTACTTCGACTTCAGGCGCACCATCGAAGTCGGCGCCGTCGGTCAATGCGCATTGCATCGTGATCATCGTGATGCGTGGGGATTGGCGAAGATGGAAACGGCCTTTCATGAACTGCGCGCAGCCACGGAATGCGGCGGGGCATCGGCCGAGGCGGATTTCCGGTTTCACCTGGCAATCGCGCGTGCAAGCGGGAATGCAATGTTCGTATCGGTGATGGAAGGGCTGCGCTCGCATGCCTTGTTCGCCATGAATCTGTCCCGCCAATTCAAGCATCAACACGAGCGGATGCAGCACTCCGCCGATATCGATACCGAGCACCGCATGATTGTGGAAGCCATTCTCGACGGCGATGAGCGAGGGGCGGGCGCTACAATGCAGGCCCATATCGGCAACGCGGCTGCGCGTGTTTTCGGAGAGGCCGACAAGGCATGACTGCCGAAAGAATGGCAGCCCAAAATGCAGCTGCCCCGGTAAACGTATCCGTCCTTACATCGGCGAGAACGACACCGACTTGAGGATCTTGTTCTCCTGGTGCTGGACGTTGCCGGCGGCGCCGCTCTTGGCGCGATAGGCAATCCATTCCGGGTCGGCATCCAGCGCCGCCCGCCGTTTTTCGCGGTCGCCCAGGCTTTCGTAACCCCACATGTGCACCACCTGGTTATTCGTGCCGATTTCGGTGACGAAGTAGCCGATTGGATCTCCCTGATGCTTGCGCTGCACTGGCAGGCCTTCGCGCTCATATAATTCCAGGAACGCCTTCAGACGTCCAGGCACCATCGTGTAGGTTCTTAAATCAATGATCATGTGCTTTGTTTCCGTTTTTCAGTTGTAATTAATCTACGCTTGCGCCGGATTTCTGGACAAGCGCGCGCCAGCGTTCGATGTCGCTGTTGACGAATGCCTGAAATTCCTCATGCCTGTTGCCGATGGGTTCGGCGCCCAAGTCCTTGAGCCGCTGCTGGACCGACGGATCGGCGACGGCGGCGGCGATATCGCGGCTGAGCTTGTCGACAATCGGCTGGGGAGTGTTCTTCGGCGCGAACATTCCGAACCATGACTTGAGATCGATTTCCTTGTAGCCGGATTCGGCGAAGGTCGGCACATCGGGAAGCTGGGGATTGCGCTGGTTGCCCGTGATGGCAAGCGCTTTCAGCTTGGCCGACTTGACCTGGGCCTGCGCCTCGGGAAGATTGGCGAACATGACCTGGATCTGGCCGCCGAGCAGGTCGTTCATGGCCAGCGCACCGCCCTTGTAGGCGACATGGACCATTTTTGCGCCGGATGCGGTATTGAACAGTTCGCCCGCCAGATGGGCCGCCGTGCCGACGCCGCCCGATCCGAAATTGAGCTTGCCGGGCTGGGCGCCTGCGTAAGTTGCAAGCTGCTTTACCGACGTGGCCGGAACTTCGGGGTGCGCCACCAGGATGAGGGGAACGGCCGCCAGATTGGACAGGGCCGCGAAGTCCTTGCCCAGGCTATAGTCAAGTTTCTTGTACAGGGACGCATTGATGGCGTGGCTGGATGTCGCCATCAGGATGCTGTAGCCGTCGGCGGGGGAGCGCGCCGCCTGCCCGGCGCCGATATTGCCATTCGCCCCGGCGCGGTTGTCGACGATGACCGGTTGTCCCCACTTTTCGGACAATTTCTGCGCAACCGTGCGGGCAATTGCATCGGTCGCACCTCCCGGCGCAAACGGCAGGATAACGCGCACCGCCTTGTTCGGGTAATCCTCGGCCTTGTTCTGCGCATGGGCCAGGGGCATCGTCAACATCGCAACGGCAAGGGCCGTGCACCGTAATGTGGTTTTCATCTTGTCTCCTGCCAGGGTTGTTCAAACCTGTCCGCGTTGTTGCGCTGTTATTGTGGACGCGGGCAGCTTGAGAACGAGATTAAACGACCGATGCGCAAAACGGTTAGGACGCAAGCGCGTTTTTCTTGGACTTTTCCGCAGCGCCAGTATTGCATTCAAGGCAACATCAGTACACCGGCCCGGAAAACGTCTTCTTGAATTCGAGCGGGCTCATGCCGGTATGCTTCTTGAAGAAGCGGGAGAAATAAGCCGGGTCCTCGACACGAAGGCGATACGAGACCTGCGATATGTCGAGATCGGATTGCGTGAGCAGCCGCTTGGCTTCGAGCAGCAGCCTTTCATGCATGAGCGCAGTCACCGTCTTTCCCGTCGTGCTCCTGACCGCTTCATTGAGCCGTCGTTCGGTCACGAGCAACGCGTTCGCATAGTCGTTCACCGAGCGGTAGTCGAGATAATGTTGCTCGACCAGCAGCTTGAAGCGCCTCGTGAGGCTGTAGTGCTTCGGCGCCGCGTGCTCTCCGGGCTGTTCTGGCAGCAGACGTCGCAAGCGCGTCAGCAGCATCAGTACGCTCGCGCGGATTGCGTCATGACTCCACGTGTCCCTGGCGGCGTATTCCTGTTCGATTCCTGTCAGCAGCGGCAGCAGCTCGTCATGCTGCTCCGCCGAGAGATAGAGGGCGGAGTGCGCATTGGCGATGCCGAAGAAGGGAATGTCTTCCTGGCGCGCATAGATCTGCAGGATGAACTCGGCGCTGAGATTGAGCACGAAACCCGAAGGAGGGCTGTCAGAACTCCAGGCATGCATCTGGCCCGGCGAGATGAAGAACACGGAACGCGGCTTGACTTCCAGCGTCTCGAAATCCAGCAGATGCTTGCCGCGCGCGTGGGATATCCACAGCAGATGATAGTAACTGTGCCGGTGCAGGAAGGGACGCGGCACATCCGTCCTGCCGTCGAGCTTGACTAGATCGAACAGGAAGGATTCGGCATTTGCTCCGAACTGGGAAACCTGGAAGTTGGGTAGGTGGTCGTTGGGACGCATGGATGCCGTTTTGATTTCCTGCCCATGATAATCAACTTTGATCCGGTTTGCCGATGCCGCGCTCCAGCCTTCGCAATCGATCACGCGGCCCGATTGATATGCTGACCCGATGTACGGCCGGCGCGCCGGAACAGCCAGCCCGATGCTCCGAACAGCGCAATGAAAAAGCCGTTCAATGCCAGAATCTCGGCCGGTCCGCTATACGGGAGACCCATGCCTGCAGCCAGCGCGATTGCGGTGACGAGGGCCTGAGCCAGCGCGGTAGCGAACATCGCGTGCGCCATGCCACGAGGCCGGAAGCGCGCGAGGGCGCCACCGAGGAAGCCGACGGCGAGCACACCGAAATACATCCGGTTGGCGGGGTCGCCGTCCTGCCCAATAATGCCGACGCCAAGGCTGAGCCACACGAGGAGGCATGCCGCCGCAAGGAAAATGCCCAGGGCGGAACAGTATAGCGTGCTGCTGGAGGAAATCGGCATCAGGTTCTCCGTGGATTGAGCACATCCATTCTATGCAAACTGGGGTAATTCACGCCAGGCCGCCGTTGGCGCGCAGCACCTGTCCGTTGATCCAGGCGGCGTCCGGCCCCAGTGCGACCGCATCGATAGTGATGTGTCTCCCGCGCAATTTCTTGGCGAATTCAATAAGACGCGGCTTCAAAGTATGCTGTGGCGAAATCGATAAAGACGCGCACTTTGGCAGGAACGTGACGGCCTGCCGGATAGACTGCGTAAATACCCAGCTCTTTGGTCTTGTACGATGGCAGCAGCGGTATCAGGCGCCCGGCCTCGATATCCCGGCCGGCAATGAAGCTTGGAACGTAAAGCACGCCGAAGCCCTCGGCCACCGCGGCATTGAGCATCGTGCCGTTATTGGCCCTGAGACGCGCGGCGACGTCGACGGTCTCGGACTTGCCCGACGGGCTGGTGAAATGCCACTCCTGCTGCCCCAATGCATATTCCACGCAGTCGTGCTTCAGAAGATCGACGGGCCGCCTGGGCACACCCCTGCGCTTCAGATAGCCGGGAGCCGCGCACAGCACGAAGCGGCTGCGTCCGATGCGCCGGGCGGCCAGGTTCGAATCGGGAAGATTGCCGATGCGAATGGCAAGGTCGAAGCCTTCCTCCACCAGATTGACCATTCTGTCGTTGAGCTCCATCTCGACGCTGATGTCCGGATACGCGTTGAGGAAACCTGCCAGCAGCCCGCCGAGATGCAATGTCGAGAAAGATACCGGGCTGCTGATCCGCAGATGGCCCTTTGGCTGGGCCTGAAGCGCGCCGGCCGCGCGCTGTGCCTCTTCCAGGTCTTCCAGGATGCGGATGCAGCGTTCGTGGAATGCCACGCCCGCCTCGGTCAGCCTGAGACGCCGGGTGGTGCGGTCGAACAGTCGGGTGCCCAGCCAGCCTTCGAGCAGTTGGATCTGCTTGCCAACCGCGGCGGACGACACGCGCAGTCTTCTGGCGGCAGCGGAAAAACTTCCGTCTGCAACGACCCGCACGAAGGTGGACATCCGGTTGAAGTGATCCATGATTGCGCCATTTGAAAATAGTTTTTTTAAATCCTGCAAATTTAAGCCAGATTATCAAAAACGGTTTGCGATGTCAGACTTTGTGGTGTGGACAGGGCAGTGTTTGCGGTATCGGCAAGGTGTTCCTCCTTGCACCCTCTCGTTCACCTTGCCCTTCCCATTACCTTTTGCAGGAGATGATCATGGAAAACACAATCCCGGGCGTTGCGCTTGTAGGCGTCGCGCTTGTTACTGGCGGCTCGCGCGGCATCGGAAGAGCACTTGCCAAACGGCTCGCCCGCGAAGGCATGCCGGTAGCCATCACTTATCGCGCGCGGGAAGAAGAAGCCGCAGCTGTCGTAAAGGAAATCGAGCGGGAAGGCGGCAAGGCCATTGCATTGCAGGCGGATCTTTCGACGCTCACCGACCTGTCGGGCCTGTTCGATACCGTAGAGCGCGAGCTGGGCAGTCTGCGCGTAGTGGTGGCCAACGCAGGCAATGTCGTTTTCAAGCCGATTACGGAAGTCACTCATGTCGATTTCGAACAGGCTTTCCATGCCAATACCCGCGGCACCCTGCTGATCTTCGCAGAAGCCGCGCGACGCCTCGGCGAGGATGGCCGCATCATCGGCGTATCGACTGTGCTGACCATTCAGCCGAAGCCGAATGCCGGCCTTTATGCGGCCAGCAAGGCTGCCGTCGAGCAGCTGGTGAAAGCGCTCGCGCGCGAACTGGGGCCAAGGCGCATTACCGTCAATGCGGTCGCACCGGGCCCTACCGATACGGAAATGGTTCCTCCGGCGCGGCGCGAGGAAGCGCCGAAGCTGACGCCGCTGGGCAGGCTTGGCAATCCGGAGGACATCGCCGATGTCATCGCATTCTTGGCATCCGAACAATCGCGCTGGGTTAACGGGCAAATCATTAACGTTAATGGCGGACTGGCGTAAGATCACGCGCCGGCTCTGATGACCGCGACGCGAATGTTGCATGCGGAAACCGGCCGGCAGCGGGATCCGGCAAAAAGAAAAACAAGGACTAGGGATATCTTGCGATGTCAACAAACCGGCGATCGGTCATCGACACCTTGCTTACCGCACTGGCTCCCGTCATCTGGGGCTCGACTTATATCGTGACGACTGAACTGCTGCCGCCAGACCGGCCGGCGACTGCGGCCATGATCCGCGCTTTGCCCGCAGGCGTGTTGCTGCTGATTTATTGCAGGCGGATTCCGTTTCGCGCGGATTGGGGCCGGCTCGCGGTGCTGGCTTTCCTGAACATCGGACTGTTCCAGGTGCTGCTCTTCCTTGCCGCGTACCGGCTGCCCGGCGGCGTGGCTGCGGTTGCAGGATCGATACAGCCAATACTCATGATGTTGCTGGTATGGGCAATGGAAAGGAGACGTCCGGCTGCACTGGGCGTCATTGCAGGCGTTACCGGTATTGCGGGTATGGCAGCACTGCTGTTGTCGCCGAGAGCGTCCTGGGACTGGATCGGGGTCGGCGCGGCATTGCTCGGCGCGGCATCCATGGCTGCCGGCACTTACCTGTCGCGGCGCTGGCGCCCGGACTTGCCGGTCATGGCATTCACCGGCTGGCAGCTCCTGCTCGGCGGCGCCATGCTGATGCCGCTGGCATGCTTCGTCGACCCTCCGCTGCCCCCGCTCAATGCTACCCACATCGCCGCCTATCTGTATCTTTCAATGGCGGGCGCCTTGCTGGCTTACAGCCTGTGGTTTCGCGGAATCGCCAGACTGTCGCCGGTGGCCGTGTCGTCGCTGGGCCTGCTGAGTCCCGTGACAGCCGTTGTGCTGGGATGGATCTTGCTCGGTCAATCGATGACGGGCATATCGCTCGCCGGCCTGATTCTGGTACTCGCCAGCGTGCTCGGCGTGCAATTCAACTCGCATTCTGCGCCGGTACGGCGCTGAAAGACAATGGACTTGGACAAGCTGCGGGTGCACGCCGATTTCGCTGGCGAAGGCAGTGCCGATGCAGCCGGTGCCAATCTCAGGAAGCGCTGCGCGGACTCCTGGCGTAGCGGCGTGTACGGCGGTCGCCTTCCACATGAATCTCGCCATTCTTGGCCATCACGCTCAACGCATTCGACATTCGCTGCGTGAGTTTTTTCCTGTCGTCGGCAGACGGGCGGATGCCGAGGGCATCGACGGCCGCCTTGAAGATTTCTGCCGCCGGTTGCGGAACATCCGTCAGCAGCGTGGGCCAGAACTCCTTTCCTGTCGGCGGCAAGCCCGACTTGCCTGAGGACCTGGACACCGCTTGCCGGGTTTTTCCCGTCAGTTTCGATTTTGTTCCGGGTGCCGGCCGACCCCGTCCTGTTGTCTTTTTCGCCGTCGTGGGCGGCTCGATCGCAGCCAGTGTCTCCAGCACATCCTCAAGGTTTTCGACGAGCTTCGTGTAATACATCATTCCTTCGCGTGCATGCTGTAATTCAAGCTCGACAGCCTTTGCCGCTGAAACGGTGGTACGCATGTGTAATCCTTATTTTAAAGATAAAGATGGAGCCGGCAATTTAACGAATGATGAGGTGGACAGCGGCAGGCTCGTGTTCGTTCGCTAATCCTGCCTGATAAAGATCAAGCCGAACTTTAATTAAACGCATCGATAGTCACAGGTTTTGATGCGATTTTCGTGGCGCACGCGTAATACTCGGTACATCGGTGATTGCAACCGTGCGATACCGCTTAGGTGCCTCCGGTCCAATTATTTGTTCCGGTCGAAAGAATAGAGGCATTCTTTCTCGACCGATCGTGCTATCCTTTTACTGTTCGCATGTTCCGCCGTCAATATTACGCATCGCTCTTTATCGAACGAGCCGGCGCCGACACAGCACGGGGCTTGCAAGCTTACAAGGCTCTGGCGTGCGGACTTTTTGGATGGAACTTAAGCAGAACTTGCGTGCCCATAGACAGATAGCATGAAACTTCTGTCCGACCCGGGCGAAATACGCACAGGAATAAAACAAGGCCATTCGGCCATTATCAAGACCAATTTTGTATTGAGAAGTTATGCCTCGTAAACCTGAAACGGCAGCGGCGCCCACCGTCATTAAGTGGACAGAAGAAGAGTGGGAGAAAATTGCTTCACGCCTTCTGGAAATGAAGGGCGGCCAGTTACTTAAATCTTCCCAGCTGGAAGAAATTAAGGCCAAGGATGTCTTCAATGCGCAGGAAGTGCTGTCGGAATCGCGGCATCGCAAGCTGATCTCGATCTCGCAGGGCTTCCAGGCCATCCGGCAGCGCTTGCACAGCATCTTGCAAAAGCTCGATGCGATGCCTCAGAACGACTTGTTCAATGCACCGAAGGCGGCGCACGAGGAGGTAGCCGATACCGCGCCCAGCCAGCAGGCGACGCCGGATGCCATCGAGGACCCAAACGGAGCGGATTTGATGGAAGATGGGAATCAAAGCGGCGCCGACCGGCCGCAGCAGGATTCTCCGGCAGCAGGAGCGATGGGCGGAGAGTCCGTTGAAGACGAGCCTGCCGAGGCGAGCGCTCCTGTCGAAGAAGCCATGCCACCTGCGGCAACCCTGCCTCGGCAAAAGCCGCCGGCCGGTGAGCGGGCGCATGCTCCTCGCCCGCAGCAGGCAGCGGACAACAGCAGAAGCAGGCATGCGGCTTCGCCTCAGTCTCAGGTCGCCGCGGGCAATTTCGCCGAGCTGGCGCGCCCCTTTGTTGCAATGGTGTGCGAAGAATTGGCCAGCGCCCTGGTCAAGTCACTGATGGAGAAGGGCGGGCCGCAGATGCTCTCGTCACTGTTCCAGGCCGCCATGACCGGCGCCGGACAGGCATTGCCGGCCGACCAGCGGCCCAAGCGAGGGCATCAGGTCAATCAGTCGCTTTCCAAGCAGGCCGCCTACAGCGCGTCCGCCATGGAGCAACAAGCGCCGCAGACAAGCTCCGCTGCCGAAGACGACGAGGCGCACCTTGCCGAAATGGACGTGCAGCCTTTGTTCGACCCGAAATTGCCGCCGTCACCGAACAGTACGTTCAAGCCGATGATTGCGCTGATTGGTATCAGCACGCGCGATTTCGAAGACCTGCAGCCGCGCTTTCCGCAGCTTGAACTGGCGTCGGTCTCGCTGGACGATCTGCGTACGGCGCCGTCGCTGCGCAATTGCCAGCGCATGATCGGCCTTCGTGAAGATATTCCGGCACCGGCCGACGAATTCCTGAGAAAGACATTCAGGAACCGGTATTTGCGCGTCACGGGCGGCATTGCCCAGATTTCCGAGCAATTGAGTGCATGGCTTGACAATCCAGGGTCGATGAATGCCGGGCCCAATTGGCCGCGCAAGCAGGGCGGCGGGAAAAGCCAGACCAATGGTTATCCCAAGAAAAGGCAGTTTCGCAGGCCGCGACCAAATCAGTGACATTCGGTAAATAAAAGCGCCGGCTCCGTAATGAAACGGAGCCGGCGCTTTTTTTCGCCATTCGGGTTGCATGCCCGGCCGGGGGAAGCCGGCGCCCGCGCTGAAGCGCGGGAACACTGTGATACGGCAGAATCAGCGCGTGGCTTTCTCGTTAAGCCCGCCACCCAATGACCGGTACAGGTCGACGGCATTGGTAAGCCGCAGCAAGCGTGCCTGCACCAGCGTCTGTTCGGCGGAGAACAGCTCGCGCTGCGCATCCAGCACATCCAGTGAGCTGGCCACGCCGTTCTGGTAACGCAATTCCGCCAGCTTCAGGCGCTCCGCCTGGGCTTCCAGCACCCTGCGTTGGGCATCGATCTGCTCATCGATGGCGCCGCGTGCCACCAGGGCGTCGGACACTTCCCGGAACGCGACCTGTATCGTTTTTTCGTAATTGGCCACTGCGATGTTGTTGCGCACCTGGGCCAGCGTCAGATTGGCACGGTTGCGTCCCGCATCGAAGATCGGCAGCACCAGCTGCGGCACGAATGACCAGGTCCGAGTGCCAGCCTCGAACAGATCTCCTAACTCAGTGCTGGCGCTGCCGATGCCGGCGGTAAGCGAAATGCGCGGAAAGAACGCTGCGCGGGCGGCACCGATACTGGCGTTGGAGGCGATCAGTTGCCGTTCGCTGGCGCGGATATCGGGACGCCGCGTCAGCAGATCGGATGGCAGGCCCGGCGGCAGGTCGGCCATCAGGTTCTGCTCAGACAGGCTGCGCGCCGGCGGCAGTTCGGCAAATGGCCGGCCGGTCAGTACCGTCAGCGCATTCTGCGCCTGGGCCCGCTGCCGCACCAGCGTGGCAAGCGAAGCCCGGGCGGTCTGCACGAGCACTTCGTTCTGGCGCAGATCGAGGGCTGACGATGCGCCCACCTCGAAGCGCTGCTGAGCCAGTCTATACCCCGTCTCGCGTGCCTTCAGCGTGTTTTGTGCCAACTCCTGCTGTTCGGCGAAAGCGCGTTCGGCGAGATAGGCCTTGGCGACTTCGGCAATCAGGCTGATCTGCGCTGCGCGCTGTGCTTCCTCGGTGGCCAGATACTGTGACAGCGCCGCTTCGTTGAGGCTGCGCACCCGGCCGAAGAAATCGAGTTCGAAGGCGGCAAGATTGAGACCGACCTGATAAACGTTCGTCACCCCGGAGACTCCGATCGGAGAGGTCGCTCCCGAACTACGGCCCCGTGATCCGCCGGCCGCCGCATTGAAGTTGGGCAGCAGGTCGGCGGCGACGATATTGTATTGCGCCCGTGCCTCTTCGATACGCAACGCGGCGACGCGCAGATCGCGGTTGTTGGCAAGGGCCGATTCGACCAGCACCTGCAAGCGCGGATCCTGAAAGAAATCGCGCCAGCCGGTTTCCGCGGTAACTCCCGACGGGTTCGACGCCGAAGTCATCGGTTCGGTCGGGAACGATGTAGCGACCGGCACGGACGGACGTTCATATTTTGGCGCGAGAGAGCAGGCGCTCAGTACGCCTGCCGAAAGCAATAGAAAGACGGATTTGCGCAAATTGAGCATGTTCAGATCCCCCCGACGTCGTCTGGAGCGGTTTTCGGTGAATGGGTGGCCCAGAACTCTTCCTGGCGCTTGCTTGCCTTGAACAGTCGGCGCACGACCACGAAGAACACGGGCACGAAGAATACCGCCAGCACGGTAGCAGTGATCATGCCGCTCATCACCCCCGTACCGATGGCGCGCTGGCTCGCCGAGCCGGCACCCGTGGCAAGGGTCAGCGGCAGCACGCCGAGAATGAAGGCGAGCGAAGTCATGATGATCGGGCGGAAGCGAAGCTTGGCTGCCTCCACCGTGGACTCGACCAGTCCCTTACCTTGCGCCTGCAAGTCCTTGGCGAATTCGATGATCAGAATCGCATTCTTCGCGGACAACCCGATGATCGTGATCAGGCCGACCTTGAAGTACACGTCGTTCGGCATGCCGCGCAGCGTTACGCCAAGCACCGCCCCGAGCACGCCGAGCGGCACCACCAGCATTACCGACAACGGGATCGAGGTGCTTTCATACAGCGCGGCCAATACCAGGAACACCGCAAGCAGGGACAGGGCCATCAGCATTGGCATCTGCGCGCCGGAAGTGCGCTCCTCGCGCGACTGGCCGGTCCATTCAAAGCCGAATCCGGCCGGCAGCTGGCCCGCCAGGCGTTCCATCTCGTCCATCGCTTCGCCTGAGCTCAAACCCGGCGCAGCCTGGCCGGCGATCTTCATCGACGGATAACCGTTGTAGCGAACGATCTGCACCGGGCCGTTGATCCACTTTGCGGAAATGAAGGTCGACAATGGCACCATGTTGCCGCTGGCATTGCGCACGTACAGCTTGCCCAAGTCTTCCGGCTGGACCCGCTTGGTCGATTCCGCCTGCAGGATGACGCGCTGCTGTCGGCCCTGGTTGGGGAAATCGTTGAGATAGGATGAACCGAGCGCCGTGGACAGCGTGTTGTTGATATCGGCGAACGATACGCCAAGCGCGCTGGCCTTGTCGCGGTCCACATCGACCTGTAGCTGGGGCGCATCCTCCAGTCCCTCCGGACGCACGCCGGCGAGGATCTTGCTCTTGCCCGCCATGCCCAGCAACTGGTTGCGCGCCGCCAGCAGCGCCTCGCGGCCCATGCCGCTGCGGTCCTGCAGGCGGAAATTGAAGCCTGTCGCATTGCCGAGTTCAGGAATCGGCGGCGGGTTCAGCGCGAACACGACGGCATCCTTGATGCCCATGAATACACCCATGGCTTTGCCGGCAATGGTGTCCGCCGTGTCCGAGCCGCGCTCGTTCCAGTCCTTGAGCGGAACGAAGGCGATACCCGCATTCTGACCGCTGCCGGAGAATGAAAAGCCGATCACGGCGATGATGTGTTCGACACCCGGCTGCTTGAGGAAATGACCTTCCACCTGTTTGGCCACATCCAGCGTGCGGTTCGCGCTCGCGCCCGGCGGCAGCTGGATATTGGTCAGGATATAACCCTGATCTTCGTTCGGCAGGAAGGACGACGGAAGCCGCATGAATAACAGTCCGACCACGGCCAGTATTAGTCCATACACGATCATGTAGCGGCCTGTCTTGCCGAGCATGCCCACCACCGCGCGCTGATAGCCGTTGGTTGCGGAATTGAACTTGCGGTTGAACCAGCCGAAGAAACCGCGCTTCTCGTGATGATGCCCCGCCTGTACCGGCTTGAGCAGGGTAGCGCAGAGGGCGGGTGTCAGCGTCAGCGCCATCAGCGCCGAGAACGCCATGGAAGCCACCATGGATAGCGAAAACTGACGGTAGATCGCGCCCACCGCGCCGCCGAAGAATGCCATCGGGATGAACACCGCGATCAGTACCAGCGTGATGCCGATGATCGCACCGGTGATCTGGCTCATCGCCTTGCGCGTGGCTTCCGCCGGCGGCAGGCCTTCCTCGCTCATGATCCTTTCGACGTTTTCCACCACGACGATCGCATCGTCGACCAGGATGCCGATCGCCAGCACCATGCCGAACATGGTCAGCACGTTGATGGAAAATCCGAACGCGAACATCGCGGCAAAGGTGCCCATGAGCGCGACCGGCACCACGATGGTCGGAATCAGCGTATAGCGTATGTTCTGCAGGAACAGGTACATCACCAGGAACACCAGCAACACCGCCTCAAGCAGTGTCTTGACCACTTCCTCGATCGAGATTTTCACGAACTTGGAAGTGTCGTAGGGAATTTCGTACTGAATGCCGGCCGGGAAGTACTTCTCCAGCTCCGCCATCTTTGCGCGCACTTCAGTCGCAGTGGCGAGCGCATTCGCCGTCGGCGACAATTGCAAGCCGATCGCCGACGACGGGTTGCCGTTGATCCGTGCGGATGTGGCATAAGCCTGCCCGCCGAGTTCGACACGGGCGACATCGCGCAGGCGTACGACGGAACCGTCGGTATTCGCCCGCAGCACGATGTTGCCGAATTGCTCTATGCTGTTGAGCTGGCCTGTGACCACGATGGGCGCGGTGACCTGCTGGCTGCCGGGCGCGGGGAGTTCACCCAGCGTGCCGGAAGCGACCTGCGCATTTTGCGCCCGGATCGCGTTGGCAACATCGGTCGGCGTCAGCTGCAGGCCAACCAGCTTGTCCGGATCGATCCAGATGCGCATCGCACGCTCGGTGCCGAAGAGAATCGCCTCCCCCACGCCGGGCACGCGCTTGACTTCATTGAGGATGTTGCGCGAGATGTAATCGCCGAGGGCGATCGGATCCATGCTGCCATCCTTGGACAACAGCGTGATGACCATCAGGAAGTTGCTGCGCGCCTTGGTTACCTGCACGCCTTGCTGAGTGACGGCCTGAGGTAACCGCGACTCGACGCGGCGCATGCGATTTTGCACCTCGACCGCAGCCAGGTCGATGTTTGTGCCGGGAACGAAAGTCGCGGTGATCTGCGCCTGTCCGTTGCCCTGGCTTTGCGATTCCATGTACTGCAGGCCCGGAGCGCCATTGAGTTCCTGCTCGATCAGGCTGGTGACACTGTTTTCAAGCGTCTGCGCCGTGGCGCCTGGATAGATGGCCGTGATGACCACGGAAGGCGGAGCGATCGTCGGATACTGCGCGACGGGCAGTCCTGTAATGGACAGCGCACCGCCGAGCAAAATAAAGACCGCGATCACCCAGGCAAAGACCGGGCGATCAATAAAGAATTTTCCCATTCGCTTGCTCTCTTATTTCGTTTGAGCCGACTGTTGCTGGCCACCCTGCGGGACTGCGGGTTGCGCCGTGGGCTGAGCGGGCGCCGGCGCGCCGGTTTGCTTCCAGGGCACGGCCTTCACCACCGTGCCAGGCTGTGCCTTCTGGAATCCTTCCACGATCACCCTTTCGCCGCCTTTGAGCCCTTCGCTGATTACCCACTTGTTTCCGAGTGCAGTGTCGGCCTTCACCGGCAGCGGCGTCACCTTGTTGTCCGCGCCGACGACCATGACCGATGCGCCCTTCGGCGTGCGCTGCACCGCCTGCTGCGGCAGGGTAATTGCATTTTCACGCACGGCTTGCTCCACCCGGGTGCGTACATACATGCCGGGCAACAGGAAGCGGTCGGGATTCGGCACGAGGGCCCGCAATGTGATGGCGCCCGTGCTCGGGTCCACCGTCTGGTCCGAGAACAGCAGTTTGCCCGCCTGCGGGTAAGCCTCGCCATCCTCCAACACGATCGTAACTTTTGCTTCATCCTTGCCGGCTTTCTGCAACTGGCCCGCGCTCATTGCGCGGCGCAGTTTCAAGGCCTCGGATGCAGATTGCGTGATGTTTACGTAAATGGGGTCGAGCTGCTGGATGGTGGCCAGCGGTGTCGCAGTTCCCTGGCCGACCAGTGCGCCCTCTGTCACCAATGCACGGCCGATACGACCGGAGATCGGGGCATTGACCGTCGCATAGCCGAGATTCAACCGGGCCGTTACCAATGCTGCCTTGGCCGCTTGTACATCGGCTGCGGCCTGCTTCTGCGTTGCGAGCGCAGTGTCATATTCCTGCTTGCTGATCGCATTGGTTTCCACCAAAGGCTTGTACCGCTGCGCGGTCGTGCTGGCTTGCGAGTAATTGGCTTCGGCTCGCGCAAGCGCGGCTTGGGCACTGCTTACCGCTGCTTCAAACGGAGCAGGGTCGATACGGAACAGAAGCTCACCAGCCTTGACTTCGCTGCCTTCGCGGAATGCTCGCTTGGTCACGATGCCGGCAGCCCGCGCCCGGACCTCTGCAACTCGGGTCGCTTCAAGCCGTCCCGGAAGTTCATCGGTGAGCGTCAGCCGTTCGGGAGCCGCAGTGACGATCGACACTTCCGGCGGAGGCATGCCCCCGGGAGCCTGTGCATGGGCGCTCGCGAGCTGTTCGCCGCAGCCCGACAAGTTCAACGCGGCGGCGAGTAAGCCCGCCAACGGGGTATATCGGTAAAGTGCTCTCATGTAGGTCTTCCGGGACAAAAATGAAATAAGTTACTGTAGATTGCAAGAATGTGCAGATATGACCGATCAGTGACATTCCGCTATCCGCCTCCGTGGTATCGGTGTATTATACATACGATCTTGAATGTATGTTGCTGGTTCAAGTCGGCAACCCAACCTACTCCCTACCCATATGGCAAGGAAAACCAAAGAAGAAGCGCTTGAAACCCGCAACCATTTGCTCGACGCTGCGGAAGATGTATTTCACCGCGCCGGCTATGCGCGTACCACGCTTGAGGCCGTGGCTGAAGCCGCAGGTCTGACACGCGGCGCTATCTATTGGCATTTCAAAAACAAAAGCGATCTGTTCAACGCAATGTGCGAACGCGTGCGATTGCCAATGGAGGAGCTGGCTTCCTCAGGCGTTAATTCGAACAATGAGGATCCGCTTGGGCACTTGCGCAGCGTCTGCATATTTTTCCTTACCCAGACCGCAAACGATGTCCATATGCGAAAGGTCTTCGATATCCTGTACTACAAGTGCGAGTTCGTCGACCGAGCCGATCCGGCCTACATCCGTCAGCAAGAAGCATTCCTGAACGGGCGCGAGCGACTGACCAAACTCTTGGAACTTGCCGTTGAAAAACGACAGCTTTCAAATGACGTCGATATACCTTTGGCGGCAGTCATGTTTCACGCAGGAATCGACGGTGCGATAAGGAACTGGTTGTTTGCAGACCAGGCCTTTGATCTCGTTGCATATGCGGAGCGCTTGGTGGACGCATGCCTCGATACAATCCGCTATTCGCAAAGCTTGAGGAAGAAACCCTAAGCCAGCTTCAGCTTGGTATGCGGCCGGGCTTGTTTATCCCGATAAATGCGGTAGTCATCATTGCTCCGCAGAGGTCGGCGCAATGACTTGCACATAAGTTTATTTGTAAGCAATAGTTCTAACGGGAACCTTCTGCCACTAAAAAAGTTTGGAGACGGTGTTGACGGGATTTAGGAATGCGTCCATAATCTCGTTTCTCTGCTGCTGACGAACAAAACGCTTCGACAGCACTGCGACGGAAAGAATAAGTTCTGTTGCGAG